>JBPCQB010000149.1:0-12000 GCA_050998555.1 Thermoleophilaceae bacterium
AGGAGCACGGCGGCCGTGCCGGCCATGAAGGCGAGGCCCGCGGCGGCGAGCATCCTCAGCGGCGAGCGCGGGAGCAGCCTGAATCCGCAGAGCAGGCCGAGGCCCGCGACGAGCAGCAGGGCGTCGATGCCGAAGGACGGGAGGTGGAGGAGCGTCACTCGTCGCGCTCCGCCACGGCGAAGCCCTCCTCGAACCGCTCGGGGTCGTCGAAGTCCTCGGAGGGATAGTCCTCGTCGTCGGGCTCACGGTCGTAGAACACGAGCCACTCGGCCTCCTCGGGACGGTCGACGGCGAGGCTCGGCAGCAGCCGGTAGGTGATCCACTGGAAGCCCTCCTCGTCGCCCGGAAGCACGTGGATGGTCGCGCCAGGTGGGATGCGCTCTCGTGCCCACTCGACGAACTCGACCTCAACGTCGGCGCTGCGGCCCGGCGCGAGCTGTGCCTCGGCCGGCGGGATGGCGGCGTTGCGCGCCCGCTCGGCGAGGATGTTGCGGGTGGTGGGCCACAGGCTCGCGCCGAGCAGCACGCAGGCGAGCGCGGCCGGGACCAGCGCCGCGCCGAGCGCGAACGAACGCCGCGAGACGCCCTGCCCCGCGAGCGCGGCCAGCAGCACGGCCCCCGCCAGCACCCCGAGCACCTCGAGGAACAGCAGCATCGAGCGAGGGTAGACGGCGTGTAGGGTGCGCTCGCGGGCCTCCGTCCCGCCTCCATGGCCGACGACGAGCTCCCCGACCCCCTCTACGTCAAGATCGAGATCCCGAGGGGATCGCACAACAAGTACGAGTGGGACCACGAGCACAAAGCGCTGAAGCTCGACCGGCGGCTGTTCTCCTCGCTCGGCTACCCGACCGACTACGGGTTTTTCCCGGACACGATCGCCAGCGACGGCGACGAGCTCGACGCGGTGGTCGCGGTGTCGGAGCCCACCTTCCCGGGCTGCTTCATCGAGGTCAAGCCGATCGCGCTGTTCAAGATGCGCGACGAGGCCAACGTCGACGACAAGGTGCTCTGCGTGCCGAGGACCGATCCGAACTGGAGCGCCATGGAGCAGCTCGACGACCTTCCCATGTCGCTTCGGGACGAGCTCTCCCTGTTCTTCGCGGTCTACAAGACCCCGGAGTGGAAGGTGGTCAAGGTGGACGGCTGGTTCCCGCGCGAGGAGGCCGTCGAGAGCATCCTGCGGGCGCGGCGCCGGTACGCCGACCGGGGCTCCTAGACCCGCCCCCGGCTTGGGCCGAGCGCATATGCTCGCCGCTCCTGCCCACGGAGAAGGGAACGCGGAGATGGCCGAGGCGATCGAGGGACGAGCGCGAGAGCTGCTCGAGGCGCCGAACTTCTGTCACGTCGGGTCGCTGCGCAAGGACGGCACGCCCGCGGTGAGCCCCGTGTGGGTGGACGTGCAGGGCGACCGCGTGGTGCTGAACAGCGCCGAGGGACGGGCCTGGCCGGCGAACGTGCGTCGCGACCCGCGGGTCAACCTGACCGTGCAGAACATGGAGAACCCCTATGAGTTCGTCTCCATCAAGGCCCACCTCGTCGAGGACACCCAGGAGGGCGCCGACGAGCACATCGACGCGATGGCCATGAAGTACCTGGGCGAGGAGAAGTACCCCTTCCGCTCGGAGGGCGAGGTGCGCGTCATGTTCAGGTTCGAGGCCGACGACGTGAGCCACTTCGGGCAGTAGCCCGGCGCCGCCCTCTCCGGGCGCGCGGCGACCCCGCCGGGGCGCTCGTCCGTAGCGTCTGAGTGCGCCTGCACGTCCTGAAGCGCGAGCAGCGGCTGCCCGAGCCGCCGGACGTCGCGTTCGAGTTCTTCGCCGACGCCCGCAACCTCGAGGGGATCACCCCGCCCTGGCTGGGATTCAGGGTGGTGAGCGCCGAGCCGATCACGATGGCCCCGGGCACGCTGATCGCCTACCGGCTGCGGCTGCACGGCGCGCCGGTCCGCTGGCTCACGCGCATCGAGGTATGGGAGCCCGGCGTTCGCTTCGTGGACGTGCAGGTGTCGGGGCCCTACGCGCTGTGGCACCACGTACACGAGTTCGAGCCCGACGGAAACGGGGGGACGCTGATGCGCGACTCGGTGCGCTACGGGCTCCCGCTCGGGCCGCTCGGGGACCTCGCGCACGCGCTCTTCGTCCGCCGCGACGTCGAGGCCATCTTCGACTTCCGCGTGGAGGCCGTCCGTAGCCGGCTCGCCGCCTGAGAGAGCCGTGGCGGCCGGGGGCCCGGGCGAACCTAGAGTGAGTGCATGAGGGTCTTCTGGCGTCTGCTCGCGTTCCTGCGCCCCTACCGCTTCGGCGTGATCGCCTCCCTGGTGCTGGCCGCGGTGGCCATGGCCAGCGGAGTGGTCATCCCCTACCTCGTCGGCCGCGCCGTGGACCGGATCAGCGCCGGCGAGCTCGTCCTGTGGCCGCTCGCTCTCGCCATCGTGGGCGCGGGCGTCGCACGGATGGTGTTCAGCGCCGTGCGGCGGGTCGTCGCCGGCCGCGTGTCGCTCGGCGTCGAGTATGACCTGCGCGGGCGCGTCTACGGCCATCTCCAGTCCCTCGAGCTCGGGTACTTCGACTCGCAGCAGACCGGCCAGCTCATGTCGCGGGCGACGGTGGACCTCCAGGCCGTGCGGTTCTTCTTGGGCTACGGCCTGGTGTTCATCGTCCAGGCCCTCATCACGCTCGTCGTGGCCGCAACGGTGATGATCGCGGTGAACCCGGGCCTCGCGGCCATCGCCCTCTCCACGTCCCCGCTCGTGGTCGTGGCCGCCGCGCGCTACGGGCGGCTGAACCGTCCGGCCGCGCAGGAGGTGCAGCAGCGGATCGCGGAGCTGACCGCCGAGGCCGAGGAGAACGTGTCCGGGGTCCGGGTGGTGAAGGCCTTCGCGCGCGAGGAGCGCCAGCTCGGGCGCTTCCGGGGCGCCGTCGGGCGGGTGTTCGAGCAGTCGATGGTCTCGACGCGCCTGCGCGCGTTCTACAACCCGCTGATCGCCCTGCTGCCCCAGATCTCGCTCGCCGCGGTCCTGCTCGTCGGCGGGAGCCAGGCGGCGGCGGGCACGATCACCCTCGGAGAGTTCGTCGCCTTCTTCTTCTACGTCACGCTGCTCACCGGGCCGATGCGGATGCTCGGCGTGTCCCTCGGAATGGCTCAGCGCGCGATCGCCTCGGGGGCCCGCATGTTCGAGGTGCTCGACCGCGAGCCTCGCCTCAGCGCCCCGCCCGGCGCGCCGCCCCTCCCTCCTGGTGAGGGACGGGTCGAGCTCCGCGGCGTGTCCTTCGCCCACGAGGGCGGCTCCGAGGTGCTGCGCGACGTGGACCTCGACGTGGCGCCCGGCCGCACGGTGGCGCTCGTGGGCGCCACCGGAGCCGGCAAGACCACGCTCGTGAACCTCATCCCGCGCCTGTACGACCCGACCGCCGGCGAGCTGCGGGTGGACGGCGCGGACATACGCTCGGTGGACACGGCGTCGCTGCGCGGGGAGATCGCCCTCGTCTCCGACGACCCGTTCCTGTTCTCGGCCAGCATCCGCGAGAACATCGCCTACGCGCGTCCGGAGGCCGACGACGAGGAGGTCCGCGAGGCGGCCCGCCGCGCCGGCCTGGCCGACTTCGTCGAGGGGCTCCCGGACGGCTACGAGACCCGCGTCGGGGAGCGAGGGCTGACCCTCTCCGGCGGCCAGCGCCAGCGCATGGCCATCGCCCGGGCGCTCGTCCGCGACCCTCGCATCCTGATCCTCGACGACGCCACCTCGAGCGTCGACGCCACCACCGAGGCCGCCATCCGCCAGGCGCTGCGCGAGGTGATGGCCGGTCGCACGACCTTCATCATCGGCCACCGACTGTCCACCGTCGCCCTGGCCGACGAGATCGTGGTGCTCGACGAGGGCCGGGTGGTGGCCCACGGCACGCACGACGAGCTCCTCGAGCAGAGCTCTCTGTACCGCCGGATCGCCCAGAGCGGGCTGCCCGACCAGGTGTTCCTCACCGAGAAGCCCCGTGAGGCGGAGACGGTGGGACTGTGACGGCGGCGGCGAACGGTAGGGGGCCGCACGTTCTCCCGCCGCCCGCCGCGCCCACGCCCGGACGCGCGCGCCGGCTGTGGCGCACCCTCCGCGGCGAGGAGCGCCGGCTGCGCAAGCTGCGCGGGCTCGGGAGCCTTCTGCGTCCCTACCGCGGGCGGGTCGCCCTCACCCTCCTCGCGCTGCTCCTCGCCACCGCCGCGGGTCTCGCGCCGCCCTACCTGGTCGGGCAGGCCATCGACCGCGGCATCCGGCTCGGGGACGCCCGCGCGCTCACGGTGATCGTCGTCCTGTTCCTCGTCGCCGCGGGGATCAACTGGGTGGCCACCTACGCGCAGACCTACCTGGTGCACTGGGTCGGCCAGCGCGCGCTCCAAGACCTCCGAGTCCGCATCTTCGCCCACCTCCAGCGCCTGTCGATCGGCTTCTACTCGCGCAACCGCGCGGGCGTCGTCATCTCGCGCCTGACCAACGACGTGCAGGCGCTCGACCAGCTCGTGACCGACGGCGTGGTGACGCTCATCTCCTCGAGCCTGACCCTCGTCGGGACCGCCGCGATCCTGCTGCTCATGGACGTCGAGCTGGCCCTCCTGACCTTCCTCTGCTTCCCCGTCCTCGCTCTCGGCAGCGTGGCCTTCCGCCTCGTCTCGGCGAGCGCCTACCGCCTCACGCGCGAGAAGATCGCCCTGGTCACCGCCTACCTACAGGAGACCCTCTCGGGCGTACGGGTGGTGCGGGCCTTCGGCCAGGAGCGCCGGCACGAGCGCCGCTTCGCGGAGCTGAACGACGAGCACCGCGGGGCGAACCTGCGCACCGTCCACCTGAACGCCGCCTACTTCCCCGCCGTCGAGCTGCTCTCGGCCGTGGCCACCGCGGGGATCCTCCTCTACGGCGCGAGCCAGATGGGCGCCGGCGAGGGCGTGACCATCGGCGTGCTCGCCGCGTTCGTGCTCTACCTCCAGAACTTCTTCGACCCGATCCAGCAGCTCTCGCAGCTCTACACCACCTACCAGTCGGGAATGGCCGCCCTCGACAAGATCTTCGAGCTGCTCGACGAGGAGCCCGAGGTGGCCGACCGTCCGGGAGCCGTCGAGCTGCCGGCGGTTCGCGGCGCCATCCGCTTCGAGGGCGTGAGCTTCGCCTACGGCGCCGACGACGATGCCGGGGGGTTCGCCCTGCGCGACGTGGACCTCGACGTGGCGCCGGGCCAGACCGTGGCCCTGGTGGGAGCGACGGGGGCCGGGAAGTCGACGTTGGTGAAGCTCGTCGCGCGCTTCTACGACCCCACGAAGGGCCGGGTGACCGTGGACGGGCACGACCTCCGCGACGTGACCGAGCGGTCGTTGCGCTCCCAGCTCGGCGTGGTCCCCCAGGAGGGCTTCCTCTTCTCCGGGAGCATCGCGGAGAACATCGCCTTCGGCCGTCCCGAGGGCACGTGCGAGGACATCGAGCGCGCTGCCGCCGCGGTGGGAGCGCACGAGTTCATCGCGCGGCTGCCCGAGGGCTACGACACCGAGATCGGCGAGCGCGGCGGGCACCTCTCGGCCGGCCAGCGCCAGCTCGTGGCCTTCGCCCGCGCCGCGGCGGCCGACCCGCGCATCCTCATCCTCGACGAGGCCACCTCGAGCGTCGACGTGCGCACCGAGGCCCGCATCGAGCGCGGCCTGCGCCGGCTGCTGGCCGGCCGCACCGCGATCGTCATCGCCCACCGCCTCTCGACCATCCGCGACGCGGCGCGCATCGTGGTGGTGGAGGACGGTCGGGTGACCGAGGAGGGGACGCACGAAGAGCTCCTCGACGCGGACGGGGCCTACGCGCGGCTGTATCGCGACTGGGCGGGGCAGCGGGCGGCGTAGGGCGGGGTTACGCCTGACGCGCGCTCCGGTGTCGGGCAAACGTCGGCGTCTGGCTGTGGCAGTTCGGACACAGCAGCTGGAGATTCTCCAACCGGTTGTCCTTCCCGTCCCCGTTCACGTGATGGAGCGCGAGGCTGACCGGCTGGCCGAGCCACTCGTCGAGTCCGCAGTCCTCGCAGCGATTAGCCTTGAGTCTGGCCTTCAGCACCCGGGACTTGACGTGGCTGCGCTGCCGCCGGCGACCAGCGACCAGCAGATCCTCGATAGGAGCACCCTGCGGCCGTGGGACGATGGTTCCTCGCTCCACCGCCTTGTTCCACGAGCGGCGCGAGAATCCGAAGCGTTCCTGACATTCCCGCAGGCTGTGCCCTGCGTCGTAGTAAGTCTGGATCGCGGGCCAGTCCGTCCGCGGCGCGTACTTTCTGGAGGGCGGAAGCCCCAGCTTGCGGGCGTGGTAGGAGACCAGTGCCGGCGCGATCTCGAGCCGCCGGGCAGTCTCGCCGACGGAGAGCCCTTGGCCGAGCAGCTCGTGAATCAGCTCTCGGGTGCCGGGACGACCGGCTCGGGATGGCTGGGTGGGTCGCTGCGCCGCTATTCTCGCTCCTCCTTGCGGGATCGAATAATGGGCAATTCGCACGGCTCTGGACCGTGAAATCGGGGTTCAAGTCCCTGTCCCGCAGCTCGCTTGTCAACAGTATTTCAGGGGCCTCGGACGGAACAGACGTTCGTGTTGTTTCTGTCCGAGTCGCGCGCCATCATCCGGCACGGTGACTCGTGACCATGTCCGGCGGTTGATAGGGGAGGGCTTGACCCAGTCCGAAGTGGCGCGGGCGCTGGGCATTGCGAAGAGCACGGTCTCCTACCACGCTCGCGCGCTCGGCCGGCCCGTCGAGGAGAGGTTCGCGGCTCGATACGACTGGGACGCTGTGAGGCGCTTCTACGAGGGCGGTAAGTCGCTTGCCGAGTGCCAGGAGCGGTTCGGCTTCAACCGCAGCGCCTGGTACGAGGCGATCGCGCGGAGGCGGCTTGACCCGCGCTCCGCCAAGGAGGAGCTCAAGCTCACGCTGAACCAGCCGGGCAGGGCATCCCGGGGGTCGATCAAGCGCCGGTTGATCTCGCTCGGCCTCAAGTCGGGCTCATGCGAGCGGTGCGGGATCAACTCGTGGCGCGACAGGCCGTTGACGATCGCTCTCCATCACGTCCACGGCGAGGGCGGTGATAACCGCCTCGAGAACCTGCAGTTCCTCTGCCCGAACTGCCACAGTCAGACCGACAGCTACGGAGGTCGGAACGCGGTGCGCCCTACCCCACCCGCCCCGCCGACGGCAGGAACCGCCGCGTGATCGTCTCCTCCAGCCCGGCGTCGAGGGCCAGCAGCACCTCGTCCCCGGCCTCGATCACCGAGGTCCCGATCGGGACGAACCCGTCGCCGTTCCGCAGGATGGAGATGACGAGGGCGCCGTCGGGCAGGCCGATCTCGGCCACCTGCGAGCCGGCCACCGGTGAGTCGTCGGCGATCTCGAGCTCGATGATCTCGAGGTTCTCCTGGGGGAGGTCGAGCAGGTGCAGCGTGCCGTAACGCGGCACCTCGTGCTCGATGAGGCGCAGGATGAGGTCGGTAGCCGACACCGCGGGCTTGGCGCCGAGCAGCTCGAAGTGCTGGAGGTTGCGGGGGTTGTTGCAGCGCGCGATCACGCGCTCGATGCCGTAGCGCTCGCGGGCCATCTGGGCGATCAGGATGTTGTCCTCGTCGTCGCCGGTCACGGCGATCACCATCTCGGCGCGCTCGATCCCGGCGCGCTCGAGCACCCAGATCTCCGAGCCGTCGCCCATGAGGGCCACGTGCTCGAACTCCTCGCTCAGGATCTCGTAGCGGCGCGCGGCGCGTTCGATGACGGTCAGCTCGTGGCCCTTATCGCTCAGCTCACGGGCGAGCTGGGAGCCCACCTTGCCGCCGCCCACGATCATGATGAACACGTCAGGCCACCTCCTCGCGAACGGCGTCCTCGAGCATCTCGATGGCCACCTGGGTCGGACACACCGTCGACAGACCCTGCTCGCGGTACCACGAGGCGCGCAGGGGATCGAGCACTCGCACCACCACCCGCTTCACGTTGAAGCGCCTCTGGGCGATCTGGGCGATGACCAGGTTCGTGTTGTCGCCGTCGGTGGAGGCCACGAAGGCGTCGGCCTGCTCGATGCCCGCCTCGAGGAGGGCATCGATCTCGAGCGCGGTCCCCACCGTGAACGAGCCGCCGGCCTCCTCCCAGCCCGTCTGCTGACCGGCGTCGAGCATGGCGATGGCACCGGGCTCCTCGTCGAGGACCGAGACCTCGTGGCCCTCGCGGAGCATGGTCTTGGCGATGGCCGAGCCGACCCGGCCGCACCCGACGATCAGCACGTACACGGGGCCACTCTACCCCCGGCCGGCGCCCTCACTCCCCGCCGCGGTCGGCGCACGCCCGTTCCCACCCTCGCCCCTCGGCCCGCCCGCTTCCTCGTGCGCGGGCGCGGTCAGCACCACGCGGCAGGGGGCCTTCTCGACCACGTACTTCGTCATCTCCCCGATGAAGCGATCCGAGGGGCCGCCACGGCCGCCGAGGCGGGTCCCCCCACGTACGCGCGTCGGCTCCTCCGCAGCGAGAACGATCGCCTCCACCCCCCGCCGGCGAGCCTCGGCGACGATCGTCGCCCCCGGTGAGCGGCCGCGCACCACCACGGTCGCCACCTCAACACCCTCGTCCTCCTCCCCAACCTCCTTGGCGCGTGCCAGCGCCCGCTTGGCCGCCGCCACCTGATCGTCGGACACCCGCGCGTCGATGGGGAGGGACATCGGCATCTCGATCACGTAGAGGGCCTCGATCATCGGCCCTCCCTCGCCCTCCTCCCCGTCCTCGGCGGCCAGGCGACCGGCGGTGCCCACGATGTCGTCGTCGAGCGGGCGACCGAACACGGGCACGAGGATGGACCCGTACTCGACGGCCGTGAACTCCCGCAGCACCGAGGCCGGAATCGACACCCTCCGGGTGAGCGACTCGCCCTGGCGGCGCCGGTAGGCGACGTAGAGCACGAGCCCCACCGCCATCCAGACGAGGCCGGCGTATCGCGCCCCCTCGTGGAGCGCGAGCACGCTGACCCACGCCGCGAACGAGAGTAGGGCGCCGACGACGGCCGGCAGCGGCACCGATGCGCCGCGTACCGTCACCGAGAGCGGCACGCGGTAGGCGCGTGGGGCGTCGGGCTCGCGAAAGCGCAGCACTATCACCGAGAGGTGGGCGATCGTAAAGGCGAGCATGGACCCGAACGCGAACATGCCGAGCAGGAACTCGAGATCGGCGAGCACCGAGAGGCCGAGTGCGAGCCCCGAGGCGCCGACGATGAGGATCCAAGGGGTCGAGCGGCGAGCGTGCAGGCGGCCGAGGGCGGCCGGGATCTGCCGGTTGGTGGTGAGCGAGTAGCCCAGCCGCGAGACCCCGAGCATGTTCGTGTTGACGGCCTGGAGGAGAACGAGCGCCCCCACGAAGGCGATCGGCGTGGCGAGCGTCTCGGCGAGCCACGGCGGGTCGATCCCCGCGACCACGCCGAGCAGCGGCGCACGCGCGAAGGCGCCGGCGAGCGTGCCCAGGCCGCCGGCGTCCGGCGCGGCGGCCAGGGCGACCACGGCGACGCCGGTGAGGACGAGGACGACGGCGAGGCCGATCACGACGACCACCCGGCGGAGCTCGCGCCCACGGGGCCGGATCTCGCCGGCGAGGCCGGACGCGGCCTCGATGCCGGTCACCGCCACCGTGGCCACCACGGCGGCGAACACGAGGTCCTCCCACGACGGCGTGCCCACCGCGTCGAGCGGCGCGAGCGAGAGCTCCGACCCGAGCGTGACGATTCCGGCCACCACCACCCCCGAGAGCAGGAGGAGGTTGACGACGGCCAGGCGCGTCACCATCCCGAGCCGGTTGGCGGATACCCCCCGGACGTTCACCCACGCCACCCATCCGATGGCCGCGACCGCTATCAGGTCGTCGAAGGGCGGCTGACCGGCGGGAGCCCAGAAGAGAGCGAGGTAGTGCGCGATGGACACCGCCGCCACCGCCATCACGATCACGAAGTCGAGCAGGATCGCCCAACCGGCGACGAAGCTCCAGAGCTCGTCGAACGCGTACCGCGCGAACGTCGCGGCGCCGCCGCGCTCGGGGTGGACCGACGATCCCTCGACGTAGGTCATGGTCGCCAGCACCAGAAAGGCGCCGGCCACCAGGAAGACGACGGGGGTGAGCCCGAGGGCCTCGCCCGCCACCAGGCCGAGCACGAAGTACACCGAGGCGCCGACCGAGCTCATCGCCACCGCGAAGAGCGCGGGCGCGCCGAGGCCGCGCACGACACGCCCGCGGGCCGGGGCCATCGCCTCGACCGGCCGCGGAGTCAGCGCGGGCCCTCGGTCATCGCGGCTCGGCCGGTGCTCGCGACAGCACGAGCCGGCCGGCGCCGAGGGCGGCGAGCAGGACCCCGATCACCACGCCGTGCGCCAGGGGGCCACCGCCTCCGAGGACGGTCATCGCCATCAGCGTCAGGCCGATCACGAGGACGGCGGCGGAGAGGATGCGAGTCGACTGGCGGTAGACCCGCTGCACGCCCGGATCTTAGACCCGGGCGGGCCGGCGCCCGCAGCTCAGGGCGCGGCGCCCGCCCGCTCGAGGGCCCGCTCCGCGGCGGCGCCCTCGTCCGCCGGAGGCGAGGCGATGATGACCCGGCAGGGCCGCTCGGCAAGAACGGTCTCGAGCGTACGACCGAACAGCGAGGCGCCCGTCCGCCGTCGTGGCAGGGCCATGACCACGGCCCGGGCGCGGATCTCGCGCGCCTCCTCGACGACGCGCCGCCCGGCCTCCCCCTGGCGCACCTTCTCCCAGTGGCCGCTCACCCGCCGGCCGCCGGCGGCCCGGGCGCTGCTGATCGCCGCCCGCGCGGCGGCCTCCTGCTCGGGCAGCTCGGCGTCGATGGGGGCCGTGGCCGGCACGGTGATGGTCACCACGACGTGTATGCCCCGGCGTCGCCGGGCGGCGAGACGCACGGCCACGGCGACCGCCTCACCCGAGTAGTGGCCGTCCTCGAAGGCCACGAGCACCGACTCGTACTCCACCTCTTGCTCGACCACCGGCTTCGGCGTCACCACCTTCGTGGTGCCGCTGATCGGGAGGCCCTGACGCCGGCGATAGATCACGTAGGAGACGATGCCGAGCGTCATCCACAGCGTCCCCGAGATGAGCACCCGGACGTCGAGCACGGTCACCACCACCCACGCCACCCCGGTGCCGAGCCCTCCGAGCACCGCGAACATCGGGATCGACCGCCCGGCCACCGTGATCGACCCGGGGCCGCGGAACGGCCGCTCGGCGTCGGGCTGCTTGATGCGCAGCGCGATGACCGAGAGGTGGGCGATCGTGAACGAGAGCATCGCCCCGAACGCGTAGATCGTGCCCAGGAAGTCGGCCTGGCCGGGCAGGATGGCGAGGCAGGCCACGAAGCCGAACACCCCGATGGCTACGTGGGGAGTGCGAAAGCGCGGGTGGAGCCGGCGCATCCGCTCCGGGAGCTGGCGGTACTGACCCATCGAGTACGTGAGCCGCGAGACGCCGAGCAGGCCCGCGTTGGTGGCGATGAAGAGGATCGTCGCGGCGAGGATGCCGACGTAGCTCTCGGCCGGGGTCTGGAGCACGCCGAAGTCGAGGTTGCGCACCACGCCCAGGACCGGATCGTCGGCGAAGCCGCCCTCCTCGGCCCCCTTGGCCAGAAGCGTGGTGCCGTCCCGGACCGGCATCGCCGAAAGAGCCACCGCGGGCAGGAACGTGTAGATGGCGGCCACCGCCACCACCACCGCACCGATGCCGCGCGGGATCGTGGTCCCGTAGTCGCGCGCCTCCTCGGCCATGTTGGAGATCGTCTCGATGCCGGTGTAGGCCACCATCCCGACCGGGATCGCGATGAGGAAGCTCGAGAGCGTGGGCGAGGTCCCGAAGTCGACGTTCGAGACGAGCACCTCGGGCGAGAGCACGAGGAAGATTCCCGCCACCACGAGCACCACCTGGGTCAGGAAGTCGGCCACGGCCAGGAACACGTTCACGCCCGCCGACTCCTTGA
>JBPCQB010000076.1:0-17066 GCA_050998555.1 Thermoleophilaceae bacterium
TGTTGGGGCCCGCCGGCCGCGGTGCCCCCCGGCGCCCCGTCGCCCGTGCCGATCGTCAGCGGCGGTTGACGCGGTAGACGACCCCGCCGCGGCTCGTGCCGTCGGGCTGGGCGCGGAGCGTGGTCGCCGCCTCGGGGGTCGCGTCGAACTCGTCGCAGCTGTTGCAGGTGCTCCCGACCGTGATGTAGAGCGCGCCGTCCGGACCGATCTCGGCGTCGAAGAGCTGGGTGTCGGTGGCCAGCACCATCCGGCCCCCTGGGTGACGATCCCGTGCACGCCGGGCAGGCCGGTGACCACGACCCGGTCCCGTCCGCGGCGGACCCTCTCAAGCGCAGCGCGGAATTTGTCGAGACAGGAGCCATGCGGTCCGCTCTGATGGCGTTCATGATCATGCTGGTCACGGCGCTGTCCATGCTTGCCGTCGCGAGCCCCGGGATGGGCAAGGGCGGTTCGCACGACAAGTCGGACGATCGCTCGGTCCGCGACGACGACGACGATCCGGGCGGCGACTCCGACCGCACGGACGACGACGACGACGGCGGCGGCGCGGGCAGGAAGGGCGACCGGGGGGGCAAGAAGAACGACGCTCCTCTCACTCCAGAGGTGTCCGACTCCCCGTCGAACGGGTCGAGCCGCTCCGACTCCATCGAGGAGGACAGCCCGCCTTCTCCGCCCTCCGTGGGCGAGCGGGTCAACGTGGTCCCGCAGGGCGAGATCCTCGTCAAGCTTCCCTCCGGCGCCGCGTTCGTCCCCCTCGGCGGCGCGGCCAGCCTGCCCAACGGCTCACTGGTGGACGCCCGGTACGGGTCCATCACCCTTACGAGCGCGAGTGACCGAGGGGGCGCCACGCAGACCGCGACGTTCCGGGGAGCTGTCTTCCAGATCCTCCAGGATGCCCGCCCGCGCCCGGTGACCGAGCTCGTGCTCAAGGAGAGCGAAGACGCGAGCTCCTGCGAGCTCCGCCGCGCCATGCGCACAGCGCTGGCGGCGAGCGGGATTCGGACCTCCCGCGCGGGCCTGCGAGTCCGTCGTTACCTGCGTCAGGGCTCACCGACCAGCGCCGCCCATAAGCGCCGGGGCCGCAAGGGTCTGTGGAGCAACGGCCGGGGACGCTTTCGCACGAGGGGCAGGCACGGCGCAGCCAGCGTCAGGGGCACCCGCTGGCTGACCGAGGAGCGCTGCGAGGGGACGTTCTTCATGGTCACCCGGGGCGTGGTGACGGTGGAGGACTTCCTCCGGGATCGGACCGTGACGCTGCGTCCCGGCGACTCCTACCTCGCCCGCTCGCGGCGCTGAGCCGCCCGACACCGTACGAGCAGTCGAGTGCAAGCCGTCACGGTCATAGACGAGGACCGATCGGAGGCGCCCGAGGTCGGACCGGAGGACCTCATCGGGGCCGACGTCATGGCCGGGCTTCCGCGTGAGGCACTCGCCGAGCTCGCCGCATGCGCCCGCCATCGACGCTACGGGTCCGGCGAGATCGTGTTCCGGGAAGGCGCCGAGGGCAATGCCCTTCAGCTCGTCCGGAGCGGGACGCTGAAGGTCGTCCAGGAGCAACGAGACGCCGATCACGTGCTGCAACTGCTCACCGCGGGAGACATCTTCGGCGAGCTCGCCGTCCTGAACTCGACCACCCGTCTGGCGTCGGTCATCGCCGCGGACGAGTGCGAGACCATCGAGATCAGCAAGATGGACTTCGACCGTGTGCTGCATCGACATCCACATGCGGTCAGGAAGATGCTGGGAGGCCTGGCGCGCTCGCTGACCCTGGCCAAGGAGGAGCTCGCGCTGCACAACCGCATGCTCGAGTGCAGGGTCGAGGAGCGTACGGAGGAGGTGCGGGAGACACAGCTCGAGGTCGTGCGCCGACTGAGCCAGGCGGCCGAGTCGCGCGACGACGAGACGGGAAGGCACATACACCGCATGAGCCACCTCTGCGCCGAGCTCGGTCGAGCCGTGGGCTTGAGCGCGGAGGAGGTCGATACCTTGTTCCACGCGGCCCCGATGCACGACATCGGCAAGATCTGCATTCCCGATCGGGTGCTTCTCAAGCCGGGACGGCTGACCGCCAAGGAGTGGGAGACCATGAAGGCCCACACCACGCGCGGCGCCGACCTGCTGACCGGAAGCCGGTCGACGATCGTGAAGATGGCGGAGCAGGTGGCACTCACCCACCACGAGCGGTGGGACGGAAAGGGCTACCCCAGGGGCCTGAAGGGCACGGAGATTCCGCTCGTCTCACGCATCTGCGCGGTGTGTGACGTCTTCGACGCCCTCACGTCGGTGCGTCCGTACAAGGGGGCCTGGACCGTAGAGGCGGCACTCGTCGAGATCGAGCGAGAGGGCGGGCGACACTTCGATCCCGCCCTCGTCGCCCCGGCCGTCCAGGTACTACCGAGGATGGAGACGTGGCTCGCCGCCGCCCCAGGCCATCCGGCCGGGGTGGAACGCCCCTCCCGGGTCGACGCCCACGCCCAGCCGGCGCTCGGGGGACGATGACCGGGCGCTCCGGCGTGCCGCGCGCGCTGCTCGCTCCACTGATCGCACTGCTCGTAGGACTCACGCTCATGCTCGCCTATGCGTCCGGTGCGCTGGGTGGAGTCGAGCGCGCTGCGGTCGACCTGCGCTTCTCCGTGAGGGGCGCCGAGCCTCCTCGTGACACGGTCGTGGTCGAGGTCGACGACGTCACCTTCGGGGAGCTCGGCGAGCAGTGGCCCTTCCCGCGCTCGTTGCACGCCCGGGTGATCGACCGCCTGCGGCGGGCGGGCGCGAGCGTGATCGCCTACGACGTCGAGTTCACGGAGCCCACCGAGGAGAGGGAGGATCTTGCGCTCTTCGAGGCGGTCGGACGGGCACCCGGGACCGTGCTGGCCGCCAGCGAGGTCGACGAACGCGGCATGACCAACGTGCTCGGAGGGGAGGCCAACCTGGCCGAGGTGGGAGCGCGGGCGGCGAACACCGGCCTTCCGCCCGACGAGGGCGGCGCGGTGCGCACGGTGCCGAGCTCGCTCGAGCGACTGTCCACCTTCGCGGCGGCGGCCGCCGAGGCGTCCGGCGCCCGGCGCCCGGCGTTTCCTCGCGGCCGTCCGGCGTGGATCGACTTCCACGGACCTCCGGGCACGGTTCCGGCGCTGTCCTTCTCACGGGTGCTCCGCGGGCGCTTCCCGGTCGCGAGCGTTCGCGACAAGGTGGTGATCGTGGGCGCGACGGCGCCGAGCCTCCAGGATCTGCACGCTACGCCGACGTCCGGGGCGGAGCTGATGTCCGGTCCGGAGCTTCAGGCCAACGCGATCTCGACGGTTCGCAGGGGCCTGCCGCTGCGGAGCTGGCCGGCGTGGCTCGACGTGATGACGATCCTGGCGCTGGCCTTCGCAGGGCCGCTCGTCGGTCGCCGCCTCTCCCTGGCCGCGACGGCCGCGGCGATGGCGGCGCTCGCGCTGCTGGTCGCCGTCGGGGCGCAGGTGGCCTTCGAGACAGGAACGATCGTGTCCGTGGCCCACATGCTGCTGGCGCTGACGCTCGGCACCGTCGGCGCGCTGGGGGCGAACTACCTCGGTGAGCGACGCGAGCGGGCACGAACGCGACTGCTGTTCGGCCGCTTCGTCCCCGAGCCCGTGGTGAAGGAGCTGCTCGAGCAGGCCGACGGGGCGCCCCGACTCGGCGGCAAGCGGCTCGAGGCCACCGTCATGTTCTGCGACCTCCGCGGGTTCACCGGCTTTGCCGAGGCTACGGACGCCGAGCGGGTCATCGAGACGTTGAACGTCTATCTGACCGAGATGAGCGACGCCATCCTCGACCACGGTGGCACGGTGGTCGCCTACATGGGCGACGGAGTGATGGCCGTGTTCGGCTCTCCGGTCGAGCGCCCCGACCACGCCGACGCCGCCCTCGCCACGGCGCGGGAGATGCTCGAGCTGCGCCTGCCTCGCTTCAACGACTGGGTCCGACGCCACGGCCTCTGGAAGGACTTCGAGATGGGGATCGGCGTAAACAGTGGCTCGGTCATGTCCGGGCACGTCGGCTCCGAGCGCCGTCTCGAGTACGCGGCCATCGGCGACACGACCAACGTCGCCGCCCGCCTCGAGGCCATGACGAAGGACTCGCCCCACCATCTCCTCGTCGGAGAGGGCACGAGGGCGCGGCTGTCCGGGGACGAGCCGGGGCTGGTGAAGGTCGGCCGCCTCGCGGTGTCGGGACGGCGAGAGCCCCTGGACGTGTGCGCGTTCGCGACCGAAGGCGCATCCGCACCCAGGGGCGAGGCCGGGGCGGCGGACGCCGAGAGCGCCGCCCTACCTACGCCCGAGCCGGCCTGACGCGCCTCAGGGCGGATACCGAGCGGGCGGGGAGACCCGGCTCGGCCCGAGGCCGGTCCTAGAACCCGATGTGCCCGCGGTCGTTCTCGAGCCGCAGGTAGACGACCTTGTCGAGGTCGACGCTGAGCACCGCCTCGTCGGTCTCCACCTGCTTGAAGGTCCGGCCCTCGAAGGAGGCGAGCGCCTCGCGCAGATCCTCGTAGGCCGCCTGGCTCATCCGTACGGAGAGCACCTGGGTGCCCCAGAAGCCGATGTCCACCCGCCGCGCCGGCCGGTCGCCCGATGCCTCCATCAGTGCGCCGCCGGCTCCACGAGCTCGGTGAGCACGCCGCCGGTGGAGCGGGGGTGCAGGAACGCCACCCGGCTGCCGCGGATCCCGGTGCGCGGCTGCTCGTCGATGGCCTCGACGCCGGCGGTGCGCACCCGCTCGAGCGTCGCGTCGATGTCGTCGGTCTGGTAGGCCACGTGGTGCATCCCGGGTCCGTTGCGGGCCAGGAACTTGCCGACGCCAGACTCCGCCGACAGCGGTTGGAGGAGCTCGACGTGTCCGTCCCCGATCTCGAGGAGCACGGCCTCGACGCCGAACTCCTCGACCGTCTCGCGATGCTGCTCGGTCATCCCGAAGCGCTCGCGGTAGAGGGCGACGGCCTGGTCGAGATCCTCGACGGCCACTCCCACATGGTCGATGCGGCCGAACACCGCCGGCAGTCTATTCAGTCGCGTGCGCCGCGTCCTGGCCGGATGCCGGCTCGGGCCCCGGCGCGAGCCGCTCGGTGGCGGCCACGCGCGGGGGCTCGAGAAGCGCCGGCCGCGAGTCCTCGTTCGCCCGGCGTCCCTGGACCACGCGCTCGAGGTCGTCGCGCTCCAGCGCCTCGCGCTCGAGCAGCGTCTGAGCCAGCTCCTCGACCATGTCGCGGTGCGCGACGATCAGCGCGAGCGCTCGGCGGTAGGCGAGGTCGGTGAGCTCGAGCTGCTCCTCGTCGATCATCCGCCGCGTCGCGTCGGAGATCGAGTAGTCGTCGGGCGGCAGCCGGCGGGACTGAAGGCGGGTGCCCATGCCGTACTCGGCCACCATCGACCGCGAGATCTCGTTGACCTTCTTGAGGTCGTCGGCGGCGCCGGTGGTCACCGACCCGAAGAACACGTGCTCGGTGACCCGCCCGCCGAGCAGCATGACCATGTAGTCGATCAGCTCCTGCTTGGACTTCAGGTCGCGGTCCTACTCGGGCAGGTTGAGCGTGTATCCGAGCGCTCGGCCCCGCGGCACGATCGAGATCTTGTGGACCTTGTCCACCGAGCCGAGGAGCTCGGAGCACAGCGCGTGACCGGCCTCGTGGTAGGCCACCACCCGCTTCTCGTGCTCGGACATGACCCGCCGCGACTGCATGCCCGCCACGACCCGCTCGAGCGCGCCCTCGAAGTCCTCGTTCACCACCACGTCGCGCTGGGCGCGGCCGGCGAAGATCGCGGCCTCGTTGCAGATGTTGGCCAGGTCGGCTCCGGTCAGGCCGCTGGTCTGGCGGGCCACCATCGCGAGGTCGACGCCCTCGAGCGGCTTGTCGCGCGTATGGACGGCCAGCACCTGCTTGCGACCCTCGAGGTCGGGCGGGGAGACGAAGATCTGGCGGTCGAAGCGGCCGGGACGCAGCAGGGCGGGGTCGAGCTTGTCGAGCAGATTGGAAGCCGCGATGACCACGAGGTCGTCCCCGCCCGCGAAGCCGTCCATCTCCACCAGCAGCTGGTTGAGGGTCTGGTCCTTCTCGCCGGATATGTCCTTCCCGCGGGTAGCCCCCACCGCGTCGAGCTCGTCGATGAAGATGATGGCCGGGCGCTGCTTGCGGGCCACGCGGAACAGCCGGCGGATGCGCGCGGCCCCGAGCCCGGCGAACATCTCGACGAACGAGGAGGCCGACTGCGCGAAGAACTTCGCCTTCGACTCCTGGGCCACCGCCTTGGCCAGCAGCGTCTTGCCGGTGCCCGGCGGGCCGTGGAGCAGGATCCCGCGAGGCACCTTCGCCCCCAGCTTGCGGAACCGGCGCGGATCGCGCATGAACTCGACGACCTCGCGCAGCTCGGCCTTCGCCTCCTCCACGCCGGCCACGTCCTCCCAGCGGGTGGACGCGGAGTCGTCGGGCTTGATCTCCTGCGGCTTGGTCCGCGGCATGTGCCGCAGGGTCATGCCGATGACCACCACGATCAGCCCCATGAAGATGATGGGAAGCCACGTGAGCGCCCAGTTCTCCAGCGCGTCGAGGGAGAAGGCGAGAATCATCACGGACTTCCTCTATCGGCGGGTGGCGCCGGGAGCCTTACCCGTGGCCGTCCGCGGCGCGCGGGTGCTCAGGCCACCCGCTCGAGGCGGGGGTTGGGGTTCAGCTGCCGGCCGACCTTGGCGCACGGCCTCCCCTCGACGCACACCACGTCCGCGGTGAAGTCGTTCTGTCCCTTGACCAGCGACGACCCCACGCCGTAGGAGTCCACCGGCACGCCGAGCGACTCGAAGTGGCGTATGCGCTCGGCGTCGAAGCCCCCCGAGGCGACGATCCTCACCCGCTGATGACCGGCCCCGTCGAGCGCTTGCCGCACCCGCTCCACCAGCCGCGGGGCCACTCCCGTCGGCTTGAAGGTGCCCATCTCGTTCCACAGGGCACGGTCCACCAGCGTGCCCGAGGTGTCGAGGCGCACGCCCCAGAGGCGCTCGCCGAGCGCGTCGGCCACCGCGAGCGACGTCCCCACCGAGTCGTTCTCGAAGTCGACGAGCACGGTCACGTTCATCTCCTCGTGGAAGCGATCGGCGAACGCCTTCGCGGCGGCCACCGTGTCCCCGCCGTAGGCGGCGATCAGCCCGTGCGGCACGGTGCCCACGCCGCGCCCTCCCCACCACGAGGCCTGCGCGTCGGTGGACACGCCGATGGCGCCGGCCACGTGGGCGGACCATCCGTCGCCGGTCTGCACGAGCCAGTGGTCGTGGCGAGCGGGGAAGAAGATGATCGGCTTGCCCTCCGCGGCGTCCACCACCTCGCGGACGTTGCGCATGATCAGCGTGCGGCGGGCCAGGCAGCCGAGGTAGACCGTCTCGAGGTGGGCGAAGAGCCCGTAGTCGCCCTCGATGGTCATCACCGACTCGTACGGCGCGATCTCGTCACCCTCGTGCAGGGCGTGGACCTCGATCTCCTCCCAGGCCGGCTCGTACGCGCCCGAGTCGTCGCGCCCGACGCACTGCTTGAGGACGGCGATGGCCTCGTCGATGCCGCCGAGCACCGAGTCCTCCTTCTGGAAGACCTGCATGGTCACGCGCGGATGCCGCCCCTCGCCCTCGAGCAGCTCCTTGGCGAAGTTGAAGTACGCGTCGGTGTAGTAGCCCTCGCGGATCCTCCCCACCGGGAGGCGGAACACCGAGGGGTCGAGGCGCGTACGGGTCTGCGCCGGGGCTGCCATGCGCGGATGTTACGAGCGCGCGGCCCGGCCCGTCGGCGCCACGGCCGGGCTCAGGTGGACCGGCGGCTCAGGCCGCCTCGGCCGCCGCGGCGTCCTCGACGCGGAGGATCTCCGCCAGCGCGGCTTCGCCGACCTCGAGCTGCTCCTCGGTGGGCTCGCGGGTGCCGAGCACGCGCTGGAGCTCGTGTCCCGGGCGCCGCAGGGCACGGGCGAGGGCCGACCGCGAGTGGCGCTCCGACCACAGGAAGACCTCGACCGCGACGCCGAGCGACCCGAGGGCCACCGCGCCGTCCACCAGCGGCCCGGAGAGGCCGGCGCGGCGCGCGGCCAGCGTCCCCGCCACGGAGCTCGTGAGCAGGGGGGCCACGAGGTTCGAGCCGCAGCGGTCGTGCTCCTTGGGCGTCTCGGCCGCCTCGTCCTCCTGCTCGTAGGCGCCGATGGCCTTGTGCTCGACCCCGTGGTAGGAGGCGAGGTCGCCGCTTCGCAGCGCGAGCAGGGCGGGGGCGAGGGAGATGGCGGCCACCGCGGACTCTCTGACGAAAGTGCGCGGGCCCGCCTTGCGTAGGGCCTGTCCACCGGCCGCGGCGGCGACCATCGCGCCGAGGGTCTTTGGGTCCTGCACCGGCAGCTTTGCCTCGGGCAGCGCGCGCTTGACCAGCGGGATGACCGCGAAGGCCTCCGCCAGCCGAGCCACTCCGCGCAGACCGGGAAGGCGGTCGGTCGCCTTGCCGCCCAGGTCCGGCTTCGGCCCCGAGGCCACCTTCACGGTGCCGTCCTTCGCCCGCACCGCGGCAGCCCAGCTCGTGGGACCGTGGACGAGGAGCCCGTTGCGCAGGGCCATGCCGCCGAGGCGGAGCTTGCCGGGGGGTGTGGAGTCGCGCTCGCTCATCAGAGCTCCTGCACCTGGAAGAGGCTAGTGGTGCCCGGTCGCCCGCTCGGCAGCCCGGCGGTGATCCCCACCCGCTGCCCCCGCTTGGCCCAGCCGAGCTCGAGCACACGCTTGGCGCACTCGGAGATGAGCTCCTCGGTGGTCTCGCAGCGCTTGGCCGCAGCCGCCTGCACCCCCCACATGAGCGCGCAGCGGCGCACGGTCTCCTTGCCCGGGGAGAGCGCGAAGATCGGCACGTCGGGGCGATGCGCGGAGATCAACCGTGCCGAGCGGCCCGACAGCGTGGGCACCACCAGCGCGTCGAGGCGGAGCTGGCGCACGCCCGAGCAGGCGTTGTAGGCGATCGTGTACGCGGGATCGCGGGAGTCTCGCTTCACCCGCTGCTCGTTCCAGCGCTCGTAGGGGGCGATGTCCTCGGTGCGCTCGGCGATCTTGGCCATCGTCCGCACCGACTCGACCGGATGGGCGCCCACCGCGGTCTCCTGGGAGAGCATCACGGCGTCCGAGCCGTCGAGGATCGCGTTGGCCACGTCGGTGACCTCCGCGCGCGTGGGACGGGCGGAGGTGACCATCGAGTCGAGCATCTGGGTGGCCGTGATCACCGGACGCGCCAGGCGCCCCGCCCCCTCGATCACCTGCTTCTGGACGATCGGGACCTCCTCCATCGGCAGCTCTATCCCGAGGTCCCCGCGAGCCACCATCAGGCAGTCCGACACGCGGATGATGGCCTCGATGGCATCGACGGCCTGCGGCTTCTCGATCTTGGCGACCAGCGGCAGGCGGGTGTGCTCGCGCACCTGGGTCACGTCCTCGGGGCGGCGGACGAACGAG
The DNA here is from genome assembly GCA_050998555.1 of Thermoleophilaceae bacterium. Lineage (GTDB taxonomy): Bacteria > Actinomycetota > Thermoleophilia > Solirubrobacterales > Thermoleophilaceae > JACCZP01. Next base: position 9,472 of record JBPCQB010000076.1, read on the forward strand.
AGGGCCACGAGGTCCACGCCGATCGACTCGCCGAAGCGGAGGTCATTGATGTCCTCCTCGGGAAGGGTGGGCAGGTCGCTGAGCTCGCCGGGCACGTTCAGACCCTGGCGGGAGCCCACGGTGCCGCCCACCTCGATCACGGTCTCGATCTCGCCGTCGCCGGGGCGGACGGATTCGACCCGGAGACGGATGGAGCCGTCGGCCAGGTAGAGCACCTCTCCGACCTCGACGGCGTGGGCCAGGCCGTTCCAGGAGACGGTCATGTGCTCGGCATTGCCCGTCTCGTCGGAGTCGGAGCCGCTGGAGAGGACCAGGTGATCGCCGTGCATCAACTCGACCACGTCGTCCTCGAGCGGTCCGATGCGCAGCTTCGGCCCGGGAAGGTCCTGGAGGACGGCGACCTGGCGGTCCTCGTCCTCCGCCGCCGCCCGGATGCGCTCGATGGTCTCGCCGTGCTGCTCGTGGTCGCCGTGCGAGAAGTTCAGCCGCGCAACGTCCATGCCCGCCCGCACGAGCTGGCGCAGAACGTCGGGCTCGCGTGAGGCCGGCCCGATGGTGGCGACGATCTTGGTGCGGCGCACGGTGGCGACGGTAACGCGCGGGGGCTGTGCGGGCGTCCAGGTCGGTCGCGGACGCCGACCTGGGTGGGGCGGGGTGGACCGTCGAACGACGGGTGCGGTGCCCGCACAACGCGACACACGTCGGCGCGTCCGGGGCGTGGTGCGCGTTCTGCACGACAGCCGTGGACAGCACGACGCACGTCTCTGAACGACCCACGTGCGTCGCGCTGTGAAGGTGGCGTCGAAGCGACGCCGGGGGGAGACATCCGTGGCCGGGTCGCTTAGTGAGGTATGTCCCGCCCCGCTGGACGCCTCGATCGGCTGCCCGCCTGCTCCCTCCCCGGAGGCCTGTTCCTCCGTGAGGCCCGCTCGGTCTTGTCGCGCATGCGCGGCTTGGCCGGCCTCGACGATCTTCCCGACCGCACGGCGCTCCTCATCCCCCGATGCCGGTCGGTGCACACCTTCGGCATGCGCTTCCCGATCGACGTCATCTTCCTCGACGGCGATCGTCGCGTCGTGCGCGTCGATCCGGACGTGCCACCGCGGAGGGTGGTCTGGGCCCGTGGCGCCCGCGCGGTGGTCGAGACGCGCGCGGGCGAGGCGACCCGGTTCATCCGCAGTTGGAGCGCATCTGAGGACGCCGGGCGAGCTGTCGACGTTGCCCCGTCGACCACCCGGTAGGGCCGAGTGCCGGCCCTAACCCAGCACCCGCGGCGCCAGCTCCGCGAAGAAGCGGGCCGAGAAGCCGAGGTCCTCGACCGGAATCCGCTCGTCGGCCCCGTGGATAAGCGGCATGGCCTCGAACAGGTCCATCGCCCGCTGGGGGAAGAACCCGTAGGCGACGCACTCGGGGAAGGCCTCGCGGAACCAGCGTGAGTCCGTGAAGCCGGGCAGCACCATCGGGGCCACCCCGTCCGCGGAGCCCTCGCGCGCGACGAACTCGCGGATGTGGCCCATGAGGTCTGTCTCGACGGCGGAGGCGTTGCCGACCACGGTCTCGGCGAACGAGAGCCGGTAGCCGTCGGTGCCGACCACCTCTTCGACGGCCCGGCGGGCGTCGTCCTCGCCGAGCCCGGGCGGCACGCGGCAGTCCACCTTGAGGTCGGCGCGCGCGGGGATCACGTTGATCTTCTCCGAGGCGCTGACCATCGTGGGCGCGAGCGTGACGCCCAGCATTGGGCCGAGCAGCACGGCCACGCGGGGGTCGCGCTCCTCCGCGGCCTCCAGGGCGGCGTCGAGGTCGCCGACGTCGAGCCCGAGGGCCTCGACGAAGGCCTCGGCCGGAGGTGTGCCCTGGAGCGAGGGCTGCCGGCGCATGGCCTCGACGAGCGGCGCCAGCTTGGTCAGCGCGTTGTCGCCGATGCGCGGCAGGGAGGCGTGCCCGGCGGTGCCGTCGGTGCTCAGCGTGAACCGGAAGACGCCCTTCTCGGCCACGCACACCGTGTGCAGCCGGCGGCCGTCGAAGTCGAAGGGCTGGCCGCCGCCCTCGTTGACCACCACGTCGCAGCGCACCTTGTCGGGGTGCTCCTCGCACAGCCACTTCGCCCCGTAGGTGGCTCCCGCCTCCTCGTCGGCGGTCACCACCACCATCAGCTCGCCCGACGCGGGGTGCCAGCCCTCGTCGGCGAGCGCGCACGCCGCGGCCACCTCCGCGGCCACCTGGCTCTTCATGTCGAGCGCCCCGCGTCCCCACACGCAGCCGTCGCGCTCCTCGCCCGACCACGGGTCGACGGTCCACGCGTCGGCGTCGGCCAACACCGTGTCGACGTGCGAGAGGTAGCAGAGACGCGGGCCGTCGGAGCCGCCGCGGAGGCGAGCCACCAGGTTGGGCCGTCCCTCGACCGCGGACAGCAGCTCGCACTCGAAGCCGGCGTCCTCGAGCAGTCCCTTCAGGTGCTCCTGGGCGGCCTGCTCGTTGCCCGGAGGGTTGACCGTGTCGAAGCGGATGAGCTGCTGGAGCAACTCGGTGGTCCGACGCTCGAGGTCGGCTGGCTCGGGCACGGGTCGGCGCAGTATACGGCCGCGGCGGGTGCGAGAATCCCCCCGTGGCCGACCAGCTCTTCGAGACCGATGGCGGCGCACGGTCGCGCACGCCCGTCCCCGCCTCGGAGCGTCCCCTTGCCGTCCGCATGCGTCCGGCGAGCTTCGACGAGCTGGTTGGGCAGGAGCACCTGCTGGCCGGCGGCTCGGCGCTCCGCCGCGCGGTAGAGGAGGGGCGCCCGCACTCCCTGATCCTCTACGGGCCGCCGGGCACCGGGAAGACCACGATCGCGCGGCTGATCGCCGAGACCTCGCAGGCGGCGTTCGAGGAGCTCTCGGCGGTGGAGGCGGGACGCGCCGAGGTCCGCGGGGTGCTCGAGCGCGCGGAGGCCCGCCGCCGTGGGAGCGATCGGCCGACGGTCTTCTTCCTCGACGAGATCCACCGCTTCAACAAGGCCCAGCAGGACGCGCTGCTCCCGGCGGTCGAGGAGGGGCTGGTCGTGCTCGTGGGCGCGACCACCGAGAACCCCTACTTCGAGGTCAACTCCGCGCTTCTCTCGCGCACGCGGGTCTACGAGCTGCGCGCGCTGGCCGAGACCCACGTGCTCGCCCTGCTCGAGCGCGCGCTCTCCGATCCCCGCGGACTGCCCGGGGCACCGCCGGTCGACGAGGACGCGCTGCGCTTCCTCGCCGCCCGGTCCGGCGGGGACGCCCGCTCGGCGCTCGCGGCGCTCGAGCTGGCCGTCGAGAACGCCGAGGAGGGCCGGGTCACGGTCGCGGTGGCCGAGGACGCCATGCAGCGCAGCGCGGTGCTCTACGACCGCGCCGGCGACCGCCACTACGACGCGATCTCCGCATGGATCAAGGCCACGCGCGGATCGGACCCCGACGCCTCCCTCCTCTACCTCGCGGTCATGCTCGAGGGCGGGGAGGATCCCCGCTTCATCGCACGCCGCATGGTGATCCTCGCCTCCGAGGACGTGGGGAACGCGGACCCGCGGGCGCTCACGGTGGCGGTTGCCGCCGCCCACGCGGTCGAGCACGTGGGACTGCCCGAGTGCGCGCACAACCTCGCCCAGGCAACGGTGTACCTGGCACTCGCCCCGAAGTCGAACGCCTCCTACCGCGCGCTCGGCGCGGCGCGCGAGTGGGTGCGCGAGCACGGCACGCCGGAGATCCCGGCGCCGATGCGCAGCGCCGCGTACCCCGGGGCCCGCTCTCTCGGTCGCGGCGAGGGCTACGACTACCCCCACGACCGTCCGGGCGCGATCTCCGACCAGGAGCTGATGCCGGCCGCGGCCGCGGGAGAGCGTTTCCTCGCGTTCACCGACCGTGGCGAGGAGGCGGCGCTGGCCGAGCGGCTCGCCGACCTACGGCGGCGGCGCTAGGGCGTGCAGTCGAACGGTTGTCGAGTTCGCCTCCGATCCGTTTCCCTCGGAGACGAAACAGAAGTAGCCTGATCCTCGTCCGGTGTTAAGGACCCAGTCGCGAACCACCATGAAGACCTCCCGCATACTCTCATCGAGCCTCGGCATAGGCGGCTGGATCGTCGCCTTCGCCACCGCGGTGCTGCTCGTGGCCAGCCGTCCCTTCGGGTTCGACGACTGGCCGGCCCCGCCGGTGCCGCACGCCGTCGAGCGGCTCGTAAACCCGCCTGCTCCGGGCGCCGGTGACGACGATCCGGGCGTCGACGGCTCGGGCTCGCCGGGCGCCGGCGACGGCTCCACCATCACCTCGCTGTTCCCGGGCGGAGGCCCCGTGCGCTTCCTCCCGGCCACCACCGCCGCGACGAGCCCGGTGCTCGGCTCGCCCGGCGTCTCGGGCTCCTCCGGCGCCGCGAGCTCGCCCCGCGGCGGGACCGGCTCCGGCGCGCCCGGTCCGGACGGGGAGGCCCCGGCGGGCGACGGATCGGAGGGCGATGAGGAGTCCGAGACCGTCCGGCTGGCCCGCCTCGACACCGACCGCGACGGGTTGAGCGACCTCACGGAGCTGCGGCTCGGGAGCGATCCGCGCGACAGCGACACCGACGACGACTCGATGCCCGACGCCTGGGAGTACGAAAACCGCCTCGATCTGCGGATTGCCGACGGCGACGGCGACGCCGACGACGACGGCGTGCTGAACCTCAGCGAGTTCCGCCTCGGCTTCAGCCCGGTGGCGGTCGACTCCGACGGTAACGGCGTCATCGACGCCCGCGAGGACTCCGACGGCGACGGGCTGGACAACCTGACCGAGACCTACCTGGGGTCGAACCCGGGCGTTGCCGACTCCAACAACGACGGCGTGCCCGACGGCGCCGACGACGTGGACGGCGACGGCCTGACCAACAGCACGGAGGTCGAGGTCGGTCTCGATCCCGGCTCCTCCGACACCGACGACGACGGCGTGCCCGACGGCGAGACCCCGCCGACGCCCGGCGACGACGAGAACGGGTCGGGTGGAAACGATGGCAACGGGGACGGCGGCGGCGACCCGGACCCCGACCTGGACCCGGACCCCGACCTGGACCCGGACCTGGACCCGGACCCCGATCCGACACCTCGGCCGGAGCCGGAGCCGGACCCCGAGCCGGACCCGGACACTGACCCCGATCCGACCACGGGCGGTGGCGGAGACGGACAGGACCACCACGGCAGCACCCACGAGGAGAGCGCAGGCTCGGGGAGCCAGACGGAGGAGAGCTCGGCGGACGGCGGCGGGGAGGGCTTCGGCTCCTCCGCCGCCGGGGCCGACTCCTCCTCCTCGGTCGCGACCGACGGCCAGTAGCCGGCCGGCCGCTCTGGGGCCGCCCGGCGGCCCGAGCGCCCTACGCGGCTCGGGCGCTCGGCACCAACCGCAGGCGAGCCGGGAGCACGGGAAGAAGCGCCCGCTTCACGTACTCGGCGCCGCTCGCCACCATCAGCGTCCGCACCGAGGAGGGCGGGACGCGCGAGAACCCGTACTCACGGCGGATGCGCCCCGGAAGGAGGTCGACGGTGATGAAGTTCACCGTGTCGAGCAGCGGCCGGGCCCACAGCGGAACGGGCGGCTCCATCACGATCTGGCGCGCCCGCGACCGGGCCCACGGCGTGACGTGGAGCTCGTCGCCGTCGAGCATCCGGCGGCGGTAGGCGAAGAGCTCGGTCAGGGTGTCAGGCATGTCGCGCTCGCGCAGCCCGAACAGGCGGCCGATCACCTTGTAGTCCTGCCAGTAGGCCTCCTGCTCGGCGCGGGAGAGCGGGCCCACGTACATCCGGTACACGAGCAGCGCGCTGTCCACGAGTGTGAAGAGGATCCACAGCAGCAGCTCGGGATCGTCGGCGCGGTAGGGCGTGCCGCGAGGAAAGGCACCCGCGGGCTCGCGCAGGCGTCCCTTCACGCGGCGGTGCATCGCCCGTACGTGCGCGGTCAGGCGGTCGGCCTCCGCGCGCGAGCCGAACGCGATCGTGTCCATGACCACCGCCGTCCGCTGGAGCCGGGCGTAGGGATCGTCGAAGCCCTCGGAGTGGGCCAGCAGGCCCGAGACGGCGAGCGGGTGCGCGGCCTGCATGAGGAGCGCGCGCGGCCCGGAGAGCACCATCGCCCGCTCGCGGTGTACGCGACGGACCATCGAGTCGTCGGTGAAGTGACCGTCCATTCCGTTGTGACTACGGCGCGTATCATCCATCAGCTCATGCCCGCTCAAGCGTACGCCGGCAAGGAATGCGTCTGCCAGCTCCGCCGCGGCATCTGCGATCAGAGCTGCGTGCAGGGGATGCTCGACACGCCGTTCTACATCGCGTGCCTGAAGCTCACCGGCCGCCGGTGCGTGGTGGTGGGCGGAGGCGCCATCGGGCTCGAGAAGGTCGAGGGCCTGCTGACGTGTGACGGCCGGGTCACGCTGGTCTCCCCCTCGGCCGTGCCCGAGCTGGAGGAGCTGGCCGCGGAGGGATCTATCTCCTGGGAGCGGCGCTCCTATCGCCCCGAGGATCTCGAGGGCACGTTCATGGTCATCGCCGCCACCGGTGACACCGCGATCAACATCCGCGTCTACGAGGAGGCGGAGGAGCGGGCGATGCTCGTGAACGTCGTCGACGTGCCGCCGCTGTGCAACTTCATCCTCCCGGCGGTCTTCCGCTCCGGGCCGCTCGCGGTGGCCATCTCGACCGCGGGGGCCAGCCCGGCGCTCGCCAAGCGGATCAAGGAGCAGATCGCCGACGAGTACGGCGAGCCCTACGCGCGCCTGGCCGAGCTCCTGAACGAGGTGCGGGGCTGGGCGAAGGGCTCCCTGGCCACCTACCAGGACCGGAAGGTCTTCTTCGAGTCGATCGTCAACGGCGAGCCCGATCCCGTCGAGCTGTTGCGCCGGGGCGACGAGCGGGCGGTGCGCGACCTGATCGCCGCCGCTCAGCGCTCGACCGTCGCGGCCTAGGGACGCGCGCCTGCGGCGAGGTCGTCCTGCCCGAGCTCACCCATCTCGATGACGCCGGTCGCGCCCGCATGGTCGACGTCGGCGCGAAGCCGGTGACCGAACGCCGGGCGGTGGCCTCTGCGGTCGTGCGCATGTCGCCTCAGACCGCCCGCGCGGTGGCCGACGGCGACGCGCCGAAGGGCGACGTGGTCTCGACCGCGCGCATCGCCGGCATCCAGGGCGGCAAGCGGACCGCGGAGCTCGTCCCGCTGTGTCATCCCCTTCCGCTCTCCTTCCTCGACGTGCGCGTGGAGGTGGATCCGGAGGCCGGGACCGTCGCCCTCGAGGCCGAGGCCCGCACCACAGCACAGACCGGCGTCGAGATGGAGGCCATGACCGCGTGCACGATCGCCGCGCTCACCGTCTACGACATGGTCAAGGGGATCGAGCGGGGCGTCGAGGTCTCGTCGGTCCGGCTGCTCGAGAAGAGCGGAGGTCGCCACGACTGGCGACGCGCCTGAGGCCGGGCCGCCGATGGGCCGGCTCGCCGCGCGCCTCTACGACCGCCAGCTTTCCCTCGAACGGCCGGCGCTGCGCGCGGCGCTCGCACTAGCGCGCCCCGAGCCGCGCGACCACCTGCTCGACGTGGCCACCGGCACCGGAGCGCTCCTACGGGAGCTTGCCAC
>JBPCQB010000186.1:0-33087 GCA_050998555.1 Thermoleophilaceae bacterium
TCTCGATGTTGAACCCCCGCCGCGAGAACAGCCCGGCGATCCGCGCGAGCACACCGGGCTTGTTCTCGACCAGCACCGATAGCAGGTGCCGGCGCCCGGTGCGAGCGCCGGAGACGGCCTCGAGCTCGTCGAGGCTGAGGAGGTCGGATGCCGCGGGCTCCTCGGCCATCAGCCGACCATGTCGCGGGCGGCCGCACCGGCGGGGATCATCGGGTAGACGTTCTCCTCCTTGGAGACGTGCACGTCGAGGACCACGGGGCCGGGGGTCTCGAGCGCCTGGCGCATGGTGTCGAGGAGCGTCGACTTCTCGGTGGCGCGGAGGCCCGTGGCCCCGAACGCCTCGGCGAGCTTCACCCAGTCGGGGCTCGTGCCCATGTCCACGGCGGAGTAGCGGCGCTCCCAGAACAGCTCCTGCCACTGGCGGACCATGCCCAGGTAGAAGTTGTTCATCAGGAAGACCTTGACCGGGATGTCCTCCATCACGCAGGTGGCAAGCTCCTGCACGTTCATGGGCAGCGACCCGTCACCGGCCACGCACACCACGGTGGCGTCGGGGTTCGCCACCTGGGCGCCGAGGGCGGCCGGCAGCCCGAAGCCCATCGTGCCGAGGCCGCCGGAGTTGATCCAGCGCCGCGGAGCGCTGAACGGGTAGTACTGAGCGGTCCACATCTGGTGCTGGCCGACGTCCGAGGTGAGGATGGCCTCGCCGCCCGTGACCTCGTGGATGGCCTCGATCATGTACTGCGGCTTGATCTCCTCGTCCTCGGAGTCCTCGTACGTGAGCGGGTAGCGCTCCTGCCAGCCGTGGATGCGCTCCCACCAGGCGTCGAGGCGTGAGGAGTCGGCGGTCAGCGCGCGGTACTCGCGGACGAGCTTCGGGAGGATGCGCTTGGCGTCGCCCACGATCGGGATGTGGGCCGGGACGTTCTTCGAGATCTCGGCCGGGTCCACGTCGATGTGGATGAACTTGGCCCGCGGGGCGAACTCCGAGAGCTTGCCGGTCACTCGATCGTCGAAGCGGGCGCCGATCGCGCAGATCAGGTCGGCCTCGTCCATCGCGTAGTTGGCCGCCCGGGTGCCGTGCATGCCGAGCCAGCCGAGCCACTGCTCGTGCGGCGCGGGGAAGGCGCCGAGGCCCATGATGGTGAGCGTCACCGGGAAGCGGTCGGAGGTGCAGAGCTCGGTGAGCTCGGCCGCGGCGTCGGCCGACACCACGCCGCCGCCCGCGTAGATCACCGGGCGCCGGGCGTTGGCGAGCGCCTTGGCGGCCAGGCGGATCTGCTTGACGTTGCCCTCGCTCTTCGGCTGGTAGCCGGGCAGCTGGAGGGCGGGGTTCGGCTCGTAGTCGATGTCCGCGCGCGAGAGGTCCTGCGGGATGTCCACGAGCACCGGCCCCGGCCGTCCGGTCCGAGCGATGTGGAACGCCTCGTGGATCTCGCGCGGGATGTCGCGCGGGTCGCGGATCATCGAGGAGTGCTTGACGATCGGCATGGTGATGCCGGTCACGTCGGCCTCCTGGAAGCCGTCGGTGCCGAGCATGTCGGTGCGCACCTGTCCCGTGATGAACACGCACGGCACCGAGTCCATGACCGCGTCGGCGATCGCGGTGGTCAGGTTGGTCGCCCCCGGGCCCGACGTCGCGAGCGCCACGCCCACCCGGCCCGACGCCTTCGCGTATCCCTCGGCCGCGTGCCCGGCGCCCTGCTCGTGGCGGCAGAGGATGTGGCGGACGCCGCCGTCGTACAGCGCGTCGTAGGTGGGCAGGTTCGCTCCGCCGGGGATGCCGAACACAGTGTCGACGCCCTCGGCCTTGAGGCACTCGACGATGGCATCGACGGCTCGCATGCGGTGTGGCTCCTCAGCTACGGGATGGGAGCATCGAGCCTACCAGCGGTCGCGGGAGGGGCCTTCCCCGCCGGCGAGCGCCACCGGCTCCTCCCCGACGTCCTCCTCCGGGAAGTCGAGATCGCGCCCACAACGAGCGCACACCTGCGCCCACAGCGGGGACACGCCGCCGCACTCGGGGCAGAGGCGACGAGGCTCCTCGCGCTCCGAGCGGTAGAGGGCCGCCACCACGGTCCCCAGCACGGGAAGACAGAACCCGACGAAGAACCACAGGAGGAACGACGAGCCCTTGTACCGCCCCACGATGCCCGCCGAGAGCCCGCAGAAGAAGAGCATGACCAGGAAGGTCATCTCGTCGGACCCGGGGTGGGAGCGGCCCCGCTCACAGGAGGTTGGGCGGCCGCGTGGGCAGGTAGCGGTCGAGGCCGGGGATGGGCTCTGAGGACATCACCCACCCGGGCCAGTGCACGCGGAACCCGAGGCCCCGGAGGCGGCGGAGCAGCCACCACGCGATCGTGCTCGCGAAGACGCCGAGCTGCGGCGGCTCCTGGGTCATCGCCACGCGGTCGAGCGCGGCCAGCACCACCGGCACCACGTCCTTCGGCTCCTGCCCCACCGCCGGGCCGATCTCGCCGTCCGTGGACACCCAGCACAGCCCGGCGGCCCGCCCCGTCGACTCGTCCATGCACGCCAGGCAGGTGCGCTCACGTCCGAAGAACTCGTGCACGGCCGGGCGCTCGTGCCCGAGGGCCTCGGGCTCGAGGCGCTGCCACTCCGCCACCGCCCGATCGGCCTCGAGGACGTGGACCGCGGGCTCGGCCGCGTCGATCTCCTTCGAGCGTCGCTCGAGGTAGTCGTCGGTGCGCTGGCGCAGGTGCCAGTGCCCGGCCGCGGGCATGACCCCGAAGTTGGTGTAGAGCGACAGGTCGGCGGGCGCCCCGGTGGCCACCACCACGCGGCCGAGGTCGGGAGTCGGGTCACCGGGCCACACCCGTTCGAGCAACGCGTGGCCGACGCCCCGGCCCTGATGCTCGGGGTCGACCATGAGCTCGGTGAGCTCCTCGATGTTCCCGAAGCGCACCACCCGCGCGTACCCCACCGGCCGATCTCCGTCGAGGCACAACTGGTAAGAGCCCGGCTGCGCAGCCAGGAACTCGATCAGGGGGCGCTGGCGCTGCCAGCGCCGGCGGATGTCGTTGTCGGTCGGCGGTGCGGCGGAGTCGAGCGCACCATGACGGGCGGCGACATCGAACACCGCGCGCTCGGAGAGGCCGAACGTGTCGGCCAGGTCGGCACGTTCCCCCGCGCGGAAGTTGAGCTCGCCACTCACCACGGCGGGCGAGTCTAGGGTCCGGCGATCGGGCGAGCCAGCGCGGCGGCCAGCGCCGGGCGGGCGCGAACGGTGAGGCGCCGCCGGATGCGCCACGGCATCCCCGCAAAGGCGTGGTTGGCCACCGTGGCGAACCCGGTCTCGTCGGTGCGAAGGGCGAGCAGCAGGTGGGCGATGCGGTCCGACGGCGGCAGATCGGGGTCGGGAACGCGGACGCAGAAGCAGTGCACGCGGCGCCCGCCGGGGTCGACCAGCAGCGCCCCGGCTTCACCTACGAGCCAGACCCCGAGGGTCCCGGGCTCGAGGGCCAGTCCCGTGTCGCGCTGGAGATCGCGCTCCTCGTGGCCCAGCAGATCCCCGAGCAGCCCCTGGGCCACGGGCTCCGAGCGCAGGTGGCGGGCTCCCTTGGGGCGCACCACCGCGGCGCCCCGGGCGGCGTAGAGCTCGGGGATGATCCAGGCGTGGGCGACCGCCGCCAGCGCCACCGGCGCCGACCACGGCTCGAGCGAGAGAAGGAGCGCCGCCGTGCCGAGAAAGGGGACGGTGTGGGCGAGGCTCCACAGCGTCCATATCCGCCCACGGGTGGCGACCGAACGCGCCGTGGCGCGCGGGCGCCAGCGGACGGCCGCGAGCTCGGGCAGCTCTGCCTGCCCGCTCACCGGTTGGCCCATCCTCGAGTCCGGGGCTGGCTAGCCGCCGGCGATCGGCCGGCGCATGATCACGAGATCGGCCTCGAGCGGGAGGTCGTCGACCTGGGTCGCGTGGCCGGGCCCGTCGGACACGACTCCGATGTAGCCCCGGTCGAGCTGAGCGCGAAAGGCCGCGACGGCGGCCTCCTCGGCGCCCGGGTCGCCGGCGGTCCACTCCGCCAGGGTCGAGTGGCCGGTCGAGTCCATGCGGATGAGCTTCGCCATCGGGTGCCTCCACGAGAGGGGATGCGGACGACCGACTATACGCCTGAGGCCGAGCCGAAGCGAACCTAGGCGCCGATGCGCTCCTCGATCATCCGCCGCACCTCGTCGCCGTCGGCGCGTCCCCTTGTCTCGCGCATGACCGCGCCCACGATGGCACCCATGGCCTTGGTCTTGCCGGCCCTCACCTTCTCCACCGCGTCGGCGTTGTCGGCCACCGCCCGCTCGACCACGCCCTCGAGCTCGCTCGTTTCGGCCCGGGCGAGACCGCGCTCCGCGACGATCGCGGCGGGCGCCCCGCCCTCGGCGGCCACGATCTCGAGCACCTGACGGCCCGCCGCGCGCGAGATCTCCTGGCGGGCCACCATGCCCGCGAGCTCGGCGAGCGCCTCGGGCCGGACCTGCGAGGAGGACGGGTCGGCGTCGCCGAGACTGGCCTTCAGCTCGCCGACCACCCAGTTCGCGAGCTCGCGCGGATCGGCTCCGGTCCGGTCGCCGCTCGCCGCGACCGATGCCTCGAAGAAGTCGCCGAGCGCCGCGTCAAAGGCGAGCATCCGCGCGGTGTCCGCGGACAGGTCGAGGTCGGCGCCGAAGCGCTCCGCACGGGCCGCGGGCAGCTCGGGCAGCGCCTCGCGGGCCGCCCGCAGCATCTCGGCGCTCGGCGCCAGCGGCACGAGGTCGGGCTCGGGGAGGTAGCGATAGTCGTGGGCCTCCTCCTTGGAGCGCAGCGGAGAGAGGCTCCCGCTGACCGGGTCGAAGTGGAGGGTCTCCTGGACGACTCCCTGGCCGGCCCGAAGCAGCTCCTCCTGACGGGCGATCTCCGCCTCCACCCCACGCTCGAGGAACCGGAACGAGTTCATGTTCTTCAGCTCGGTCTTGACTCCGAGGTCGGCGGTGCCGGCCGGGCGCAGCGATACGTTGGCGTCGCAGCGGAGCGATCCCTCGTCCATGTTCACGTCGGAGACCCCGAGCTGGCGGAGCGTGACCCGCAGCAGCCGCAGCCACTCCGCGGCGTCGCCGGCTGAGCGCAGGTCGGGCTCGGTGACGATCTCCACGAGCGGCGTCCCCCCGCGGTTGAAGTCGACCACCGAGCCCGCGGCCCCGTGGATGCGCCCCGAGGCGCCCTCGTGCACGAGCTTCGCGGCGTCCTCCTCGAGGTGCACGCGGTGGATGCGCACGTCGCCGAGGCGCCCGGGCCCGCACAGCGGCGTGTCGTACTGGGAGATCTGGTAGCCCTTCGGCAGGTCCGGATAGAAGTAGTTCTTGCGGTGGAAGATCGACCGCGGCGCGATCTCGCACTCGAGCGCCATCCCGATCATCAGCCCGAAGTGCACGGCGCGGGCGTTCGGCACCGGCAGCGTGCCGGGGTGCCCGAGGCAGACCGGGCAGGTGCGCGTGTTCGGCTCCTCGCCGAAGGACAGGGCGCAGGCGCAGAACATCTTCGTGGCGGTGGCCAGCTGCACGTGGATCTCGAGCCCGATCACCGGCTCGTAGCGCCGCTCGGCGGGGTCGGCCGCCGGGGCGGCGCCACCGAGGTGGCCGGCGACGGGATCGCCGGTCGTGCGATCGGCGGTGGTCGAAGTATCAGCCACGGGCGGCGCTCGAGTCAAAGGCGAGCGCGCCCTCGAGCGCGTGGGCGGCGTCGAGGAGGCGGTTCTCGCTGAACGCCGGACCGGCGAGCTGGACGCCGACCGGGAGGCCCTCGGACATCCCGGCGGGCAGGGAGAGGGCGGGGATGCCGGCCAGCGACATCGGGACCGTGAAGAAGTCGGAGAGGTACATGGCGAGCGGGTCCTGCGTGCGCTCCCCGAGCCCGAAGGCCACGGTCGGCGAAGTGGGCGTGATCACGAGGTCGACATCCTCGAACGCACGGCGGAAGTCCTCGGCGATCAGCGTGCGCACGCGCTGGGCGCGGCCGTAGTAGGCGTCGTAGTAGCCGGCCGACAGTGCGTAGGTGCCGAGCATGATCCGCCGCTTGACCTCGGGCCCGAACCCCTCGGAGCGCGTGCGCTCGTACAGTGCCTGAAGGGTGCCGTCGCCGGCGCGCCGCCCGTAGCGCACGCCGTCGTAGCGGGCGAGGTTGGCGCTGGCCTCGGCCGGAGCGAGCACGTAGTACGCCGACAGCCCGTGCCCGGAGTGCGGCAGGGACACCTCCTGCACGCTGCCGCCGAGCTCCTCGACGGTCGCGAGCGTCGAGCGCAGCACCGCGTCGACGCCGGGCTCGATGCCCTCCATCCCCCCGCTCGCGAGCTCCGGCGCGACGCCGATGCGCAGGCCGTCGAGGCGCTCGGCGGTGGGGGCGCGCACGGGCTCGTGCCGTCCGAGGGACGTCGAGTCGCAGGAGTCTGCGCCCACCATGTGGCTCAGGAGCAGGGCGGCGTCGGCCACGTCGCGGGTGAGCGGCCCGGCCTGGTCGAGCGATGACGCGAAGGCGATCATCCCGTGGCGGGAGATGGCGCCGTAGGTGGGCTTCAGCCCCACGATCCCGCACAGCGCGGCGGGCTGGCGGATGGAGCCCCCGGTATCGGTGCCGATGGCCCACGGCGCGAGCCCGGCCGCCACCGCCGCGGCGGAGCCGCCGGACGACCCGCCCGGCACCCGCGAGCGGTCCCAGGGATTGAGCACCGGGCCGAAGCCCGAGTTCTCGTTCGAGGAGCCCATCGCGAACTCGTCCATGTTGGTCTTGCCGAGGACCCGGGCGCCGGCGTCCTTCAGCCGGATGACCGCGGTGGCCGTGTAGGGCGGGCGGTACCCGGCCAGTATCCGCGAGGCCGCGGTGCTCTCCACGCCCTCCACGCAGAAGAGGTCCTTGACCGCGACCGGGAGCCCGGCGAGCGGCGCGCCGTCCCCGTGGTGCGCGCCGTCGTCGGCCTCGAAGTCGCGTCCGGACACCGACAGGAAGGCGCCGAGCTCCTCCGCGGCGGCGCGCTCGCGGTAGAAGGCGAAGAGCTCGTCGGCGCCGAGCTCCCGGGCCTCGATCCGCTCGATCGCCTGTGCGGCGGTGAGCCCGAGCAGCTCGCTCACGCGCCGGGGCTCGGCACCCGGAACCCGCCGGCCGAGTGGTCGGGCGCGGGCTCGAGCGCAAGGTCGCGGTGGAGGCTCGGGCGTGGGTCGTCCTCTCGGAGCACGTTCTCGAGGGCGACGACGTGCGAGGTGGGCGCCACGCCCTCGAGGTCGAGCTCCCCGATCCGCTCCACGTGCTCGAGGACATGGGAGAGCTCGCCGGACATCCGGGCCACCTCCTCGTCGGAGAGCGTCAGGCGCGCGAGGCGCGCCACGTGCAGCACCTCGTCGCGGTCGATCATCGGACGCGCGGGACGGCGCCGGTGCGCCCGGACGGGCCCGCGGCGCGCTCGGCCTTCATCGCCCGCGAGGCGGCGAACACCATCACCCCCAGGGAGAGGAGCCCGAGAAAGGCGCCCCCCCGCACGGTGGTGATCTCGTCGAGCCCGGGCTGGTCGACCAGACGCAGGAGCACGCCGACGATGGCGAGCGTGCCGACGCCGGCCACGATCGTGCTCGCCCCCGCGCCCCGGACCTCGAGCCGCACATCGGCCGCGCGTGCGTAGGCGGCCCCCACACCGGCCACCACGGCGCCGACGAGCAGCAGGAGCACGATGAGACCGAGGTCGGGGGCCCAGTAGGCCTGCCAGGCGTTCTGCTCGAGGCTCTCGGCCACGGGAGGGATCCGGCTCTGGAGCGCCCGGCCCGGCTCGCCGGACAGGGCGCCGCCGGTGACGGTCAAGCCCTCGTCGCGACGCAGCGAGTCGGCGAACTTGGTGGCGTACCAGTCCGAGGCCATGACCAGCAGCAGCGCAAGCGCGGCGGCGGCCATGAGCCAGTGCCAGCGGTCGAGTCGGCGGAAGCTCATCGGGCCGGCGCCTCTGTATCCGGAGAGTGGGCGCCGGCCTGCGGCGCGGGGAGGTCGGTGATCTCGACGCGCGGCGCCCAGTCGGGCTGCTTCGGGTCCTGGGTGGGCCAGAAGCCGTATCCCTCGTCGCGGACGGCGACCCAGGCGCCCACGGCCACGCCGAGGATGCCGGCCAGGCCGAGCCAGAGACCTCCGAGACGCTCCTGCGCATCCGGGGGCAGGGCCACGCGCACCACGACGAGCACGAGCCCGACGATCCCGACGATGGTGGTCATCGAAGCCACGACCATCGGCACCGCGGGCGCGCGGTAGACGGCGGTCACCACCCAGGCGGCGATGCCGAACAGCGCGGCGAGGACGACCACGAAGTCGATGACCGCGAAGGCCTCCCACACGCTCACGGGCTGCGTGGGACAGGGCGCGCTCTGGCACTGCGTCGGTCGCTCGTACCAGGGGAGGAAGGTCGCGACGAGGAGGAGGGCGCCGAACGCGCCGGTCATCCACTCGCCGAGCCGGAGCCTGCGCAGGTCCACACCCGGAAGGTTAACCGGGCGCGGTCTGCGTCCTCGCCGCCTCGACCGTGTTCGCGAGCAGCATGGCGATGGTCATCGGCCCGACGCCACCCGGGACCGGGGTGATCGCCCCGGCGCGCTCGCGGACGGCCTCGAAGTCGACGTCGCCCACCAGCCCCTCGTCGGTGCGGTTGATGCCCACGTCGATCACGGTGGCGCCCTCGGCCACCATGTCCCGCGTCACGAGCCGCGGGCGGCCCGCGGCCGCGATCAGAACGTCTCCCTCGCGACAGACCGCAGCGAGGTCGCGCGTGCGCGAGTGGCAGTGGATCACCGTGGCGTCGGCGGCGAGGAGCAGCGCCGCCAGCGGGCGACCGACCCGCGAGGAGCGCCCGAGCACCCCGGCCCGGGCCCCGCTGAGTTCGGTCCCGGCCGCACGCAGGAGCTCCATGACCCCGGCCGGGGTGCAGGGCACGAGCCCCGGCCGCCCGCGGGCGAGCAGGCCCGCGTTGACAGGCGTGAGGCCGTCCACGTCCTTGGCCGGGTCGATCGCCGCGGTCATGGCGTCCCCGTCGAGCGGAGGCGGGAGAGGAAGCTGGAGGAGGACGCCGTGCACGCTCGGATCGGCGTTCAGCCGAGCGAGAAGGGCGCGGATCTCGGGCTCGGAGGCGTCGGCGGGCAGCGGGAAGTGGGACGGGGCCATGCCCACCTCCGTGCACGCCTCGCCCTTGCGCCGCACGTAGATCTCGGACGCCGGGTCCTCTCCGACGAGCACGGTGGCCAGGCCGGGAACCACCCCGCGGTCGGCCACCAGCTCGGCGACCTCCGCCGCGACCCGCTCGCGCACTGCGCGGGCCACCTCGCGGCCGTCGATGACCCGCGCGCTCACCCCACGCGGGCCCGCTGCGCCGGTCTCATGCTCGCCGCAGCGGGGCGTAGTCCGCCATGAGCTTGCGCTCCGAGCGGTCGCTCGCGAAGCGCACGACGACGATGCCGCCCGGTTCGGCGCCCACCACCGTGCCGGCTCCGAAGGCGGCGTGCACCACGTCGTCGCCCATGCGGAAGGAGGGGCCGGACCCGGGCTGCGGTCGCGCTCCGGCGGCGGCCGAAGAGGCCGCGGCCGCGGCCCCCCAGGTGGAGGCCGAGGCGGCCGGCGCCCGCGTCTGGACATCGGTGAGCTGCGCCGGTATCTCGTCGAGGAAGCGGCTCGGCAGGTTGTGGTCGCGCGACCCGTGGAGGACGCGCTGGCGCGCGAAGGTCAGGTACAGCTCCCGCATCGCGCGGGTGACACCGACGTAGCAGAGGCGGCGCTCCTCCTCGAC
Source organism: Thermoleophilaceae bacterium (assembly GCA_050998555.1). GTDB lineage: Bacteria > Actinomycetota > Thermoleophilia > Solirubrobacterales > Thermoleophilaceae > JACCZP01. The sequence goes on from JBPCQB010000186.1 coordinate 9,792, forward strand.
GTCGCCGGCCTCGACGGCGCGCATGTGGGGGAAGACGCCGTCCTCCATGCCGATCACGAACACGACGGGGTACTCGAGCCCCTTGGCGTTGTGGAGGGTCATGAGCGTGACCTGTCCCTCGTCGTCCTCGAGTGAGTCCTGGTCGGCGAACAGCGCCACCTGTTGGAGGAACTCCTCGACCGAGGGCTCCTCCGCCGATGCGTCGTACTCGCGGGCGACCCCCACGAGCTCCTCGAGGTTCTCGACCCGTCCGTCGGCCTCGATCGTGCGCTCCGCGCGCAGCGCGTCCAGGTAGCCGGTCTCGTCGAGGGTCTCCTGGAGCAGGTCCCCCACCGACGCGGACTCCGCGCGCTCGGCCAGGCGCTCCATGACCGACATGAACCGCCCGACCGCCTTGACGGCGGCCGAGCCGAGTCCGGGCACGGACTCCGGCTCGCGGGCGATCTCCCACAAGGGCTCGCCGAGCGTGTTGGCGTGCCCGGCGAGGCGAGCGAGCGTGGTCTGGCCGAGGCCCCGGCGCGGCGTGGCCGCGGCCCGCTGGAAGGACACGACGTCCTGACCGTTGACCAGCACCGTGAGATAGGACAGGGCGTCCTTGACCTCCGCGCGCTCGTAGAACTTGGTGCCGCCGATGACCTGGTAGCCGACCCCGTAGCGCACCAGCGTGTCCTCCAGAACGCGGCTCTGGGCGTTGGTCCGGTAGAAGACCGCGACCTCGTCGCGCGAGCACCCCTCGTCCACGAGGCGCTCGATCTCACCGGCCACGAAGCGGGCCTCGGCGTGCTCGTCGTCGAGCTCGCGCACGTGCACGGAGTCGCCCTCGCCCCGGTCGCTCCACAGCGCCTTGGTCTTGCGGGCGCGGTTGTTGGCCACAACCGCGTTGGCTGCGGAGAGGATGGTCTGAGTCGAGCGGTAGTTCTGCTCGAGCTTGACCACGCGGGCGTCGGGATAGTCGTCCTCGAACTCGAGGATGTTGCGGACGTCGGCTCCGCGGAAGGCGTAGACCGACTGGTCGTCGTCCCCGACCACGCACAGGTTGCGCTGCTCGCCGGCCAGCAACTGGAGCCAGCGGTACTGGGCGCGGTTGGTGTCCTGGTACTCGTCGACCAGCACGTGGCGGAAAGAGGTCTGGTAGCGCACGCGCACCTCCTCGAAGAGCTCGAGCAGGTTCACGCAGCGCATCAGCAGGTCGTCGAAGTCCATGGCGTTCATCGCGTGGATGCGCTGCTCGTAGAGCTCGTAGACGTCGGCCGCGGTCTGCTCGAAGAACGAGGCGATCCGGTCGCGGTACTCGCCGGCGTCGCGCAGGTTGTTCTTGGCGTCGGAGATCTGGCGCTGGATGGACCGGGGCGGGAAGCGCTTGGGGTCGACGTCGAGCTCGTCGAGGCAGCGCTTGATCAGGCGCAGCGAGTCGGCCGAGTCGTAGATCGTGAAGCCGCGCGTGTAGCCGAGGCGATCGGCGTCGGCCCGGAGCATCCGCGCACAGGCCGAGTGGAAGGTCATGACCCACATCGCCCGGGCGCGCCGACCGACCAGCCCCTCGACGCGCTCGCGCATCTCTGCGGCGGCCTTGTTGGTGAACGTGATCGCAAGGATCTCGCCGGGCCGTGCCTGCCCGGTCTCGAGCAGGCGGGCGATGCGGCGGGTGAGCACGGCGGTCTTGCCCGATCCCGCGCCCGCCAGCACCAGCAGCGGTCCCTCGCCGTGGTCGACCGCCTCGCGCTGGGGGCCGTTCAGGCCGTCGAGGAGGTCGCTCTGCTCAGTGGTCGCGGTCATCTCACCCGAGGATACGGCGCGGTCCGGGCGACTCCGGCGACCGAGGACCGGGGAGACCTCAGCGCCCGGCGACCGTTCTGTCCCGCCCGGCGGCCTTGGCCTCGTAGAGCGCACGGTCGGCGCGCGCGACGAGGTCGGCCGTGTCCTCCGAGCCGTCGGAGCTGGCGACGCCGGCCGAGCAGGTGACCCCGCCAGGGGTGGCGCTGCGCATGCGCTCGACGATGTCGCGGGCCTCGCCGAGGGCGCAGTGATGGAGAGCCACGGCGAACTCCTCGCCGCCGTAGCGCGCGAGCACGTCGCCCTCACGCAGCTCGGCGCGCCAGGCGGCCGCGGCCTCCTTGAGGAGGCGATCCCCGTCCTGGTGGCCGTGGACGTCGTTGAAGCTCTTGAAGCTGTCCAGGTCGAGCATGGCGATGGAGAGGGGCCGACCGTCGCGCTCGGCGCGTGCGCTGGCCCGGGGCAGCTCCTCGTTCCACGCCCGGCGGTTGGGCAGGCCGGTGAGCTCGTCGGTGTGCGCCAAGCCGTCGAGCCGGGCCAGGAGGTCGGCGTGCTCGATGGCCACCGCCGCCTCCGAGGCCAGCAGCCCGATGGCCTCGGTGGTGCGGGCCGAGGCACGCGCGACGCGCGTGCGCCACACGAGCGCGAGGACGCCGATGGCCTCGCCTCGCCGCCGAACCGGGTGGTAGAGCGCGGACCGCGCTTCCGTGATCCCGACGAAGCGAGAGGAGAGGGCGGGATGGCCCGGGGCGTCGGCCACGAAGAAGGGCGACCCCGACGTGAACGCCACCACGGCGCCCGAGGGCTCCTGCCCACTGCGGAAGGAGAGCTGGGGCCCGTCGACACCGAACATCGCCGTCGACGTGAGCCTGTCCTTGCCCTCCGGCTCGAACAGCACGGCGACGTCCGCGGAGCTGACCCGCGCCGCGGCGCGGCAGATGCTCGAACACGGATCGGCGGCGTCGGCCAGCTCGCCGGAGACGTCGCTGACGGCGCCGAGGACGGCCGCTCGCTCGCGGACCTCGCCCACGAGCCGCTGCACGGTGAAGCCGACGACCGGCGCGACCACGATCCACAGGGCCGCGTGGCGCCACTCCCACACGGGGTAGTCGGGGGCCCCGACGGACGCCAGGGGCACGATCAGCGCGGCGGCGATCAGCGTGATGGCCGCGACCAGCTCCGCCCGCGTCCCGTACAGGGCGAGCCAGAACACGGGCAGCAGGAAGAGCACGTAGAACCCGGACGTGGCCCCGCCCTCGGCGTGCCGCAGCACGGCGACCACCAGCACGTACGCGAGGGGCGGACCGGCCTGCGCCCACGCGGGGAGCCATCCCCACGGGACGAGCACGATCGAGGCCACCACCAGCCCGAACAGCGCCGCCCCGGCGGCCAGGCTGTACCCGCTCCAGTCCCCCGCGGGCGGGAGGCCGATGGTGACGAACGCGAGTACGGCCGGGACCGCGAACGGGAGGAGCCGCAACGCGCGGCCCTCGGGGCTCAGCGGCCTGGGATGCTCGGTGGTGACCCTGCCTCCCGACGCTCCCATGGAGGGAAGATAGTTCACATGCCGAGGCTCGGCGACGTCGTCCGGGAGAGCTGCCGCGAGGTGGCCACCATGGCACGCTCGGTGGCCATCGACCTCGATGCCGCGCCGGCCGTCGAGCCCGGTCCCGAGCCGGAGCTCGACCCCGACGCCCACTTCCTCGAGGGCTCGCCGGAGGAGGTCGCCCTCGGCCTCCTGACCGTCGACGCCGTGAACTTCGGCTCGGGGTGGTTCCCCACCCTGCGCAAGCGGCCGGGTCGCTCGGGCTACACGACGATCGCGACCGCGCTGGCCGAGCGGTTCCGCCGCGAGGGCCCGTGGTCGGCGCGAGAACTCGTCGCCATCGAGGGCGCCGAGGTGGCCGGCGTGCTCGGCCAGGACCCCGATCACGAGCTGATGGGCCTCTACGCCGAGGCGCTGCGCCAGCTCGGGGGCTTCCTCGGCTCGCGCTCCGCGCTCGACGTGGTCGACGCGGCCGGTGGATCGGCCGAGCGCCTGGCGGCGGATCTAGCCGCCGGCATGCCGTTCTTCGACGACCGCGGCTTCTACAAGCGCGCGCAGATCGTGCCGAGCGACCTCGCGCTGGCGGGAGTGGTCGAGCTCGACGACCTCGACCGGCTGACGATCTTCGCCGACAACCTCGTGCCCCACGTCCTGCGGATGGACGGCGTGCTGCGCTACGCACCCGATCTGGCCGCGCACATCGACGCCGAGGAGCTGCTCGCCCCCGGCGCGGCGGAGCGCGAGATCCGTGCGTGCGCCGTGGTCGCGTGCGAGGAGATCGCCGGGCGCCTCGGGGTGGCGCCCCGCACCCTCGACCATTGGCTGTGGAACCGCGGTCAGTCCCCGCTGTACAAGGCCGCGCCGCGCCACCGGACGCGGACGGTGTTCTACTGAGCACCGCCACCGACCGGGAACCCGGAATGCATAACGTCCCGGGCGTGGACGCGCGTCGCAGGCGGCTGTTCCAGAGCCTGGCCGTCGTCGCGGCTGCGGGCGTGGTGGCGTACGCGTCGTTCACCGCCGCCGTCGTCTTCTCGGTCGTCAGATGCGGCGGGGACGGTGGCGTCCCCTACTCGGCCGGCGACTCCCCCGCGGGACGCCTCTGCGAGGACGCGACCTCGTGGGCCTACCTCGCACTGGCCTTTCCTACCGTACTGGTGCTGGTCGTGGGCGCGATCGGCGTGGCTCGCGCCCGCTGGCTGTGGGTGGCGGTCGCGGGGGTGCCCGGACTCGGCCTGGCGGTCGCTCTTTTCGTCTTCCTGATCTCTCTGCCCACAGAGTGCGCGCGGGAGGACCAGCGCCTGTACGAGATATGGGTCGAGGGCGGCCGGTTCGGCGAGCAGCCGGCCGACTGCCAGACTTACTGAGGCCTCAGCCCCCGGCCGGGCTCGGACCGCGCGCACGGCGCATGGGGCGGACGTCGGCGCTCGGCTCCGGGCGCCGGCCGGTGGCCTCGGCCAGGAGCCCCTCGAGCTCGGCCACGCGCCCGGCCAGCGCCTTGATCGCGTCGGCCACCGGGTCGGGGAGATGGGCCCAGTCGGCGTCCGGATCGGTCCGCCGGCGGCCGTCGATGCGGACGGGATGGCCGGGGTTCCCGACCACCGTCGAGTTCTCGGGGACGTCGTGGATGACCACCGAGTTGGCGCCGACCTTGGAGGCACGGCCGACGCGGATCGGCCCCAGCAGCTTGGCCCCGGAGCCCACCACCACGTCGCTCTCCACGGTCGGATGGCGCTTGCCCCGGTGAAAGCCGGTGCCTCCGAGGGTCACTCCCTGATACAGGGTGACGTTGTCGCCGATCTCGGCGGTCTCCCCGATCACGACGCCGCTGCCGTGATCGATGAACAGCGCCTCCCCGATGCGCGCGGCCGGATGGATCTCGACCCCGGTCACGACCCGCGCCATCCCGGCCAAGACGTGGGGGACGAGGGGGAGCCCGACCTCGTAGAGCCCGTGGGCCACGCGGTGGGTGAGCAGGGCGTGGACTCCCCCGTAGGTGAGCAGGATATCCGCGCCCCCGAGCGTTCGGGCGGCGGGATCGCGCTCGCGCGCGGCCGCCACGTCCTGGCGGAGCTCGCGCGTGACACGCCTGAGCGTGCCGAACCCAAGCACGTCTAGGAGCGGGCGGCGGGCGAGGTCACGCCGCTGATCATGCCGCAGCGGCCACGCGCGCGCAGGCCGGGCAGTCGGGGCGGCGGCGCACGGACACGATCGTCTGGGTCGCGTCGCGGCCCTCGATCTGGAGCAGGCGGTCGAGCAACGGCTCGCCGACTCCGGCCACGAGCTTCAGCGCCTCGAGCGCCTGGTGGGAGCCGACGATCCCGGCCATCGGACCGAGCACTCCGGCCTCACGGCAGCTGGGCACCGCCCCGGCGGGCGGCGGCGTGGGGAACGCGCAGCGGTAGCAGGCCGACCGGCCCGGGTGGATCGAGAGCACGAGGCCGCCGAGGCCGAGCACGCCGGCCTCGACCAGGGGGACGCCCTCGGCGCAGCAGGCGTCGTTGACCGCGTAGCGGGTCTCGAACGAGTCCGAGCAGTCCACCACGAGCGACGCGCCGGCGAAGAGCCCGGGAGCGCTGTCGGAGTCGACCCGTAGCCGCAGCGGCTCGACGCGGACTCCGGGGTTCAGCGCGCGCAGGCGCGCCGCCGCGCTGTCGGCCTTGGCCTTTCCGAGGTCGTCGGTCGAGTGGACGGTCTGGCGGTGGAGGTTCGAGAGCTCGACCACGTCGGAGTCGACCAGCACGACGTGGCCGACCCCCGCTCCGACCAGGTAGGTGGCCGCCGGGGTCCCGAGCGCCCCGACCCCGATCACCACGACGCGCGCCAGCGCCACCCGGCGCTGGGCGGCGCCGCTCCACTCGGCCATCACGAGCTGGCGCGAGTAGCGCTCGAGCTCGCCGTCGGTGAGCGTCATCGCTTGAGGATGGACACGACGGTCCCACGCGCGGAGACCTCGTGGCCGTCCTCGCGCGCGGAGCGGGGGACGCTCTCGAGCGGTTCGCCGGAATCGAGGCGCACGTCGAGGCTCTCGCCCGGCGCGAGATCCTCCAAGGCGAGGCGGGTGCGCACCCAGGTCATGGGGCAGAGCACGCCGGACAGGTCGAGCTCGGCGCTCACGGCGCGAAGAACGGCGTGGAGACGTAGCGCTCGCCGGAGTCGGGCAGCACGACGACGATCCGCCGTCCCTCCCACTCCGGACGCGAGCCCACCTCGATCGCCGCGTGCAGCGCCGCGCCGCAGGAGAGCCCGATGAGCAGGCCCTCGCGCCGGGCGGCGAGGCGGGCGCATTCGATGGCGTCGTCGTCGCCCACCGCGATCACCTCGTCGATCACGTCGCGGTCGAGCACGTCGGGCACGAAGCCGGCACCGATGCCCTGTATCCGGTGCGGCCCGGGGGCTCCGCCCGAGAGCACCGCCGAGGCTCGCGGCTCTACGGCGACCACGTGGAGACAAGGGTTGCGCTCCTTGAGTCGCTCTCCGGCGCCGGTTATCGTGCCTCCCGTACCCACTCCCGCGACGAGGACGTCGACCTCGCCCCCGGCGTCGGCCCAGATCTCCTCGGCGGTCGTGCGCCGGTGCACCTCCGGGTTCGCCGGGTTCGAGAACTGGTCGGGTCGGTAGCACTCGGAGCGCTCGGAGGCCAGCCGGCAGGCCGCCGTCACGGCCTCGTCCATCCCCCCGAGTGAGGGGATCAGCGTGACCTCCGCCCCGAAGAGGCGCAGCAGGCCCTGGCGCTCCCGGCTCATGCCCTCCGGCATCGCGAGCACGAGCTCGTAGCCCTTGGCCGCGCAGACGAAGGCCAGCGCGATGCCGGTGTTCCCGGAGGTGGCCTCGACGATCGTCGTGCGTCCGGGCTCGATGCGGCCCTCGGCCTCGGCCGCCTCGATCATCGCGACGCCGATCCGGTCCTTGACCGACCCGCCCGGGTTGAGGGCCTCGACCTTGCCCAGGAGCTCGGCGCCGCACGCGGGCGCCACGCGCTCGAGACGGACGAGAGGGGTGTTGCCGACGAGCCGCGGCGAGCAGGCCGCCACGCGGCTCGAGGTGTGACGGGTGTGCGCTCGACTCGGGGCGCTGGCCACGGGAGAGACCGTAGCGGCGCGCGGGGCCTCGCGAGAGAGCCCGGCGCTCAGTCGTCGTCGGCGGCGTTTCCGCCGTTGCCGGCCTCTCCGTTACCCCTTGCCCTTGCCCCCGTTGCCCTTGCCACCCTTGCCGCCGCCCCCGGAGCCCTTGCCCCCGCCGTCGCTGCCCCCCTTGTCCTTGCCCCCGCTCCCCTTGCCGTTGCCTGACTTGCTCTTGCCGCCGCCCCCGGAGCCCTTGCCCCCGCCGTCGCTGCCCCCCTTGTCCTTGCCCCCGTTGCCGTTGCCGTTGCCGTCGCCCGCGTTCTCCCTGCCCCCGTTTCCCTTACCCCGCGTGTTCTTGCCGTCGCCCCGTGTGTCATCGCCGTTGCCGACGGCGCTGCCGCGTCGCCTGCTCGAGGAGCCGCGGCCGTCGCCGTCGCGGCCGTTCCCGTCGCCTCCGTCGCCTCGGCCCTTGCCTCCGCCGTCTCGATCGTCCTCCGCCGCCGACTCGACGGAGTTGGGAGTGGCGCCCCGGCGCGCCGGGGGGCCGCCGTCCCGATCGCGACCCCGGGCGCCGCGACGGCTCCCTCTGGCACGATCCCCACGGTCCGACCCGGCGGCGCCGGCCGATGGTGTCGCGACGAAAAGCCGCGGAACGCCCCCGCGTGCGCCGTCGTCGAACCCGCCCGTCCGCAGCGCCCGGCGAAGCTCGCCGAGCGGGCTGGGAGCAGCGTCCGCGGTCGTCACGGCGAAGCGCCCCGGATCGAGCAGCGGGTCGATCGTGAGCAGCCGCTCGACCGCGGTGGGCAGCGGCGCCGTCGGCCACGGCACCCAACGCAGCGCTGACCCGAGGAGCATCGTGAGGACGGCCAGCAGAACCGCCGCGCCGGCGGCGAGCACCGCTGTCCGGGCGCGGACGTCGATCATTCCCGAACTCTACCGGCGCATGGGGGCCGCGCCGCGCCGGCGCACTCTGCCCTTCTCAGATGTAGTACATGCTCGCGCCGGCCTCGCGCTCCTCGCGCTCGGCCACCTGGGCGAGCGTCGTGGCGCGCAGAACGGCGCGCAGGGCGCCCACCGACTCGCTCCATATCGGGCCGGAGCGCTCGGCCTCGGACGCGAGGTCGCCCTCCAGCAGCTCGACGATCTCGAGCACGGTTATGTCCGCGGCCGGGCGTGCGAGCGAATAGCCGCCCTTCACGCCGCGCTGGGAGTGCAGGATGCCGGCGCGGCGCAGCGTCGCGAAGAGGCCCTCGAGGAACTGAACGGGGATCTCGCGCCGGCGGGCGATCTCGGCCATCGGAAGGGGTCCCGAGCCTCCGGCGCGAGCGAGCTCGGTGAGCGCGCGGAGGGCGTAGGGGGAGCGGGCGGTGATGGCCAGCACGGCGTCTAGGTTAAGTCCGTGCGCGCCGTCCGGACGGTCGATCCGTGGCTCTGGCCGCCGCTCGTGATGGCGGTGATCTTCGCCCTGTCGGCGCAGCCCGACCTCTCGACGGGACTGGGCCTGGCCGACCTGGTGGCCCGGAAGATCGCGCACGCCGGCATCTACGCCCTGCTCTGCGCGTGCTGGTGGCGGGTCGCGATCGCCCTCGGTGTGCCCGTCCCCCGCGCCGTGGCCGTCGCACTGCTCGTCAGCATCGCCTACGGGATCTCCGACGAGTGGCACCAGAGCTTCGTCGCCGGGCGCAGCGGCTCGGGCCTCGACGTGGTGATCGACGCGGTGGGCGCCGGGGCGGCGGCGCTCGGGCGGCTCAGGCTCGGGAGGCGGCGCCGGGCTCCGACGGCCTGAGTCACCGGCTCGACGACAGCGAGTTGTCGGCTCTCTCGGGTGCCGTTCCGTCGCACTCCACGACGACGCCGCAGCGCGAGGATTCAACAGAGGCAGGTTCTCCCCGCATACCGGGGGCTACTGCGATCTCGCGGGCGACCCCGTCGTGGGACCGCACGCGGAGGCGACGAGCGTTACAGGGCGCCACGCGTGCGCCCGCGAAGAGACGCGGCCCACCCGCGCCCGTAACCGAGGCACGATGGCCGGCCGCACGGCATGGGTCCTGGGCGACCAGCTCTCCCACGAGAACCCCGCGCTCGAGGGCGTGGACCGGGTGCTGCTCGTCGAGTCACGCGCCACCCTCTGCGGCCGGCGCTTCCACCGGCAGAAGCTCCATCTCGTGCTCTCGACCATGCGCCACTTCGCCGCCGAGCTGCGGGGGCGCGGGATCGAGGTGGACCACCGCTCGGCCCCGACCCTGCGCGAGGGCCTCGAGGCGCACGTGCGGGACCACGCTCCCGACTCGATCGGCCTGCTCGAGCCCTCGAGCGTCGGAGGCCGGAGGCGACTGGGTGCCCTCCCGGGCGTCGAGCTGGTCCGCGGGTCGCTGTTCGTCGTCCACCCCGACGAGTTCCGCGACTGGGCCGAGGGCCGCCGGCGCATGGTCATGGAGGACTTCTACCGCTGGCAGCGAGGGCGCCTCGGGGTGCTGATGGACGGGTCCGAGCCGGCCGGCGGACAGTGGAACCTCGACCGGGAGAACCGCAGGCCGCCTCCGCGTGATCGCCGGCCGCCTGCGGTCCCCGAGCTCGTGGAGGACGAGATCGACTTCGAGGTGAGGCGGGACCTGGATCGCCTGGCTCCCCCGTGCTTCGGCAAGGACGCGCCCCGGCAGTGGCCCGCCACCGCGGCCGAGGCCGGCGACGCCCTCGAGCGCTTCCTCGCCGAGCGACTGGCCGACTTCGGTCCCTGGCAGGACGCCATGCTCCACGGCGAGCGGTGGATGTGGCACGCGCGGCTGTCCTCGTCGCTGAACCTCGGGCTGCTCTCTCCCCTCGACTGCGTCGCGCGCGCCGAGGCCGCCTACCGGGCGGGCGAGGCATCGCTCGCCTCCGTGGAGGGGTTCGTCCGCCAGCTCATCGGCTGGCGGGAGTGGGTCTGGGGGACGTACTGGCTGTGGCAGGAGAGGTGGCCGCACGACAACGCGCTCGGCGCCGACGTGGGCCTGCCCGAGGTCTTCTGGGGCGGGGCGACGGAGATGAACTGCGTGGGCGACGCCATAGCCGGCCTGCGGGAGACGTCCTACGCGCACCACATCGAGCGCCTCATGCTCTTCGGCAACCTCATGCTGCTCCTCGGCGTGCGCCCCGAGGAGGCCCTCGAGTGGTTCCACGTCGCCTTCATCGACGGCTACGAGTGGGTGATGGCCCCGAACGTGGTGGGGATGGCCCTGCACGCCGACGGCGGGCGGATGATGACCAAGCCCTACGCCGCCTCGGGAGGCTACGTGGACCGCATGTCCGACCACTGCCGCGGATGCCGCTACGACCCGAAGAAGCGCACCGGCGAGGACGCCTGCCCGTTCACCACCCTGTACTGGGACTTCCTCGCCCGCCACCGTGATCGCTTCGCCCAGAACCGCCGCATGAGCCCGATCCTCGGAAACCTCGACCGCATGGAGCCCGGCGAGCTCGACGAGATCCGTGCACGCGCCCGCGGGCTGCGCGCGGACTTCTCGGCGTGATGCCGGCGCCGACGCAGATGATCCCCTCCGTCCTCGCCGCCGGACACACGACGTGGAGATAGCCGGAGCCCGCATCCTCGTGGCCGGGGCCACCGGCGCGCTCGGCGCCCGCCTGGCGCGCGCGCTGGCCGCCGAGGGCGCCCGCGTGGCGCTCGCCGGCCGCAACCCCGAGCGCCTGAGCGCGGTGGCCGAGGAGCTCGGAGCGCCGTCCGTGCGCTTCGAGGCCCGGGAGGCGGCGTCCTGCGAGCGAGCGGTGGAGGAGGGCGCCACCGCTCTCGGCGGGCTCGACGGCCTGGTGGTGGGCGTCGGGGTCACCGCCTTCGGCCCCGCGGAGACGACGAGCGCCGAGGCGGCGAGCGAGCTGTTCGCGGTCAACGCGCTCGGTCCGATGGCGCTCGTGCGCGCGGCGCTCGGACGTCTCGGTGACGGCGGCGCCGTGGTCGCCCTGTCGGCCATCGTGGCCGACCACCCGACGGCCGACATGGCCGCCTACTCGGCGAGCAAGGCCGCGCTGTCGGCGTTCCTCGCCGCCGTCCGGCGCGAGCGGCGGCGCTCCGGGCTCACGGTGCTCGACGTCCGGCCCCAGCACCTGGCCACCGGCTTCTCCGACCGCGCGATCGAGGGCGAGGCGCCCTCGCTTCCCGACCCGGCCGACCCGGACGTCGTGGTGGCCACCGTGCTCGATGCCCTCCGGGCGGACAAGCGCGAGGTGGCCTGGGATCTCGGCGGGCGCGAGCTCTTGGTCAGGTAGTGGAGCTCCGCCCGAGCCACCGCAGCTGGCCCTCGAGCCCTCTAGCCGCGGATCAGATCCAGCCCCGCTCGGTGGCGAGCAGCACCGCCTGGGCCCGGTCGACGGCGCCGACCTTCCCGTAGGTATGGTGAAGGTGGGTCCGCACGGTGCTGGTCGACAGGGAGAGCTCGAGCGCGATCTGCTTGTAGACCTTGCCCTGGGCGAGTCGCCTGAGGACCTCGGTCTCACGCTCGGACAGCGGTGAGGGCTCAACACGGCGGGGCCGGCGCTTGGCCTCGTAGGGAAGCTCGAAGATGACCTCCCGCAGCGCCGGGGGGTCGAGCCCGACGACGCGGGCCACGCGGAGCATCTCCGCCGGGTCCACCGCCGCCCCGTGCCCGTAGTGCACGAGCATGTCGGCCAGGCAGATCAGGGCCGACTCTCCCTCGACGTTCGGCGAATGGTGCGACTCGATGGCCGCCGCCAGCCGCTGGGCCAGGCCCCACCGCCGCGCCAGTACCCCGCCCACCAGTGCGTGGTCCACGCCCAGCTCGCGGCGCTCGCGGTGTACGCGCTCCTCCGGCGTGCGCGCCTTGGCGTGCACCTTCTCCGGGTAACCGGGATAGGCGTGGACGAGCACGAGCTTGCCGACGTCGTGCAGAAGGGCGGAGACCAGCAGCTCGTCGCGATCGGACCATTCGAGCGCCTGGGCCAGGCGGTCGGCGGCACGCTGGGTGGCCACCGCGTGGAGGCGGAAGCGCTCGGGCATGGCGTCCCACACCGGCGTGCGCTCGAAGAAGTCGTAGACCGCGGTACGCGAGGCGAGCGCCTCCACTCCCGCGGGGCTCAGCACCTCCACCGCCTCGGGCACGCCCGCGATACGACCGGCGTTCGGCGTCTTCATCCGGTTCGCGATCCGCAGCACGGCGACGACCAGCGCGACGTCGGACTCGACGGCGGAGGCGAGGTCGGCCGCGTCCGAGGCCTCCTCGCCGATCACCCGCAGCACGCGGTTGCGCGAGGTCGCCAGCGCGGGGAAGGCCTCGAGGGCCTCGAAGGCACGGGTCAGGCGCCGGCCGTGGCCCTCGTTGTGGCGCCGTCCGGCGTCGGCCGCCCCCCCGACCGCTTCGGGACCGGCCCGCTCCGGAGCGAACTCCGGGGGCCCAGCGCCTGGGGCGCAGACGCCCTCGGCGCTCGGGACGGACGCGGCGTCGGGTTGGGCCGCTGGGGTGGAGAAGCTCATGTCGGGGGGATCCTCGGGCACGGGCGATGCCCGACGTTGATCGGCATGTGCGGCGGCGAGGTTGAGCGTTGCCGGCGCGGCGGATGAGGGCGCCGAGCACCCGGCCGCGGAGGGGGCGCGTGCGCTAGGTGCGGGCCAGCGCGGCGTCGATGCGTGCGAGCGTCTCTTCCCGGCCCAGCAGGGCCACCGACTCGAAGATCCCCGGTGAGATCGAGGTGCCGCTGATCGCGAGCCGCACCGGCTGGAAGACCTCGCCGGGCCTGGCCCCGAGCTCCTCGACCAGGGCCCGCAGCGCGACCTCGATATCGGGCTCCGCGAACGGCTCCACCCCGACGAGCGCCTCGCGCGTGCGGACCAGCCGCTCCGCCGCGCCGTCGCGCATGACCTTGGCGAAGGCCCGCTCGTCGAACTCTCGGCGCTCGAGCAGGAAGCCGGCCAGCGGCCAGAACTCCTCCAGGGTCTGCATCTTCTCCTGGGCGATGGCCGCGGCGGGGGCCAGCCCCGCGCGACCGACACGCTCCTCGAGCATCGTCGCCAAGTCCTCGACCGCCAGCTCCCGCAGATAGCGGCCGTTCATCCAACGCAGCTTCTTCTCGTCGAAGACCGCGGGCGCGCGCGAGACCCGCTCGAGCGAGAAGCGCTCCACCAGCTCGTCGGTGGTGAAGAACGTGGTCTCGGCGTCGAAGCCCCAGCCGAGCAACGCGAGGTAGTTGCGCACCGCGGCGGGCAGGTAGCCCCGGTCGCGGAGCTCCTGCACCGATGCGGCCCCATGGCGCTTTGAGAGCTTCTTGCCGTCGGGGGCGTGCAGGAGCGGGAGGTGGGCGTAGCGCGGGGGCGCGGCGCCGAGGGCGGAGAGGATCAGGACCTGGCGCGGGGTGTTCGAGAGATGGTCGTCCCCGCGGACGACGTCGGTGACCCCCATGTCGAGGTCGTCGACCGCGACCGCGAGGTTGTAGAGCGGGGAGCCGTCCGAGCGCGCGATCACGAAGTCGGCGATGGCGGAGTGCTCGAAGCGGACCTCCCCGCGGATCGCGTCCTCGACGACGGTCGAGCCCTCGTCGGGCACGCGCAGCCTCACGGCCCCCTCGTCCTCGTAGGCCCGACCCTCGCTCAGGAGCCGGTCGACGGCCTCGCGGTGGCGCCCCGCGCGGGCGGACTGGGAGTACGGGCCCTCGTCCCAGTCGAGCCCGAGCCATCGGAGGGCGTCGAGGATCTGCTCCACGTTCTCCGGCGTCGAGCGCTCCCGGTCGGTGTCCTCGATGCGCAGGAGGAACGTGCCACCCCGGCCCCGGGCCACGAGCCAGTTGTACAGCGCGGTGCGGGCCCCGCCGATGTGCAGGGCGCCGGTGGGCGAGGGCGCGAACCGGACTCTCACCGCGGAGGACACCGGTCCATGCTAGGTCTTCCCACCGCATGATGATCGGCGCCCACGTCTCGACCTCCGGCGGACTGCGCCGAGCCCACGAGCGCGGAGTGGAGTGGGGCGCCGAGGCGATCCAGATCTTCAACCAGAACCCGCGCATGTGGCGGCCCACGAGCCACGACGAGGAGGACGTCGAGGGCTTTCGGGCGCTCGCCGCCGAGTCTGCGCCGCGGGTGATGGTGATCCACGCGGTGTATCTGATCAACTGCGCCGCGGCCGAGCCCGAGATCCGCGAGAAGTCGCTGCACTCCCTGATCCACGCCCTGCGGTTGGGGGACGCCGTCGGGGCCGCCGGGGTCGTCCTCCATCCGGGCTCGAAGAAGAAGCAGGGACGCGAGCCCTCCCTCGAGCTGGTGGCAGAGGCGCTGCGCCACGCCCTGGCCGAGTCCGAGAGCTGTCCCTTGCTCCTCGAGAACACCGCGGGCGCGGGCGACACCCTCGGCCGTTCGTTCGCGGAGCTGGCCGAGCTGATCGAGCGCACCGGGGGCGACGAGCGGCTCGGCCTCTGCCTCGACTGCTGCCACATGCTCGCCAGCGGGATCGACGTGCGCACCGCCGGCGCGCTCGGCGAGGCGATCGACGAGTGCGACCGGCTCGTCGGCCTCGAGCGCCTGCGCTGCCTGCACGTGAACGACTCGAAGACGGCGCTCGGCTCGAACCGCGACCGCCACGAGGACCTCCCCCACGGGGAGATCGGGCGCGAGGGGCTCGCCGCGTTCCTGTCCGAGCCGCGCTTCGAGGGCCTGCCGGCCGTGCTCGAGGTAGCCGGGCCCGACGGCAAGGGTCCCGGCGTCGAGCAGGTGCAGTGCGCACGAGCGCTCCGGGAGGAGGGCCTGGCCGCGCGAGCAGGCTAGGTCTGCGGGCTCCTAGAGCCGGTTGCGGAGGTCGAAGGCAGCGACGTCGGGGTCGGGCTCGGGATGGTCGAAGAACGAGGGATTCACGCACTCGAACGGTCCGCCCGCGCCCTCGTACGCCCGGTCCACCGCGATCACGCACTGGGGCCGCGGCGCCCCGGTCATCTTGACCCCCCCGAACCCGAGGCGCGTGCGTTCGCCCTGGGCGAAGAGCTCCACGTCGATCTCGACCTTGAACACCTTCCCGAGGCATCCCATGAAACGGCGTCCGGTGACCTCGTCGTCGTAGGCGTAGAGGTAGGGACAGCCCGCGCACCCCGAGGGCAGGACGACCCGGTCACAGAAGGAGCAGCACTGGCGGCACTCCGATGCGACGGCTCCTGCGGCGGCGCTTGGCACCGCGCGATTGTACTTCCGGACCGGCTTCGGGGGAGCGTCCCCGGGCGCCCGACCGCGTGTGGCTCAGCGCCGCCCGGCGCGCCAACGGCGGCCCAGGCGACCGAGGCCGTCCACCGCACGGGCGAGGGGGTCGGCGCCCGACGGCGTCGGCGTGCGACTGCCGGCGGCCGGAGCGTGGGATGCGCCATTCGGGGCGGTGGGGCGGTGACCGGCCATGGTGTGCTCCGCGAGGACGGCACGCTCCGCGGGCGTCGGGCGCACGCCGGGCGTCGAGTCCGCCGAGGACGCCGGGTGCACCGCGGAGGCCGGGTGCTCACGGGCGTCCGAGCGGGCGCCGGCTGTCGCCGGTCCGGCGTCGGAGGGAGCGGCGCCGGCCAGCGCCGCACGCAGGGCCGCGACGCACGCCGCGTCGAACTGTGTGCCGGAGTGGCGCTCGAGCTCCTCGAGGGCCTCGACGTCGCTTCGCCCCGATCGGTACGGACGGTCGGCGGTGATCGCCTCGAAGGCGTCGGCCACGAGGATGATCCGCGACTCGAGCGGCACCTCCGCTCCGGCGAGGCCGTCCGGGTAGCCGGTGCCGTCGAGGCGCTCGTGATGGTGGAGGACCCACTCTCCCTCGAGGTCGAGCTCGGCCCCTTCGAGGATGCGGTGCCCGAGCGTGGTGTGGGTCTTCATGACCTCGAACTCCGCGTCGTTCAGCGGCCCTCGCTTCTGGAGGATGGCGTCCGCGATCCCGATCTTGCCCACGTCGTGCAGGAGCCCCGCCAGGCGCAGCCGGTCGATCCGCTCGGGCTCGAGGCCGAGAGCGCGGGCCATCAGCGCGCAGATCTCGGACACCGTCTCGCAGTGGCTTCGGGTGTAGGAGTCCTTCGCGTCCACCGCGCGGGCGAGCGCCGTGGCGAGGGTCTGCTCGTGGCGGCGGCGGATCGTCGCGTCGGGCTCGAGCTCCGTCGGCTCGCGGATGTCCTCGGTCCAGATGATCGCGTCGCGATGGCTGCCCTTGGCCTCGATCAGGGCCAGGTCGGCGCGCCGCAGGATCGTGTCCTTGCCCTCGTCCCCGACCGCCTCGGCTATGCCCGCGGTGACCGTTGGAGGCTCGCCGTGCGGTCCCGGCGGTGCCGGGGCTCCGTCCTCCTCACCCGCGAGGAGCGCGGCTCGCAACCTGTGCACGACGCCCAGGGCCGCCCACGCGCCCTGCCCGGAGGTGACGATCGCGAACTCGTCGCCGCCCACGCGGTAGGCCTCGGCGCCCTCCGGGGTCACCTGCCGTACGGCCCGTGCGACGGCGCGCAGCCGCGCGTCCCCGGCCTGGAGGCCGAGCGTGTCGTTCACCCGCTTCAGGCCGTCGACGTCGAGGAGCACGACCCCCACGGGCGCATCGTCGGACCGTCGGGCGTCGAGGTGGCGCGCGAGGTCCTCGTGGAAGGCGCGATGGTTCGCGAGCCCCGTGAGGGAGTCGCGCAGCGCCTCCCGTTCGAGGCGGTCGCGTTCACCCTCGGCCCTCATCCGCTCGGTCACGTCGGTGGACACTCCCACCACGGAGACCACCTCGCCGTCGGCGTCGCGCAGCGGGGAGTACATCGTGTCGAAGCAGAGCCCGTTGACCTCGTTCAGGGCCGAGTGCTCCTCACCGGCCAGTGCACGGCGCACGTTGTCGAGAAGTTGGGGCTGGTGGCGGTACACGTCGAAGACCGACCGTCCCACCACCTCCCCGGGTGCCAGCCCGATCGCTCGCAGGCGCTCGCCCTCCGACAGCGTGAACGTCCCGTCACGATCGAAGGCCCAGAGCACCATCGGCGCCTGCGCGGCGATGCGCCGGAAGCGCTCCTCGGTCTCGCGCAGCGCCCGCTCGGCCCGGCGGCGCTCGAATGCGAGCCGAGCCGCCTCCTGAGCCTGGCCGGCGCGCTGGCGGTAGGAGACCGCGACCCGGGTGAGGGCCGTGAAGAACCCGACGGCGCTGGCGCCCATCAGCAGCGCGAGGATCCCGGTGAAGCGTCGCAGTCCCGCGCTCGTCCCCAGCTCGGCGCGGCTCGTGCTCGTGTACCTGTCGACCGCGGTCTCGGACGCGGCCACGTAGGCGTCCTTCTGCCTGCGGTAGCCCGGACTCATCAGCAGGGCCAGCGCGGTCCGCTCTCCATCGCCGCGAACGACGCGCAGCGCCCTGCGCTCGGTCCTCAGGAGCGTGGCGCGGATGTCGTCCATGCGGGTGAGCGCGCGGTCGGCGCCCGGATCGTCGATGAGCCGTCTCGAGCCGCCGATCAGCGCCCCGAGCGCGGGCACGAGCTGCGCGTGACGGCGCTCCGCCGCGCGGTCGCCGCTGGCCACGGCCAGGCGCGCGGACATGGTGAGGGCCTCGCCGTAGTAGCGGATGCGCTCGAAGTTGCGCGCGACCTCGAAGCGCTGGTCGAGGATCTCCCGCGTACGACCGTCGAGATGAACCTGGTAGGCCAGGAGCGTCCCGAGCGCGATGAGCGATAAGAGCCCCGCGACGAGCAGCCGGCGGCCCGCGGGCTGGCGACGCACGGTGGCCACCCCGAGCCGAGCCGACGCCAGGCCTCGTGCGGCGGGCGAGTCGGCGCCGTCGGTGTGGCCCGCCGGCCCTTCGCCGGCGACCGCCCCGGGCGTGCTCCCGGTCGCCGGCGTGTCCTGGCCGGCCGGCGAACGGCCATCAGCTTCGTCTAGGCGGTCAGCGTCCCGACTCCCGGGAGCGCCGCCAGCTCCCCCCGACACGCGGTACACGCCGAGACACGGTACCCCTCTCCGAGGAGTAGGCGCCTCTCCCCCACCGTGAGCGCCAGCTCGTGGTCACCGGGAAAACTCCTGCACACGTCGCGGAGCTCCTCGAGGAAGGAGTCCGGGACGCCCGGGGAGACCTCCACCACCACGCGCCGGATGATCGGCGCGGCCTGGGCTCGCTCACGCGCGCGCTCGACCTCCTCGGCGCCCGGCGCGAAGACCTCGACCTCCTGAGCCACCAGCTTCGTCTCTCCCCCGCCCTTGTGGTCCACGCGGCCGCGCACCACCACCACGCGGTCGCCCTCGACCACGTCGGCGATCTGCTGGTAGGCGCTCCCGAGCGCCAGCATCTCGATCTGCCCCTCGAGGTCGTCGAGCGTGGCAAACATCATCCAGTCCCCCGCGCGGGTGCGGATCTTCTTCGACTCGGCGATCATCCCGCCGACCGTCACCCACTCGCCGTCGCGGCGGTTTTCCACCTCGGCCAGCGAGCACTCGACGCGCTCGCGAAGGGCGGCGCGCACCTCCTTGAGGGGGTGGCTGGAGAGGAAGAGGCCAAGGGTCTCCTTCTCCATGGTCC
Source organism: Thermoleophilaceae bacterium (assembly GCA_050998555.1). Lineage (GTDB taxonomy): Bacteria > Actinomycetota > Thermoleophilia > Solirubrobacterales > Thermoleophilaceae > JACCZP01. The sequence goes on from JBPCQB010000186.1 coordinate 28,649, forward strand.
GGGTATCGGCCGGGTCGTCGGGCACGGAAGGGACCGGCGGATGGTGGCGGAAGCCGGTGACGCCTCCGCCCCCCGAGCCCGCCGGCGCCGGCTCCTCGAGGTCGAAGATCGACGCCTGCCCGAGCAGCGCGTCCTGCTGGGCCTTCGAGCCCGCGCCCTGGGCCGCGGGCAGGGCCTCGAGCATCCCACTGCGCGACGCCCCGGTCGAGTCGAGCGCCCCACAGCGCACGAGCGACTCGATGGCCTTCTTGTTCACCGCCCGGCAGTCGACGCGCTCGCAGAAGTCGTAGATCGAGGAGAAGGACCCGCCGCCCTCGCGCGCCGCCACCACCGCGTCGACCGCGGCGCTGCCCACGTTCTTCACCGCGTCGAGGCCGAAGCGGATGTTCCCCCCGGAGACCACGAAGTCGTGCCCCGACACGTTGACGTCGGGCGGAAGCACCTCGATCCCCATCTCCTCGCAGCGGGAGACGAAGAACGGCACCTTGTCCTTGGTGGACATGACCGAGGAGATCAGCGCGGCCATGTACTCGGCCGGGTGGTTGGACTTCAGCCAGGCCGTGCGGTAGGAGATCAGGCCGTAGCAGGCGGCGTGGGAGCGGTTGAAGCTGTAGTCAGCGGCCGACTCGTTGACCGCCCACAGCTGCTCCACCACGTCGCGCGAGGTCCCCGTCCCCTTCGCGCCGTCCACGAAGCGCTCCTTGAGCGAGGCCATGCGCGCGCGGTCCTTCTTGCCGATGGCCTTGCGCAGGTCGTCGGCCTCGGCGCCCGAGAAGCCGGCGATCATCTTGGCGATCTGCATCGACTGCTCCTGGTAGATGATCACCGAGTAGGTGGACTCGGTGATCGGGCGCAGGCGCTCATCGAGGTAGGCGACGGCCTCGGGGTTGCGCTTGTTGCGCGCGTAGGTGTCGATGTGGCGCATGGCGCCCGGTCGGTAGAGCGCCCCGAGGGCGATGAGATCCTCGAACTCGGTGGGACGGACCTTGCGCAGCGCCTCGCGCATGCCGTCGGACTCGAACTGGAAGACCCCGACCGACTCGCCGCGCGCGAGCATCGCGTAGGTGGGCTCGTCGTCGAGCGGCAGCGTGGCCATGTCGGGCCGTGCCCCGCTCGAGCGCTCGATGATGTCGAGCGCGGCCTCGATCACGTCGAGGTTGCGCAGCCCGAGGAAGTCCATCTTCAGCAGCCCGATCTGCTCGATCGGCCCCATCGAGTACTGCGTGACCATCTTGTAGGCCCGTCCGCCGTCCTCGGCGACGGCGCCGCGCTCCTCGGCCAGCTGGAGCGGGACGATGTCGGTGAGCGGGCGGTCGGCGATCACCACCGCGGCGGCGTGGATCGAGGAATTGCGCACCGTGCCCTCGAGCCCCCGGGCCACGTCGACGATCTCGCGTGTCTGGGCGTCCTCGGCGTAGGCCCGCGCCAGGTCCTCCCCGGGCTTCAGGCACTCCTCGAAGGACGGGGCGCGGCCCATTATCGGCTCGGGGATGAGCTTGGCCACGCGGTCGCCGGCGGCGTAGTCGTGGCCGAGCACCCGGGCCGCGTCGCGGGTGGCGTTGCGCGGCGCCATCCGACCGAACGTGATGATCTGGGCCACCGACTCCGAGCCGTACTTCTCGCCCACGTAGCGGATCACCCGCTCGCGACCCTTCACCGAGAAGTCGATGTCGATGTCCGGCATGGACACGCGCTCGGGGTTGAGGAAGCGCTCGAACAGCAGGTTGTAACGCAGGGGGTCGACGTCGGTGATGCGCAGGGCGTAGGAGACGATCGACCCAGCGGCCGACCCGCGCCCCGGCCCCACGGCGATCCCCGAGTCCTTGGCGAACTTCACGAAGTCCCAGACGATCAGGAAGTACGCCTCGAAGCCCATCCGCCCGATCACCTCGAGCTCCATGTCCATGCGCTCGGTCGCCGCGGCCGGGACGGGGTCGCCGTAGCGCTCGCGCAAACCCTCCTGCGCCCGGCGGCGCAGGTGGGCGTTCTCGCTCTCGCCCTCCGGCGTCGGGTAGCTCGGCAGCAGCATCCGATCGAGCTCCATGCTCGTCGAGCAGCGCTCGGCGATCTCGAGCGAGGTGGGGAGCGCCTCCGGCCACGGGGCGAACGCGGCGGCCATCTCCTCCGAGCTCTTGAGGAAGAACTCGTTGGTGTCGAACGAGAGCTTCGGCTGGGCGAGGGTCGACTTGGTCTGGACGCAGAGCAGCGCGCGGTGGTGGTCGAAGTCCTCGCGGCGCAGGTAGTGGACGTCGGCGGTGCCCACCACCGGCCGGCCCATCTCCCGGGCGATGCGGGCGATCCCAACGTTTGCCTTGTCCTGGTCGGCCAGGCCGTTGCGCTGGAGCTCGAAGTAGAGGTTCTCGGCGCCGAAGACCTGGACGAGGTCGTCGGCGTGGGCACGGGCCTCGTCGGGGAGGTCGTCCACCAGGCGGCGACAGAAGCGACCCTGGAGGCAGCCGGTGAGGGCGATGACGCCCGCGCCGTGGCTCTCGAGCAGCCACAGGTCCACGTTCGGCTTGCCGCGGCGCTGGCCCTCGAGGAACCCCGCCGAGGTGAGCTTGACGAGGTTGCGCAGGCCCTCGTCGGTGCGGGCCAGCAGTGTCAGGTGGTTGCGCTCGTACCGGACGGCCTCCGAGCGCAGGTCGTCGACGAGGTAGGCCTCGAAGCCGAGGATGGGCTTCACCCCATGCTTGACGCACGCCTGATGGAACTCCACAGCCCCGTTCATCACCCCGTGATCGGTGAGCCCGAGGGCCGGCTGCCCGAGCTCCGCGGCGCGCGCGGCCAGCGCGTCGATGTTGCAGGCGCCGTCGAGCAGCGAGTACTCGGAGTGGACGTGGAGGTGGACGGACTCGGGCGCCAAGACGTCGGCGAGTCTAGGTTCGGGGGCCGACGGCAAGCCGCGCCGTCATTGCCTCATGCCTTAGTCTCATGGCCATGAGAAAGCGCTTGAGGATCTCGAAGGGCGGGCAGGTGTCTGTGCCGGCCGAGGTTCGGAAGCGTTGGGGAACCTCCACGGTCATCGCCGAGGACGAGGGTGAGCGGCTGGTGCTCCGCCCCGCGCCGGACGATCCGATCGACGCGTTGATGGGCATCTTCGCTCCGGAGGCGGACGCGCAGCGGGAACAGGGGGTCACTCTCGAGGACATCCGTGCGGAGGACCGGGAGATCGAGGCGGAGGCCGAGTACCGCCGCTACGGCAGGTGACGCTCCTCGATGCCCGGGCGCTGGTCGCGTTCCTGGCCGACGAGCCAGGCGCCGGGGAGGTGGGGATGCTGCTGCGCTCAGGCGAGACGAGCATCACCACCATCAACCTCGCCGAGGCGGTGGACGTGCTGGCCCGGCGCTATCGAGTATCCGCCGCGCGAACCCGTCAGTCGGTCGAGGAGCTCACGGGCGCCGGGATGCGCCTCGTCGATTTCGACCCGCAGCACGCCTGGCGCGGGGGCGAGCTGCGCGCCCGGCACTACCACCGCCGGTCGCGACCCGTCTCGGTAGCGGACTGCTCTCTACTTGCCGCCGCCGCGCGGTCGGGCGAGGCAATCGCCACCGCCGACGGCGACGTTCTCGCCGTGGCGCGCGCGGAGGGGATCGGCACCGTTGCGCTCCCCGACTCGAGCGGTCGTCGCGCTCGCTGAGTTCCGGACGCCTCCGCGCCGGCGGGTATAACTCGCCCCGTGCTCCGTCAGGGACCCATTCCCGCGCCGGTCCACGGCCTCATCGAGTACGTGGCCGGAGTGTTCTTCATCGCCGCGCCGTTCATCTTCGGGTACGTGAACGGGTGGGCGGTCGGCATCTCGATCGCCATCGGCGTCGCGATCCTCGCCATCACCGCGGCCACGGCTCTGCCCACCGGCCTCGTGAAGCTCATCCCGGCGTCCGTGCACCTCGTGCTCGACTTCATCCTCGCGGCCTTTCTGATCGCCGCGCCGTTCCTGTTCGGGTTCAACACCGAGAGCGCGCCGCTCGCGGTGTTCCTGGTGATGGGGGTGGCGCACCTGCTGATCACGATCGCCACGCGGTTCCGGGGTCCTCGGGAGCCGGACGCCCTCAGCGAGGGGGTCGCCGCGCCGTCGGCCGGGCGCCGCGGCGCGGGCGCAAGCGCAGGCGCCAAGCGCTTCTAGCCCTCGTCGCCCGAGCGCGCCGCCGCGGCCACGCCGAGCGCCACCACGAGCGCGACGATCGCCGCGGCACCGAGCTTGACCCGGGTCTGCCGGAGCTTGCGGTGGACCACCTTCTTTCCGACCAGCCACACGAGCCAGCCGAGCGCGGTGTAGGCGTTTCCTCTCATCCCGTCCCCTTTCCTCGATTACGGACACCAAAGGCCATGCGCGACTGAAGCGTCCAGAGCTCGATGAACCCGGGGCTCGCCGCCTGTGAGAACAGCCCGCCGGACTCGCCGAAGCCGGCCAGCTCGGGGTCATACAACGCGAACGGCG
>JBPCQB010000049.1:0-21042 GCA_050998555.1 Thermoleophilaceae bacterium
GCCAGGGACACGGCACGATCGTCGTGCTCTCCTCGGTGGCGGCCGAGCGGGCGCGGCGCGGGAACTTCGTCTACGGCTCGTCGAAGGCCGCGCTCGACGCCTTCTCCCAGGGGCTCGCGGACTCGCTCGAGGGGACCGGGGTCGACGTGATGGTGGTCCGCCCGGGGTTCGTCCGTACGAAGATGACCGAGGGCCTCGAGCCGGCGCCGTTCGCCACCGATCCCGAGGCGGTGGCCGACGCGGTGATCGACGGGCTGCGCCAGGGCGCGCACACGGTGTGGGCTCCGCCGGTGCTGCGGTGGGTCATGGCCGCGATGCGGCATCTGCCCCGGCCGCTGTATCGCCGCGTCGCCGCGCGGTCGTGACCGCGCGCCGGACGGGCGCCTGCGCGCAGGACTCGTGAGGATCTGGATCGACATGACCGCGCCGGCTCACGTCCTGGTGTTCCGGCCGATCATCCGGCGCCTGGAGGAGGCCGGCCACGAGGTGGCGGTCACCGCGCGCGACTACGGCGAGGCGCTCTCCCTCCTCACCCTGCACGGGATCGAGCACACGGCGTTCGGCCGCCACGGCGGCGTCACCCGGCGGGGCAAGGTGCGCGCGCTCGGCTCACGGCTGCGCTCCATGCGTCGCTTCGGCCGCGCCGGTCGGTTCGACCTCGCGGCGGCGCACGCCTCGAACGAGCTGCCGATCGCCGCGCGGTCGCTCGGCGTGCCCGTGGTCGACATGTTCGACTACGAGTGGGCCCTCCAGCAGCACAACGTGGGCTGCCGCCTGGCGCGCCGGGTGATGACCCCGGACGCGATCCCGCCGGAGCGGCTGCGCCGCTACGGGGTGGGCTCCGCCAAGCTCGCGCAGTTCCCCGGGCTCAAGGAGGACTATTACCTGTTCGACTTCGAGCCCGACCGCGGCGTGCTCGACCGCCTCGGACTCGACCCCGAGCGGGTGATCGTCGTGGTCCGCCCGCCGGCCGACGTCGCCCTGTACCACCGGCTCGAGAACACCCTGTTCCCACGGCTCCTCGAGCGGCTCGGACGGGACGAGCGCGTGCAGGCCGTGGTCGTGCCCCGCAACGCCGGGCAGCGCGAGTACGTGCGCGGGCTCGGACTGCCCTCGCTCGTGGTGCCGGACCACGCGGTGGACGCCCAGAGCCTCATCGCGCTGGCCGACCTCGTGGTCTCCGCCGGGGGCACGATGAACCGGGAGGCGGTCTCCCTCGGGACCCCGGTCTACACGACCTTCGCCGGGCGGCCGGGCGGCGTCGACGAGGACCTTCTGCGTCGCGGGACCATGCGCGAGCTGACCGACCCGGACGACCTCGTGCTCGAGAAGCGCTCGGGCGAGGGCGCCCGCACTCGCCGGGATCCGCAGGTGCTGGCCGACATGATGCTCGCGACCGCCGGGCAGGGCCCCGCCGCCGCGCCCCGAAACACCGGGTAGGACGCCCACTCCGCCACCTGCTTCCCTGTCGCCGTGCGCCCCGACCTCACCGACGCCCTCCTCGCCCTGGCGCTGGCGCTCGCCGTGACCTTTGTGCTCACGCCGGTGGTGCGGACCCTGGCCTGGCGGATCGGGGCGATCGACGAGCCGACGGCCCGCGGCCTGCACAGCGTGGCCACGCCGCGCCTCGGGGGCGTGGCCGTGCTCGCCGGCGTGCTCGTGTCCGGGCTCGTGTTCCTCCCGGCCGGACAGGGCAACCGCGGCATCCTCCTCGGAGCGGCGGTAATCGTGGCCGTCGGCGCCGCCGACGACCTGCTCGACCTGAAGGCCGAGGTCAAGCTCGTGGGCCAGGCGCTGGCCGCGGCGGTGCCGGTGGCGAGCGGCGTGCGGGTGGAGGCCGTCACCCTCCCTCTACTCGGGCGCCTCGAGTTCGGCGACCCGCTCTCCTACCTGCTCACCGGCCTCGGCATCGTCGCGCTGGTGAACATCGTGAACTTCATCGACGGGGTGGACGGCCTGGCCGCCGGGGTGGGCATGATCGCCGCGGGCACGCTCGGGGCGATCGCGCTGTCGCTCGGGCGCTTCGAGGCCGGAGTCCTGGCGCTCATGACCGCGGGCGCCACGGCCGGCTACCTGCGCTACGGCCTGCACCGCGCCTCGATCTTCCTCGGGGACTCGGGCTCGAACCTCCTCGGGTTCCTGCTCGCCACCATCGCCGTCCAGGGCGCGCTCAAGACCAACGCCGCGATCGCGCTGCTGTTCCCGCTCGTGGTGCTGGCCGTCCCGATCCTCGACTCGAGCTTCGTGATCGCGAAGCGGATCAAGTACCGCCGGCCCGTCTACCGCGCGGACCGCTGGCACTTCCATCACCGGTTCGCGAACATCGGCTTCTCGCCGCTGAAGACCACGATCTACCTGTACGGCTGGACCCTGAGCCTCGCCGCCCTCGCGCTCGCGCTGCGCTTCGTGCCCTACTCGGACGACTCCGGCGACTTCTACCTCGGTCCGAGCCTGGTGCTGGCCGGGTTCGGGCTGCTGGCGCTCGGTGCCAGCGTCTACCTGGTCCTCGTGCTCGAGATCCTGAAGCTGCGCCGGTTCCGCTCGCTCCAGGTCGGACGGGCGCACGCCGCCCGAGGCGAGACGGCGCCTGGCGATGCCGAGGTGGACGCCGAGGTGGCCCACGAGCTCGAGACCGGTGAGTTCGAGGCGGTGGAGGACCCGGGGGCGCGGCGCGAGTAGCGGGGCGGCCGGCTCAGGGCGCCGCGCGCGCGACCCGCTCGAGCGCGGCGATCGCCCGGGTGAGCCGCCATGGCCGCGAAGCGCCGTCCACCGAGCGCACGCTGGCCGTCACGTCCCCCACGCTGTCCACACGGGCGGTCACCGCGCGCCCGCTATGACCCCGAACCTAACGAGCGCCGGCCGTGGCCTCCGCGGGCGCCGGGGACGCGCCATTCGAGCCGGACGGCGCGCCGGCCCCGTCGGGCGTGGGCGCGCGCCCGGGCGCAGTCGCCTGACCCCCGAAGCGGTGCGCCATCGGCATCCGGCGGTCGCGGCCGAAGGCACGACCGCTGATGCGGATGCCGGGCGGCGCCTGGCGGCGCTTGTACTCGGCCCGCTCCACGAGGTCCACGACCCAGCGCACGACGTCGGGGTCGTACCCACGGGCGGCCAGGGTGGCCGGGTCCTCGTCGTCCTCGACGTAGGCCTCGAGGATCGGGTCCACCTCCTCAAACGGCGGCAGGCCGTCCGCGTGCCACTGGTCCGGCCGGACGCCCTGATGGGGGCGGGCGAGGATCGTCGTGGGGATCGGGCCGCCGCTCGCCCGGGCCTGGCGCCAGCGCGCGAGGCGGACCACGAGCGAACGGGGGACGTCCTTCAGAGGGGCGAAGCCGCCAAAGGTCTCCCCGTAGAGCGTGGAGTATCCGCACGCCAGCTCGGACTTGTTGCCGGTGGAGAGCAGCAGCCAGTCCGAGGCGTTGGCGAGCGCCATCAGCAGGTTCGAGCGCAGCCTCGCCCGGATGCGCTCGTCGGTCGAGGAGCGGGCCAGGTCCCCGAGCTCGGGCACGAGCACGACCTCGTAGGCGGCCAGCAGGTCGTCGGTGGGGATCTCGCGCAGCTCGCACCCGAGCGCGCCCACGAGCTCTCGCGCGCCGTCCTCGGCCCGGCGGTCGGAGTCGCCCGAGGGCATGATCACCGTCGTGACGTGCTCGGGGCCGAGCGCGTCGCACGCGAGCAGCGCGACGACCGAGGAGTCGATCCCGCCGCCGAGGCCCACCACGACGTGCTCGTATCCGTTCTTCTCCACATGGTCGGCGATGCCCAGGCGCAGGGCCTCCCACAGCTCGCGCTCCTCGCCGAGCAGGGGGTGGACGCGGGCGGGCAGGACTCCGGCCCCCTCGGGGCCCAGTGGAACGTCGGGCGCGTGCGGCGCCTCGGGCGCGAGCGAGGCGGGCCCCTCCGGCGGCGCGGACGAGCCGCTGCGCAGTCGCGGATCACGCAGCCGGGCCTTGCGCACGGATGCGAGGTCGAGGGGCACCACGAGCAGCTCGTCCTGAAAATGGGCGGCCCGTCCCAGCAGCTTGCCGCGGTGGTCGACCACCGTCGAGCCGCCGTCGAAGACCAGCTCGTCGTGGCCGCCCCAGGCGTTGGCGTAGGCGATCGGGCAGACGATGTCCCGGGCGCGCTGGGAGAGCATGGCCTCGCGCTCGGCCGCCTTGCCGGAGTGGAAGGGCGAGGCCGACGCGTTGAGGATCAGCTTGGCTCCGGCTCGCGCCGCCAGCGTCGCCGGTCCGTCGCCGATCCACAGGTCGGCGCACAGCGTGAGCCCAACCAGGTGATCGCCGAGGCGGATGAGCACCGGACCGCTCCCGCACCCGAAGTAGCGGCCTTCGTCGAAAGCGCCGTAGTGAGGCAGGTGACGCTTCTCGTAGACCGTCGTCACCTTCCTCTCGGCGGCCACCACCAGGCAGTTGTGCAGGTCGCGCGGACCGGTGCGGGGGGCGCCGTAGACCACGACGATGTCGCGAGCGGCCTCGGCCACCTCCTCCACCGCGGCGTCGCAGGCGGCCAGGAAGTCGGAGCGCAGCAGCAGATCCTCCGGCGGATAGCCGCAGATGGTGAGCTCGGGGAAGAGCACGATCTGTGCCCCGGCCTCCCTGGCCGCCTCCACGCGCAAGCGGATGATCTCGACGTTGCCGTGCAGGTCGCCGATGACCGGGTTGATCTGGGCCAGTGCGACGACCACCCGGGGGGGCCCTTCCGGGCTAGACGACCGAAGCCAGGTCGGCCGGCCGGTCGGTCCAGCGCCCGACGTTGGCGAGCACCGGATCGGGGTCCTCGAAGGCGTCGACCAGAAGGCGGTGGTAGTAGCACTCCTCGGTGGAGCGCAGCCGCTCGTGAGGGAAGCGGGCCCGGTGGGCGTCCTCGCCGGCGTCGGACATCGCCTCCTCGGCCACCTCGGCGGCCACCTCGGTCATGCCCGTGCCCTGGTCGAACTGCGCCTTCTTGCGCCAGACGATGTCCTCGGGGAGCAGATCCTCGAAGGCCTTGCGCAGGATCCACTTCTCGGGGCCGCCCTCGGGCAGCTTGAGCCGGGCCGGCACGCGCTGGGCGAGCTCGATCACCGCGTTGTCGAGAAACGGCGGCCGGCCCTCGAGGGAGTGGGCCATGGTCATGCGGTCCACCCGCTGGAGGTTCACGTTGTGTAGCGCGCCGACCGAGCGGCGCAGCTCCTGACGCAAGCGGTCCTCGTCGGCGATGTCCTTGTGGTAGTCGTAGCCGGCGAACAGCTCGTCGGCACCCTCGCCCGTGAGGATCACCGTGACGTGCTCGCGGGCCAGGCGGGCGGTGAAGTACGTGGGCACCGCCGAGCGCACGAGGTCCTGGTCGAAGGACTCGAGATGCCAGACGATCTCCGGCAGGTGCTCGGCGATCTCCTCTCGGGTGATCACGTGCTCGTGGTGGATCGTGTCGAGGTGCTCGGCCACCACCCGGGCCGCCTTCAGGTCGCCCGAGCCTTCGATGCCGACCGCGAAGGTGTGCAACTCGTCGTTGTAGCGACCCAGCAGGGCGGCGAGGATCGAGGAGTCGAGGCCGCCGGAGAGAAACGCCCCGACCGGCACGTCGGCCATCTTCTGCTTGGCCACGCAGTCCTCCATGCCGCGGCGGATCGCCCGGCGCCAGCTCTCGACGGAGTCCTCCTCGGATTTCAGGTCCGGCACCTCGTAGAAGGTCTCCCAGCCGTGCTCGGAGTGGAAGAGCGTGCCCGGGGGGAACTCGCGCACGTCCTCGGCCTGCCCGGCGAGCGACTTGAGCTCCGAGCCGAACACCAGCTCGCCGTCGCGCTCGCCGTAGTACAGGGGCTTGATCCCGATCGGGTCGCGGGCGACGATGAGGTCGTCGTCGTCGAGCAGGGCGAACGCCCACATCCCGTCCAGGTGGTGCACCAGCTCCGTGCCGTACTCCTCGTAGAGGTGGAGGATGGCCTCGGAGTCGCTGCTGGTGCGGAAGCGGTGGCGGCGCTCGAGCTCCGGACGGACGTCGGGGTAGTTGTAGATCTCGCCGTTGGCGGCCAGCGCCCGGCGCCCGTCGCCGGACACGATGGGCTGCTGCCCGCCGCGCGGATCCATGATCGACAGGCGGGTGTGGCCGAGCGCCGCGTTACCGCCGGCGGCGTGGAAGGTCCCGTCCGCATCCGGGCCGCGATGAGTCATCGTGGCCATCATGCTGCGGACCTTCCCGTTGCTCTGCCTACCCCAGGTGGCGGCGATGCCGCACATCCGGTTGCACCTCCTGATCGCCGACGGTGGTCGTGTGGGCCGAAAAGTCCCGCGTTTGCAGCGGAGCCCGAACTCCACCCCCGAACCTAGCGAGCACGAATCGAGCGCTCTTGCGACCGGGGGATGAAGTTCGGTCCGGACCTTTGGCCAGCGGGCGGGGATGAGGACGCGCTCAGACCGCGGCGGCGGCCAGCTGTGGGTACAGCGGGAAGCGATCGGCGATCGCCCGGGTGCGCTCGGAGAGCTCGGAGCGGACGCCCTCGTCGAACTCGCCCGACAGCGCCTCGGCAATCATGCGCCCGACCTCACGGAAGTCCTCCTCGGCCAGGCCGCGGGTGGCGAGCGCCGGGGTCCCGACGCGAATGCCGGAGGAGACCGCCGGCGGACGCGGGTCGTAGGGCACCGCGTTGCGGTTGACCGTGATGCCGACGTCGTGGAGTCGGTCCTCGGCCTGCTTGCCGTCCAGGTCCGAGTCGCGGAGGTCGAGAAGGGCGAGGTGGACGTCGGTGCCGCCGGTGAGCACGTCGAGGCCGGCGGAAACCAGCTCCTCGGCCACCGCCCGGGCGCCCACCCGGGTACGCTCCTGGCGCTCCCGGAACACCTCGGAGGCGGCCGCCCGCAGCGCGACCGCCTTGCCGGCGATCACGTGCATCAGCGGGCCGCCCTGCTGGCCGGGGAACACCGCCGAGTCGATCTTCTTGGCGTGGTCGGCTCGGCAGAGGATCATGCCGCCGCGCGGCCCGTCGAGGGTCTTGTGCACGGTAGTGGTGACCGCGTCGGCGTAGGGCACCGGGCTCGGATGCTCGCCGGCGGCCACGAGGCCCGCGAAGTGGGCCATGTCCACCATCAGGTAGGCGTCCACCGAGTCAGCGATCTCGCGGAAGGCCGCGAAGTCGAGCTGGCGCGCGTAGGCCGACCACCCGGCCACGATCATCTTCGGCCGGTGCTCGCGGGCCTGGGCGGCCACCTCGTCCATGTCGACGTAGCCGTCGGACTCGCGCACGCCGTAGGTGGAGATGTCGTAGAGGCGGCCGGAGAAGTTGATCTTCATCCCGTGGGTGAGGTGGCCGCCATGGTCGAGGCGCATGCCGAGCACGCCGTCGCCCGGGCGGATGAGCGCGTGATAGACGGCGGCGTTGGCCTGCGCCCCCGCGTGGGGCTGCACGTTCGCGTGGTCGGCGCCGAACAGCGTGCGCGCGCGCTCGATCGCGAGCTCCTCGGCCACGTCGACGTGTTCGCAGCCGCCGTAGTAGCGCCGTCCGGGATAGCCCTCGGCGTACTTGTTGGTGAGTACCGAGCCCTGGCACTCGAGCACGGCCTGCGGGGCGAAGTTCTCCGAGGCGATCATCTCGAGCGTGCTCTCCTGGCGCTCGAGCTCGAGTTCGAGGACGCGCGCGATCTCCGGATCGACGTCCTCGAGGCTCCGGGTGAAGTAGTCGGGGGCGACGTCAGTCACGTTGGGGAGGCCCTTTCCGTAGGGGGACCCCTCAAGCTACCAGCGCCCGGCGGATGTCCTCCTCCGGCACGGCTCCTTCGCGGAGAACGGTCAGCGCGCCGTCGGACTCCCACGCCGTGAGGTCCACGACCGTGGAGGGCGTGCCGGGCAGCACGCCCGCGTCGAGCACCGCGTCCACGCCGCGCCGGATCGCGGGGTCCACGTCCTCGACGCGGCGGGCGTCGGGCCCGCCCGTGCGGTTGGCGCTCGACTGGAGCACCGGCCAGGAGAGTGCGGCGAGCGGCGCGATCGGGCCGTCGAGGAGCGGAATGCGTAGGCCGAGCCGCTCGGGCATCGGACCGCAGGCGAGAGGGTAGCGTCGGACGGGGTTCGGAAGCAGGAGGGTGAGCGCCCCGGGCAGCAGGCGCGCGACCGCGTCGCGGACGCGCGGTCCGAGCTCGGGAAGGGCCTCGAGGGCGAGGTCGAGGGAGAAGAACATGACCGCCGCCGGTCGGTCGGGACGCCTGCCCTTCAACCGGTAGAGCCGCGCGACGCCCTCGCGCGAGTCGGGTTCGGTGGCCAGCCCGTAGACCGTGTCGGCGGGAAACAGCGCCACGCCGCCCACCGAGACGCAGCGGCGGAAGACCTCCACCTCGTCCGCGGTCACGACCGGGCGCTTGCATCCGGCGTCCGGCCGAGGGTCACGCGGTCGAGGCCGGCGAGGTCGCGTCGTGTCTCCCCGCCGTCCAGCAACGCCCGCACGGCCGCCGCCTGACCGGCTCCGTGCTCGAGGGCGATGCGGGTGCCGGGCGGCACACCGCCCACGAGCGCCTCGATGGCGTCGAGGCCCGCGCTCCCAGCGAGGAGGGCCTCCCGGGGCTCGTGGGCCCTGATCTCGGGGGCGAGATCCATCCACTCGTCCTCGCGCACGTAGGGCAGGTTGGCGAGTACGAGATCGACGTCCCGCGCCTCGGGGGGCAGCCCGACCCCGACGACGACGTCGAGCTCGAGCCCCAGGCGTTCGGCGTTGTGGCGTGCGACGGTCACCGCATCGAGGCTGGCGTCCGAGGCCGAGACGCGAAGGTCGGGACGCTCGTCGAGGAGGGCGAGCGCGACCGCTCCCGAGCCCGTCGCCACCTCGTGCACCCTGGCCCCGCTCGGGAGCTCGAGGCCGATCTCGACGAGAAGCTCGGTCTCCGGACGCGGGATGTACACCCGCCGATCGACCGCGAGCTCGAGAAAGCGGAAGGCGCGGCGCCCGAGCAGGTAGGCCACCGGCTCGCGCGCCTCACGGCGCTCGAGCAGCTCGGCGAGCCGGCGCTCGGCGGAGCCGGTCAGCTCCCGGCCTGGATGGGCGTACAGCGCGCCCCGGTCGGCACCGAGCGCCTCGGACACCAGCAGCTCGGCGTCGAGGCGGGGCGTGTCGCACTCGGCGGCTTCGAGACGTCGGGTGCCCGCGGCCACCGCCGCGCGAGCGGTGAGCGCCGGCTCGTTCAGCTCGCCACCAGCGAGCTTCGCTCGAGCTTGCGACGCTTCTCCTCGGCCTCGAGGGCGGCCGTGAAGTCATCGAGCTCTCCGGACAGCACCCGCTCCATCCCGTTCTTCGTGACCTTGACGCGGTGGTCGGTCACCCGATCCTGGGGAAAGTTGTACGTGCGGATCTTCTCCGCACGCTCGCCGGTGCCCACCTGGGAGCGCCGCTCGGCCGACTGCTCGGCCTGCTGGGCGGCCAACTCCTGCTCGTAGAGGCGCGCCCGCAGCACGCGCATCGCCTTCTCCCGGTTCTGGAGCTGCGACTTCTCGTCCTGCATGGAGACCACCAGGCCGGTGGGACGGTGGGTGATCCTCACCGCCGAGTCCGTGGTGTTCACCGACTGCCCACCGGGGCCCGAAGAGCGGTAGACGTCGATGTCGAGGTCGCTCGGGTCGATCCGCACCTCGACGTCCTCGGCCTCGGGAAGCACGGCCACGGTGGCCGTCGAGGTGTGGATCCGACCCTGGGCCTCGGTGTCGGGCACGCGCTGCACGCGGTGGGTGCCGCCCTCGTGCTTGAAGACGCTGTAGGCGCCGTCGCCCTTGATCGCGAAGGTGGAGTGGCCCTCGCCGAGCTCGAGCGCCTCGGTGCGCAGGCCGCGGCGCTCCGCGTAGCGCGTGAGCATCCGGTAGAGGTCGCCGGCGAACAGCCCGGCCTCCTCTCCCCCGGTACCGGCACGCACCTCGACGATCACGTTCTTGTCGTCGTTGGGGTCCTGCTCGACCATCGCCAGGCGGATCTCGGCGTCGAGCTCGAGCAGGCGCGCCTCGGCGGCGTTCAGCTCGGCGCGCAGCTCGGCGTCGTCCCCGGTCTCGGCCAGGATCTCGCGGGCGCTGCCCGCGTCCGACTGAAGCTGACGGTGCTCCCTCGCCAGCTCGTAAGCCGGAGTCAGGGCCCGGTGCTCGCGTCCGAGCCCGGCCATGCGGGAACGGTCCCCGATCACGACGGGGTCGGACATCTGCCGCTCGAGGTCGGCGAACCGGCTCTCGATCTCGTCGCACAGCCTCTCGATCATCGTGAGCTGAGGCTAGTCACGGGCCGGGCGATGGCAAGGCCGTCCCGCCCGCCGTCTCGTGAGGCGTCCGAAGGCCGTCCCTCAAGCGACGACCTGAGGCGCGAGAGGCAAGCAGTCCGGTGACCGGCGAGCGCGACGCGTGCTCCTGGCACGCGAGCGATAGTCGGGTGCCGGAATGCGCCGCCTATCGCGCCTCAGGCGACGACGTCCATGCCGACGCGGTCCTCTTCGGTCGCCTTCGCCGGGTTCTCCACCGCCAGCACCGCCTCGAGGGCGACGATGGCCACGGCGAGCTGGTCCAGCGTGGGCTCGCGGTTGGTGAGCTTCTGCAACTGGAGGCCGGGCCACATGAGCGTCCGGGCCCAGGGTCGCTCCCGGTTTCGCCCGAACCACTTGAGCACATCGAAGGCGGGCCCGGCCACCAGTGGGATCCCGAGGCTGCGCGAGGCGAACCGCCAGTACCCGGCCGGCGTACCGAGCGGCGCAAACACCACGACGGCCACGATCATCACGAGGAGCAGGAACGACGTCCCGCAGCGGGGGTGCAGACGGGAGAAGCGCTGTGCGTTCTCAGGGGTCAGCGCGAGGCCGGCCTCGTAGCAGGAGATCGTCTTGTGCTCGGCCCCGTGGTACTGGAAGACCCGCTGGAGGTCGCGCATCCGAGAGATGAGCCAGATGTAGGCCACGAAGATCGCGATGCGGAAGAGCTTCTCGACGATGACGAAGACCACCGAGTTCGGCAGCGAGTCGCGGAAGAGGCTGGTCAGGCCGACCGGCAGGAGGAAGAACAGGCCGATGCCGAGCGTCAGCGAGAGCGCGATCGTGCCCGCCCAGGTGATCCCGCCGATCTCCTTCTCGTCCTCCTCGATCTGGGCGTTGGCCGAGACCCCGAGGGCCCGGAACCCGATCTGGAGCGACTGCACGAGCGCGACGACGCCACGGACTACCGGCAGCCGGAGGAAGCGGTGGCGACCGGTCCAGGCCACGAGCGGCTCGCAGACCACCTCGATCTCCCCGAGCTCGGGGACGTGCGAGGCGGCCCCGTTGCCCGAGGCGGCCCCGTTGCCCGAGGCGGCTCCGTTGCTCGAAGCCGGGCCGGAGGCCGCGGCTCCGTTGGTCGAGGCAACCGCCGTCGGGCCGGAGCCGTCGGGCGGGCGCGGAACCGGGGACGGTGCGCCGACGCCCTGACCGGGGAGCGGCTTGCGCACGGCCACCGCCCACGTGGAGACGCCGCGCATCATCACGCCCTCGAGCACGGCCTGCCCCCCTATCGGGGCGTCCTTGATCGGAGTGGGAGCGCCGTCCGGAGCGCGCGAACCGAGCGCGTCCGTATGCGGGCCCTCGGGGCGCTCGCTCATGAGGTCATGCTATCGGCGGCCTTGAGCGGTCTCCTGAGCGGCGAAGCGGTCAAGTACCGGGCGGGGGAGCCGCCGCACCGCACGGGTCCGATGCGGCGCTGGCCCTGCGAACCGTCTGACCGGACCGATCGCGCCAGCGGAAGGCGACCACCACCCGGTACGCGCCCTCGAGCCTCAGGTTCTCGACGCGCTGCACGAACGAGAAGCCAGCCACCCCGGGTGACGAGCGCCGCCAGTGCCGGAGCGCGGGGGCGTTCACCCGGGTCCACGGCTGCTCGCCGACCTTCTCCTGCACCTCGAAGCGCATGACCATGCGGTGGGTGCCTCGAACGGCCTTCATCCGGCCTTCGAAGTCGGCCGAGGGAAGGCTGCCGCCCCCGGCCGGGCAGTGCAGGGCACGGGCGGTGGCTGAGGGGGCGGCACTCGCCAGGGTCGGAGCGGCGAGGGCCACCGCGGCGAGCATGACGGCGGTGAGGGGAACGAGGCGCAGGATCATGCTGCTCGAACAGATCCGAGCCCCGGGAGTTTCGCCCTTCGGGTGCTCGTCGGGCCTCGGACGGGTCCGGGGCCCGCCCGCTCAGCGTGCGCGGCGAGCGGCCCGTCGGCGGAAGCGCTCGACGCGCCCGCCGGTGTCCACCAGCTTCTGCCGGCCCGTGTAGAACGGATGGCAGTTCGAGCAGATCTCCACGTTCAGCTTTGGACTGGTTGAGCGAGTGGTGAACTCGTTGCCGCACGTGCACCGCACGTGCGCCTCTACGTACTCGGGATGAACTTCGGTCTTCATGAAGACGATTCTAGCTTCCCGCGCCGGCCGGGAGGTGGCCGATGTCCGACGCCAGACGTGGTCGCGGGCTGGCCCTCCGACGCCGAGCTAGTCCTTGCCGTCGCCCGCAGAGTCGTCCTCGGAGAATTCATCTTCGCCCTTGGAGTCGTCCTGCGCGGAGTCGTCCTCAGCGGACTCGTCCTTGCGATCGGAGTCGTCCTCGGAGGCATCGCCCTCCTGCGCTTGCTCGTCCGTGGCCTTCTCGGCGTCTCGACGATCGGCGCGCTTCGAGACGGAGCGCACATGACCGGGGAAGCCGCTCGAGGCGAACGCACCCTGCGACTCGCGAGCGTCCCGCTCGGAGGCGAACCGCCCGGCGAACACCACCCACGGCCCCTCACCGTCGAGGCCGGCGTAGTCGTCGGCCTTGAGCACTCCGACCGGCAGACCGGCCTTGACCGCCTTCTTCGCTCCGTCCTTCGCCTCGTCCTTGGTTGCCGCCGAGGCGACCACGACGGTGTAGGCGCTCGAGTCTGAGTCCCAGTCGCTGAGCTCGTCCGAGGAAGGATCGCCGGGGAAGCCACGATCGGGCGGGATGTCGTCGTCTTCCGAGCCGGAGTCGCCCTCAGTGCCCGTCGCGTCCGAGGCGTCGCCACCTCCGCCGCCTGAGTCGCCGTCATCGGACTCGCCGTCGTCGCCCTTGCCGACGCCGTCTCCGCTATCGGAGTCGCCGTCGCCCTTGCCGTCGCTCTTGCCGTCGCCTTTGCCCTTGCCGTCGCCCTTGCCGTTGCCGTTGCCGTCACCGTCGCCGTCGCCGTCGCCCTTGCCGTCGCCGTCGCCGTCACCGTCGCCGTCGCCGTCGTGCTGGTCCTCCTCGTCCGTGCTCACTGCCGTCGTAGGCGGCGGGCCGGCGGCGTGCGCGGTCGGGGCGGCCGGATCGGCCGTGACGACCAGCGAAAAGGCCAAGACGGCTGCCGCGAGCACGGCGGCGAGGAACAAGATCGGTGCGAGCGGCACCTTGGAGTCTTCGACGCGCCGCATCGCCGCACCTCCCGAGGTGATCTCGCTGTTCACTCTGTGGCCGGCCACGGCCGCGACATTAGTATCGCCCCCGGCGCTGGAGAGTGAGATCGCCCTCACTGTTCGCTTCGGGTAAGGGCCACCCGACTTCCTCCGCCTTACCGCGCTCAAGGTCAGGCGCGGCGAGGCGAAGTCACTTGCCTCCGGGCACCGCCACGTCGACCGGAGCGGGCTCCCCGGGAGACTGCTCGGCGGCGGACTCATGATCCTGGGTCTCGTCTCCGGGGTCCGTCAGCGACTCGTCGCCGCCTGCACCCTCGTCCGAACCGAAGTCGAGAACGTCGGCGAGCGGGTCGGAGGCATCGCCGCCGCGCGCGGCCGCACGTTCGCCGTCACCGGCGGTCGACGGACCGTCCTCCGGACACGAGAACGCGTTCTCGTCGGTCCCTCGAACGCAGAGCAGGCTCTCGTCGAACGGGAAGAGCTCCGCGGGAAGCTGGGTGATCGTCTGGAGGAGGGCTATGGCGCCGTCCATCGCCGTGTCACGTGAGCCCTCATCGGTGAAGGCGAAGCGGCCAGCGTAGGCAACGCGCTTTCCACGGTCGTCGACAACTCCCACCGGAGCGTCGATACTCGCTTCCGCGAGCAGCCGCGCGGTGCTGCTGGCGATCTCAAACGGGTCGTCCGCGGCTGCGGCGACTCGCAGCTCCTGGCTTCCGCTGGCGAGCGCCACCGTGTAGGTGCTCTCGTTGAACCGATCCGGCTCAACCGAGCCCGATCCGCCGTCCGCGGCGTCCGCCTTGTCGCCGCCGCGGTCGTCGTCTCCGCCGCCGTCGTTGTGATCGGAGTCGTCGTCATTGGAGGAGACGCCGCCGAGGTCCGCAACCGGAGTGAGCGCCGGGGGCATTCCCGGGGCGCCCGCCAGCGGAGGTATCGACGAGCCGCCGTCGGGGTCCTCCGACCCGATGGGAGGCAGCAGCGGCGGCATGCTCGCGAGGTCGCCCACATCCTCGGGCGGCCGATCCTCGCCCCCGTCGTCCTCCCCCGCGTCATCGTCGCCGTCACGCCCACGACCCTCGGCCTCACGCCCACGACCCTCGTCATCGGCGGGCCTTCCGCGTCGCTCCTCCCCGTCGCGCGGGTCCTTCTTCTCGTCGCGGCCGCTCTCGGTGACGCCGAGGACGCCGCTGTCGGGCGGCACGAGCTGAGGTATGCCGGCGCCCATCCTTCCGGACTCGACGTCGCCGTCGACCAGCACGAGCGCCAGGCCTCCCATCGCGAAGGCCAGCCCGAGCCCGAGAGCGACCAGGGCGCCGGCCGACGACCGTGTGGCGTCGACCCCCGGACCCCTGACGGCGAGCGCCTGGGCGCAAACCGGGCAGGTGGTACGCGGCGCGCGCGGGATGAACCCGCACCGCGGGCAGTAGGCCTGCGTTCCCTCCTGTTGCACCACTGTCGCCATCCCCGATCCGGCCCGCCGATTCTGGCTCGGGAGCGTACCCGTTCTACCAGGGCGCCGCGTCACCGACAAGGGCTTGGCCGCAGAGCACCCGTCGCTCGTAACCGCAGGATCTTCGGGCGAGGTCTCGGAGGCGACCGGTGGGCCTCGAGGATCTTGCCCTCGCGACCGGTCAGGTCTGTTGGTAGTTCGGCCCGTCTCCGCCCTCGGGCGGCGTGAGGCGACCGCCCTTCGCGGTGATCGCCCCGCACTGGACGCAGTTCGAGGGCGTGACCTCCATCTTCACCAGCTCGCCTTCGGCCCTCGACCGCGACCCGTCGCCGTTCACCCCGACGCGCTCGAGCTCCTCCTCGGGCACCTCGTAGACCGCCGCCGGGCACATGTTCTGCCACATGAGCGCCAGCTCGAGCGGGACGTCCTCCTGGATGCGGATGTGATTCGGAGCGTCGTCACGGGTGGCGTTGCCGGTGGCGAACACGCTCGAGAGCTTGTCGAAGGTGTACCTGCCGTCGGGCTTCGGATAACGGCGGTCACGGTCGCCGATGAACACGTCGACCGCGGCGTCGTCGTGGGTGTGCCAGCGCCCGCCCGGGAAGCGCCCGCCCGAGGTGTCCATCAAAAAGGCGGTCGCCCCGCCGAAGAAGAAGCCCTTCGCGAACGGCTGGCGCATGTTCCGCGAGCGGTAGATCTCCTTCTCGATCACGCTGCCGCGCACGCGCTCCTCGTAGCCGGAGAGGTCCTCGGTGGAGCCGCGCTTGAGCCCGTCCATGATCGCCTCGGCGGCGTACATGCCGGCGTGCATCGCGTAGTGGATGCCCTTGAGCTCGGGCACGTTGACCATCGACGCGGCGTCGCCGGCGATGCACAGGCCGGGGGCCCACAGCCGCTCCGGCATGGCCCAATAGCCGCCCGAGGGGATGGTCTTCGCCCCCCAGGCGACGCGCTTGCCGCCCTCGAGCAGCCCTCGGATGAACTTGTGGGTCTTGAACTCCTGGAGCACGTCGTGGACCGAGAAGGTCGCGTCGCGGTAGTCGAGTCCCGCGACGAAGCCGAGCGAGATCTTGTCCTCGCCCATGGGATAGATCCACGACCCTCCGAACTCGCGGTACTTGGCGGCGAAGCGCAGCGGCCATCCGAGCGTGTGGATCACTCGGTCGAGCGGCTCAGGGACCTCCCACACCTCCTTGACGCCCAGTTCCCACTGGTAGGGGTCGTCGCTGGCCAGTCCTCCGAAGTATCCGAGCGCCGCGCCGGTGAGGTGGCCCTGGGTGCCCTCGGCCAGGACCGTCGCCTTCGCGGTGATCTCCGTGCCGGGCTCGAAGTTCGAGAGCTCCTCGCCCTCGCGGCCGCGGCCCTTGTCGCCGGTGCGGACGCCGCGCACCACCCCGTCGTCCACGAGCAGCCGCGTGGCCGCGGTCTCGGGCAGGACGTAGACGCCGGCCTCCTCGGCCCTCTCGGCCAGCCAGCGTCCGAGCTCGGCGACCGATACCACGTGGTTGCCGTGGTTGCGGAACGGCCGCGGCGTCGGTATGACGGGGACCTTGCCCCGCCGCATCATGAAGTAGACGGACTCCTTGGTGACCTCGCCGTAGACCGGCCACTCATCCCGCGAGAGATCGGGAAACAGCTTCTCCATGGCGGAGGGGCGCATGACCCCGCCCGAGAGCAGGTGCGACCCTGCGTTGCGACCTTTCTCGACGAGGGCCACCGGCACCTCGCCGAGCTGCTCGGCCACGTCGGGGGCCTGCTCGAGGAGCTGGGTGAGCCGGATGGCGCAGGCCATGCCGGCCGGCCCGCCGCCCACGATGGCCACGCCGACCGGTATCTGCTCGTCCTCGCCGTCGCGCGGCGGCCCGACGAACTCCTTCGGGGGATCGACCGGGGCCGGGTAGTCGATCGGCTTGGTGGACACGGCGTTCCTCAGCCGCCCTTGCGGGCCTTGACGGCCTCGGTGAGCTTGGGGAGGATCTTGTTCAGGTCGCCCACCACCCCGAGGTCCGAGTACTCGAAGATCGGCGCGTTCGGGTCCTTGTTGATCGCGACGATGTTCTCCGAGGACTGCATGCCGACCTTGTGCTGGATGGCCCCGGAGATGCCGGCGGCCAGGTAGAGCTTCGGCGCCACGGTCTTGCCCGTCTGGCCGATCTGGGCGGCGTAGGGGTACCAGCCGGCGTCGACCACCGCGCGCGTGGCGGCCACCGCGCCGCCCATCGCCCCGGCGAGGGCCTCGAGCGCCTCGAAGCCCTCGGCCTTGCCGAGCCCGCGACCACCGGCCACGAGGAGATCGGCGTCCTCGATGTTCACGTCCTCGCCGCGCTGCTCGCCGCGCTTGACCATCCGGCACTTCGTGGAGAACTCCGACATCTCGAAGTCGACGTCCTCGACCTCGGCCGTCCCCGACCCGTTCTCGGTGGCCTCGAACGCGTTCAGCCGGCCGATGATGATGCCCGGCTCCTCGACGTAGCCCGAGTCGACGACCGCGGAGTCCTGGAGGATGGGCCGAACGGCGACGAGCTTGCCGTCACGGGCCTTCACCTCGGTGACCTCCATGGTCACCCCCGCGTTCAGCCTCGCGGTGAGGCCGGCGCCGATCTCGAAGCCGAGGAGGCCGCCCCCGAACAGCGCGTAGGAGTAGCCGTTGTCCTCGATGACCTTGGCCATGACGTCGACCACCGGCTGCGCGAGGCCCTCGTCGGCCCGGCCGCGGTAGACCTTCGCCGCCCCGTAGGCGCCGAGCGACGCGCAGAGCTCGTCGGTGAGGTCGTCGCCACCGACCACGACCGCGGCGCACTCGCCGCCGGCCTGCTCGGCGAGGCGGGCGCCCTCGGAGACCGCGCCCAGGGAGTTCTTGTTGAAGGCGCCCTCGTAGTGGAGCGCGTAGACCAGGATGCCGCTCATGCCAGGAGGTTCCTTTCGTCGAGCCAGGAGACGATCTTCTCGACGGTCTCGTTGGTGTCCTCGTCCTCGATGATCTCGCCGGCGGACTTCGCCGGCGGGGGGTTGATGCCGAGGACCGAGGTGCGCGATCCGTCGGTGCCAACGCGGTCGGCCTCGATGGAGGCGTCGCCGATCGACTTGGTGTCGAGCGGCTTCTTCTTCGCGCCCATGATCGCCTTGAGCGAGGGGTAGCGCGGCTCGTTGATCGCGGCGCCTACCGAGATGACCGCGGGAAGGTCCACCTCCACGGTGTCGTAGCCGTACTCGGCCTGGCGCTCGCAGGTCAGCGTGCCGGCGGCCACGTCCATCTTGATGACCTGTGTGAGCGAGGGCATCTTCAGGTGGTCGGCGACGATCGCGCCCATCGTGTAGCACTCGCCGTCGTCGGACTGCTGGCCGCAGAGCACGAGGTCCGGCGACTCCGCCTCGAGCACCCGCGCGAGCGCGTAGCCGGTGGCGCAGCAGTCGGAGCCGGTGAGGGCGTCGTCGGTCAGGTGGATCGAGCGGTCGGCGCCCAGGGAGACCGCCTTGTGCAGGGCGCGCACGGCGGTGTCCGGTCCCATGGTCACCGCCACGACCTCCTCCACGTCGACGACGCCGCCCTCCTTGACCTGCATGGCGGCCTCGATGGCGTGGGTATCGAACGGGTTCAGGTTCTTCTCGCCGGAGCGGTCGAGGCGCATGCTGCCTTCGTCGATGCGCTTCTCGACGGCGGCGTCCGGTACCTCTTTGACGAGGACGCAGATCTTCAAGAGGGCTCCTTGGGTCGGTGCTTCCGGGCGCGCCGGACGGGCGCTGCCGACCGGAACTGTACTGCGCTGACTGACGAGTCAATCTACTGTCGCCACGCGGGCTCCCGCCCGGCGACTACGACGGTGTGCGCTGCTCCTGTACGGCGCCGCGGATGAAGTCGATGATCTCGTGGGTCGAGGACCCCGGAGTGAAGATCTCCGACACACCCAGCTTCTTGAGCTCGGGGATGTCGTCGGCGGGGATGGTGCCGCCGAGGGTGAGGACGACGTCGTCGACACCCTGCTCCTCGAGCAGCTCGACGATCCGGGGCACCAGCGTCATGTGCGCGCCCGAGAGGATCGACAGGCCCACGGCGTCGGCGTCCTCCTGGATCACGGTCGCGACGATCTGATCGGGCGTCTGGTGAAGGCCGGTGTAGATGACCTCCATGCCGGCGTCGCGCAGGGCGCGAGCGATGATCTTCGCGCCGCGGTCGTGCCCGTCGAGGCCGGGCTTGGCCACGACCACGCGGATCCGGCGCGGGCTCTGCCCGCGGTCCGGTTCGGAGCTCGGCTCCGCTTCGGTGCTCTCCCGCTCCGCAGCGGTGTCGGCGGTCCCTTCCACGGGCGCGCGAGTGTAGTGCGGCGCGGGAACCGCGCCGCCTGCGACCGGGGTGGACAGCGGGGCGACTCGGTGGCCGCCTACTTCGCCTCCGGCTCGGGACTCGCGACCGCGGCCAGCCATCGCTGTTCGGCCGATGCCGCACGGCGCCTAAACCCACCGCGGACCGAGAGCCTCTGAGGTACCTCCCCGGAACCCCGTTGGCGCTCTCGTTGCTCCCGCGCCCCTATGCGTCGAAGCGTGTCGACGACCGGTGCGAGCTTGCTCTTCAAGAAGTGTCCTCTCGGGCCCTCAGACAGGGTCGCGCGAGAGGAAGAAGGCGGGCGCCAAACGAGCGTTGCGGCACGGACGACTCTAGTCACCCCGCTATGGCCCTCGCAGTGAGAGGTGCGACTCGAGCAATGCGCCTGATGCGCCCGCGCCGGTGTTCATGCCGAGCCGCGCGGCGCGACCCACTCGTGCGCCTGCCCGGTCGTCGTCGCGAGGAGCTCGAAGTCGCAGTCAGCTCGTCGAAGCGCTGACGCAGCCCGGGCGGAGCGCTGCGCTGACGCGCCTGCACCCAGGCGCTCGTGTCTGCGAGGTAGGCCAGGTCAATGTCGAAGCGACGGTGGGCGCGCTGCTGGCTTCTAAGCGACTCCTGCGCCCGCCGCCTCCGGCTCGAGAACAGCACGCCGAGCGCACTTGCGCCGGAGTCGATCCAGCCTCAGAACACCGGCGTCTCGGTGAACGTTCCGAACACCGTCTGGAGCGACTCGATCATCTCGCCTTCGGTGGCCTCGGCGCGGGCACACTCGATGAGCGGGCCCATCGTGTTCTCCTCTCCGGCGGCGGCCTCGCGCAGGCGGCCGAGGGTGCGCTCGACCTCGGAGCCGTCGCGACGGGCGCGGACCCCCTGGAGGCGGTCGATCTGCTTGCGCTCGAGCGCGGGGTCGATCCGCAGCGTCTCGATCCGCTCGTCCTCTTCCAGGCGGAAGCGGTTCATCCCGACGATGACCCGCTCGCCGGAGTCCACCTCGCGCTGATAGCGGAACGAGGCGTCGGCGATCTCGCGCTGCGGGAAGTTGGCCTTGACCGCCTCGACCATCCCGCCGATCTCGTCGATGCGCTCGAAGTACTCGTAGGCGGCCTCCTCCATTCGGTCGGTGAGGGCCTCGACGAAGTAGGAGCCCCCGAGCGGGTCGATCGTGTTGGTCACCCCCGTCTCGTGGGCGATCACCTGCTGGGTGCGGACGGCGAGGCGCACGGCCTCCTCGGTGGGAAGCGCCAGGGCCTCGTCGTGGGAGTTGGTGTGCAGCGACTGCGTGCCGCCGAGCACGGCCGAGAGGGCCTCGGTGGTGGTGCGCGCGACGTTGACCAGCGGCTGCTGGGCGGTGAGCGACACGCCGGCGGTCTGCGCGTGGGTGCGCATGAGCATCGAGCGCTCGTCGCGGGCGCCGTAGGTGTCGCGCAGCTCGCGGGCCCAGATCCGGCGCGCGGCGCGGAACTTGGCGACCTCCTCGAAGAAGTCGATGTGGGCGTTGAAGAAGAACGAGAGGCGCGGCGCGAAGTCGTCGACGTCGAGGCCGCGGGCGATCGCCTGCTCGACGTAGGTGAAGCCGTCCTTCAGCGTGAAGGCGAGCTCCTGCTGGGCGGTCGAGCCGGCCTCGCGGATGTGGTAGCCCGAGATCGACACCGGGTGCCAGCGCGGCATGTGGTGCGAGCAATGCTCGATCATGTCGATGACCAGCCGCATCGCGGGGTCGACCGGGAAGCACCACTCCTTCTGGGCGATGTACTCCTTGAGGATGTCGGTCTGGATCGTGCCGGCGAGGCGCTCCGCGGGAACGCCCTGGCGCTCGCCGGCCACCACGTAGAGCGCGAGCATGATCGGTGCCGGGGCGTTGACGGTCATCGAGGTCGAGACCTCGCCCATGTCGATCCCGCGGAAGAGGGTGTCCATGTCCTCGAGCG
>JBPCQB010000063.1:0-14057 GCA_050998555.1 Thermoleophilaceae bacterium
CCACGAGCGCGTGGGCCAGCGGCTCGATGGCTCCGAGCCGTCCCGGCCCGACGCCCTCCGCGGTGGCCGCCTCGCCGAGGAGCTGGGAGACCAGGCGGGCGATCTGCTGACGTAGCCGCAGCGCCTCGTCGGCGAAGGCACCACCGTGGGGCGTGGCCTCGCCGAACAGGACGATCCAGCTGGCCCGCTGGTCGGACACGAACGTGAAGAAGGCGACGATTCCCCGCCATAGCTGCTCGTCGGGTGAGGCCCCCTCGGCCGCCGCCGCGTCGATGGCCTCGAACAGCCGCCGGCGCCCACGCTCCATGCACGCGAGGTAGAGGCCCTCCTTCGACCCGAAGTAGGCATAGACCATCGGCTTGGTGATGCCGGCGCCCTCGGCGATCGCGTCCACCGAGGTCGCGTGGAAGCCCCGCGCCGCGAACGCCCCCTCAGCCACCTCGAGCATCTGCGCCTCGCGGACCGCGCGCGGCAGCTTCCGCCGGCCCGAGCGTGCATCGGTGATCGACGTGACGCCTGTGTCGCCGGGCATGGCCTCACTTTACGCGCGGTGCGGTGCCCGCCGGGTAACCCGTCAGCCCTCGCCGGCCTCCGGAAGCACGAAGATGCCGTCGCCGACCCCACGCTCGCCCGTAGGGTCGGAAGGGCGGTTCACCACCGCGCCCCCCACGACCATCGTCGAGGAGCCGCCTCCGTCGAGGTTCAGAGCCTCTCGGGCGCCGAGGGAGCGCATCAGTCGCGCCGCCTCGCGCAGGGTCACGCCCACGCTGTACCCGGGGCGGCGGCCGTCGGCGGTCACGAGCAGGACGCCTCCGCCCGCGGTCACGCCGGCCAGGGTCCGCGGATTGCGCCCCCCGGTGAAGCCCTGCCGGAGCGCCCGGTCGCCGGTGAAGCCCTCGGGCCCGCCCCGCACCGCCACCCGCCCGCCGCGCAGCAGGCGCGGTCCGCCCCCGACCACGGCCTCGTGGTCGGCGAGCGAGACGGGCGTGTCGCCCCCCAGCAGCTGCGAGCTCGTGCTCGCCGGGGCGCCCGGCGACCCCGCGGCCCGGAGGAAGCGACCGGCCGTGCCGGTGGCGGAGAGGACGTAGCCGTCGGAGGGGATGGGCGTGCCCACCCCGACCCGGCGATCGACCACCTGCCCGGCACGCGGTCGACGCCGTCGAGGGCGCGCGAGCTCGTGCCGACCGTCGCTCGACCCCGGAATCGCAGCGAAGCGACGCGAGCGGGAGTTCCGGCCGCCCGCGGCAGCAGCAGCGCGGCGCGCCCGTCGGTGGACTCGCTGACGAGGCTCTCGCCCACCGCCAGTGCTCCGACGGGGTCGCCCCCGCCGAGGCCTCGGCTCACGAAGAACCCGCCGTTCACGCCAGCGGCCGCTCCGGTGCGCCGGGCCGTCGAGCTCGTGGTCTCCGTCCCGGCCACCCGGCCGTTCGAGAGCACGGCCGAGAGCCGGCCGGGGAGTTGGCCGCGGTCGACGCGAAGGACGTTCACCACCCACGGCCCGACGCCACGGCGTGAGGATCGGCCGCGGACGATCCGGGTCCAGGTGAGCCCCGGGCCGACCTGAACGGGCGAGCGGCGCTCCTCGAGCGCGGGAGGGCCGAGCGCCAACCGGGGAGGCCGCGCGACCGCATCCGGGACCCCACTCGCGGTCAGGAGAGTGCCGACCACGAGGATGAGGACGGTCCACCGGCCGACGGCGGGAACCTCCGGTGCTAGCTCTGCTCGCGTTCGGGGCCGGTCCCGCTGTCGGGCGGGGCCTCGCCTCCGGCCGGCCCCTCGGAGCCGAGCGGCGCCGGCGTCCGCCCCTCCCCCCCGACGGCCTTCTCGTCGGGCGGGGGCTCGGCTTCGGCCACCGGCTCCTCGGCGGTCACGCCGAAGGTGGCGACCGAGCGCTCGTCCGCGTTCGGGAACAGAGAACCTCCGCGTACGCCCTCCGGGGAGTCGGTGCGAGTCGGGCTCGGAGTGCCCGGCAGGTGAAGGAGGTTCTCGGCCCGGAGCACCTCGGGGATGCCCTCGGTCCGGCGCAGCAGCTCCTTGATCATCTCGGGCGTCCGAGCCTGCCCACGCAGCCAGACCGTCCCCCCGGCGGCATCGACCGTGATGTCGGCCTTCGGGACGTCCGGATCACGGAAGATCTCCGACTCGACCTTGCGGATGAGCGTCTGATCGTTCATCGGCTCCGCCGTCGTGCGGTCGGGGGCCACCTTCTCACTCAGCTCGTGGGCGGTACCGGCCGCGCGCCCTCCGGCGTACCGGGCCTGGCTCGCGGCCTGTCTTCCGCCCCGGCGGAAGAGAGCCAGAGCGCGGTCACGGGCCACGTGACGGCGGCGCGTACCCTCCTGGGGGTCGAAGAAGTAGACGCTGAGCGCGCTGACCGTGCTCACCACGAGCAGCCTCTTGCCACGGCGGGCCGGCCGCGTCGGCGGGGTCAGGCCCGGGATGGAACGACGTGAGCGAGCCATGGGTCTCCTTGATCTCCAGCGGTTGCGGATGGACGGACGGCTCGGCGCCGGGGGCGGGCAGCACCCTCCTCGGCGCCGACGACCGCAGCGGCTAGCGGCGGATCTCCAGCTGGATCACCCCGACCGGCTGATCCGTGTTGAAGTTCGTGCTCGAGAACGCCCGGTTGAGGGCGACGGCGGCCTGAACCGAGAGTCCGGCGTCCGCGAGGACGACCAGGCGCCGGCCGACGGTCCGCACCCTCAGGTTCGACAGGTTGAGGAACTTGATGCGGTTGACCCCGGAACGGGCGCCGACGAACGGCCGTCGGGTGAAGTTGACCTTGAAGTTCGTCAACGCCAAGGACACGCCCGAGCGCGAGACCGCCACTCCGCCGGCGTGGTTCACGTAGCCGGCGATCCGGGTCCGGGAGACGCCCACCCGCCCCGAGGTGATCGGAAAGGCGATGATCGGCGGCCGCGGCCCGGCCGGGGAAACCACGTTGAGCACGAAGCCGTTATCGGAGAGCAGCTCGTTGAAGGCCGGCGTGGGAGCGAGCGCGGTCTCGACCCCGCGGATCCGCACGGTCTGGGCCGAGGCCGTGGCCGGGACGGCGACGAGCATCAGGGCGACAGCGGCGCCGAGAGCGACGAGCAGTCTCATGGGGCTTGAGCGACGAGGGGTCATCAAGGGACTCCTTCACGGGATCGGGACGAGGTGGCGCGGGGCCGGGTCTCCGGCCAGCGTGCACGGGCCGGGATGATGGCCTATCCGGCGGCGTGGCGCAAGATCCCTCTTATTCTCCGCGACATGAGCTACACGATCAAGAACCTACGGGAGGTCGAGGACGTCGCTCCCGATCACGGGTTCTCGGAGATCCAGGAGGCGCGCTTTCCTCGGGCCGCCCTCGGAGCGGAGTCCACGGGCCTCGCCTACCACCGGCTGCACCCCGGGAAGCGCGGCTTCGGCCACCGGCACGAGAGCGCCGAGGAGGTCTACGTGGTGCTCTCGGGGTCCGGGCGGATGAAAATCGACGAGGAGGTCGTCGAGCTCTCCCCGATGGACTCGATCCGGGTGGCGCCGCAGGTGGGGCGGGCCTTCGAGGCCGGTCCGGACGGCCTCGAGCTGCTCGTGTTCGGTCCCCGTCACGACCGCGACGGGGAGATCCTCGAGGGCTTCTGGGTCGACTGACTCGCAAGGCGCCGGCCGTGCCGGCTGCGGCGGCGACGCCTCCCCGAGCGAGCTTCTACAGCCCGAGCGACTTCCCGAGGATCTCCCTCATGATCTCGTCGGTACCGCCGCCGATCGGCCCGAGGCGGGCATCACGCACCGCGCGCTCGATCCCGTACTCGACCATGTAGCCGGCACCGCCGTGGACCTGGAGGCAGTCGTCGAGCACGTCGACGCAGGCCCGCTGGGTGAAGAGCTTGGCCATCGTCACCTCGTTGACCGGGTTGCGGTCCTCGGCGTAGAGGCGCAGGGCGTCGTAGGTGATGGTCCTCGAGGCCTCGATCGTGGTCATGGCGTCGGCCATCTTGTGGCGGATGGCCTGGAACTGCCCGATCGGACGGCCGAACGCGGTGCGCTCGCGCGCGTACTCGAGCGTCCGCTCGAACCAGACCTGCATCGCCCCCACCGCGCCCAGGGCCATGATCAGCCGCTCCCAGAGGAAGTTGGCCATGATCATGTAGAAGCCGTCGTTCTGCTCGCCGAGGCGGTTCTCCTCGGGCACGAAGACGTCGTCGAACGAGACCACCGCGGTGTCGGAGGCGTGCCAGCCCATCTTCTCGAGGGCGCTGGCGCTGACGCCCTCCCCGCGGTCGATCACGAGCAGGGAAAGCCCCCGGTGCCCGCCCTCATCGCTCGTGCGGACCGCGGTGACGATGAAGTCCGCGCGCACGCCGTTGGTGATGTAGGTCTTCTCGCCGTTGACGAGGTACCCGCCCTCGACCGGGCGCGCGGTGGTGCGCACGCCGGCCACGTCCGATCCGCCTCCGGGCTCGGTGATCGCGAGCGCGGCGATCTTCTCGCCGCGGATGCCCGGCGCGAGGTAGCGGCGCTTCTGATCGTCGGTGCCGAACTTCTCGACGGGCGGAAGCGCGATCCCCGAGTGCGCCCATACGCCGGCGGCGACCCCGCCCGATCGGCAGCGCTGGAGCTCCTCGACGAACACCGCGCCGGCCAGCGGGCCGCCCCCCTCCCCTCCGTGCTCCTCCGGGAAGGTGAGGCCGAGGTAGCCCTGGGCCGCGCACTGCTCGAAGACCTCGCTCGGGAACCACTTCTCCCGCTCCCACTCGTCGACGTGGGGGGCCAGCTCGGCCTCCACCCAGCGCCGGACGACCGAGCGGAACTCCTCGAGCTCCTCGGTGAACGGCGACCGCGGGCGGCGCTCGGCGTAGGCGGAGGGACGGCTCGAGGCGGTGGCGGCCACGGGAGGGCAGGCTAATCGCTCCGAGGGTGCTTCACGCCGTCCGCGGCCGGAGTCGACCTGCATTGCGCGACTCACGCCCCGGTCGAAACGACGTGCGTCGCGCTGCACGCGATGGGGCTGCACGACGCGCCACACGTCTCTTCCAGCCCGACGTGCGTCGCGCTGTGCAGCGTGGACGTCGGCTCGCGCGCCCCCCGAAGGGCGAACTCGTCCCTGCTAGAACCGTGCCATGGCCGACGACCGCGTCCTCGTCATCACCGGAGCCAGCACCGGCATCGGTGCGGCCGTCGCCCGGAGGGCGGTCGAAGCCAGCTGGCGGGTGGTGCTCGCCGCGCGGTCCGAGGACAAGCTCACGGAGCTCGCGGAGGAGCTCGGCGGCGCGGAGCGCGCGGTGGCGCAGCGCTGCGACGTGACCGACTGGGACGACCAGCAGGCGCTCGTGGCCACGGCGGTCGAGCGCTTCGGGCGACTGGACGGGTTCGTGGCCAACGCCGGGTTCGGCGCCTCGCGGGGATTCCTCGAGGAGTCGGTCGAGCACTGGAAGGCGATGATCGACACCAACGTCTACGGCGTAGCGCTGTCGATCCGGGCCGCGCTCGGCCATTTCCGCGGGGCGGGCGGCGGGCACATGGTGCTGATGAGCTCGGTGGCCGGTCGCCGCCACCTTCCCGGATCGCTCTACGGGGCCACCAAGTGGGCGGTCACCGCGATGGGCGAGAGCCTGCGTCTCGAGGTGGAGGGCGAAGGCGTACGCGTGACCCTGATCGAGCCCGGGATGGTGGACACGCCCTTCTTCGACAACCGCCCGAGCGAGGCCCTCGAGGCCGACGACATCGCCCGCGCGGTGGTCTACGCGCTCGAGCAGCCGCCCCACGTCGAGGTGGCCGAGACGCTCATCCGGCCGTTGCGGTCGGGCTAGAAGACCGACGGAGCTCATCGTGATCTCGCCCGGTGCGGGCGAGGCTGTCCGTGGGTCACCGTACTTTCACGCGATGAACCAGAGGCGTCATGTTCGTCCGCGCGTTGGAGCAGACCGGCCTCTCCGCACCCTCGCTCGGTAGCGCGGGCGTGGCCCGCTCCATCGCCCACCTCGACATGGACGCCTTCTACGTCAGCGTCGAGCTGGCGCGGCGTCCGGACCTGCGCGGGTTGCCGGTCGTGGTCGCCGGCACCGGTCCGCGCGCCGTGGTCACCACCGCGAGCTACGAGGCGCGGCGCTTCGGCGTGTTCTCGGCCACTCCCGCCGAGCGCGCGCGGCGGCTCTGCCCGCGGGCGGTGTTCCTCTCTCCCGACTTCGAGCTCTACCGCGAGCGCTCGCGCGAGGTCATGGACGTCGTGCGCGAGCAGGTGGAGCGGGTCGAGCAGGTCGGCCTCGACGAGGCCTACCTCGACCTGACCGACCTCGGATGGCCGCGGGCCACGGCGCGGACGGTGAAGGCCACGGTGGCCGAGCGCACCGGCCTGAGCTGCTCGATCGGCATGGGTCCGAGCAAGCTGGTGGCGAAGGTCGCGTCCGACGCCGATAAGCCGGACGGGTTCGTGGTGCTCAGCCGCGAGGAGGCGCGGAAGCGCTTCGCGCCCTCGCCTCCGGGCCTCGTGCCCGGCATCGGGCCGCGAACCGCGGAGCGCCTGGCCGCGCGCGGCATCGCGACGCTCGGCACGCTGGCCGAGACGCCTCCCGACTCCCTGCGCGAGTGGTTCGGCCCGCGTCTCGGTTCCCACCTCTCGGCGCTCGCCCGGTTCGAGGACGACCGCTCGGTCGGGGGCCCGCGGGTGGCGAAGTCGGAGTCACGGGAGACCACCTTCCCCCGCGATCTGACGGGCCTGGCGGCCCTCGAGCCGGCGCTCGAGCGGCTGTGCGACGACCTCTGCGTCCGCCTGGAGCGCTCGGGACGCCGAGGGCGGACGGTGGGCATAAAGGTCAGGCTGTCCGACTTCTCCACGCTCACGCGGGCGCGCACGCTGCCCACCCCGACCAGCGAGCGGAGGGTGGTGGGAGGCGTGGCGCTCGGCCTCC
Source organism: Thermoleophilaceae bacterium (assembly GCA_050998555.1). GTDB lineage: Bacteria > Actinomycetota > Thermoleophilia > Solirubrobacterales > Thermoleophilaceae > JACCZP01. Next base: position 6,888 of record JBPCQB010000063.1, read on the forward strand.
TGCGCGAACTGTCCCCCATCGCCCCCGTGCGTCTGCTGGGCGTGCGCGTGGCCGGCCTCGACGTCGAGGCGAAGACGCCCCCTGGCGAGGAGACCCAGCTCTCGCTGACCCTCGGGTCCTGGCCGCTGGGCTCGTCGCCTCCGGGGTCCGATCAGCGCGTGGAGAGGATCACGCCCGTCGATGGGAACGCAAGCGTACGGCGCGTGGCGGCGGTCAGGTCCCACTCGCGGCCACCGACGAACGGGCCGCGGTCGATCACCGGCACGGTCACCGTGCGGTTGCCGTAGCGGAACGTGACGCGGGTGCCGCACGGCAGGCGCTTGTGCGCCACCCCGAGCGTGCTCGGCCGGATGATCTGACCGCAGGCCGTCCGGCGTCCGTAGAACCCCGGGCCGTACCAGGAGGCCACCGAGGCGCGGTAGACGTTGACGTCCTCGGAGTCCACGAGACGGCGCCCGGCGGCGAGCGCCTCTCCTAGGGGGCGGGCCCGAACGCGGAAGCGGCCGGGGCCGGGAGGCCGCCACGAGGCCTTGAAGCGCCCTCCCGCGCGGGTGGTCGCGCGGGCGACCGTGGTCCACCCGCGGCGTCCGGCGCTCACCTCGACGAGGGCGGTCTCCCCCGCTCGGGCGCCCGCCAGACGGCCGCTGAGGGTCACGAGTTCGCCCTGGCGCACGTGACGGGACGCCTCGAGCCTCGTGGCGGTGTCGCGGCGGCCCTCGCCGGAGGATCCGTCCGCGTCCCGGCGCTCGCCGGCGCCGGAGGGACCGCTCGAGGCGTCGGAGGACTCCCCGACGGGATCGGCTCCCCGTGTCGAGGGGGTCTGGGCCCCGGCGTCGGGCGGAGCCGCCACCAGCAGGCCGAGGGCCAGCGGCGCGAGCGCCGCCAGGCGGCGGGCCGTGCGCGCGCGCACGTGCGTGTATTCGGTTGGCACCGATACTTCCTTTCCCGGCTCTCGCCTACGGGGTTAGCTGTCGGGCTCGCGAGCGCGCCACCTCTTGGCACGCCCGCTACGACCGGATCACCGGCCGACTCGCCCCGCCCGCGTCCCGGTTGGACGCGGAAGTGGGTCCCCCGTTCGCCGGCCTCTTGGAGGTCGGCGACTCGGCAAGCCGCTATGTCTTCAGGTCAACGAGGAGGGCTAACACCGACCCGGGCCCTTCGCTGCGGTGCCGTGCTGTGTGCGCTGCGTCCGCCGCGAGCCGCCTGCCGCCACTCGGTCAGCGCGCGCTCGGACGCCGGCGAGGATCAGCGCTCGCGCTCGCCCGTCGACACGTGCTCACCGGCGGCGGGCACCGCCACGCCCGGCGTGCGAGCCACGCACAGTGCCAGCACGACGAGGTGGACCCCCGGAAAGAGGCGCACGCTGTCCCTCAGGTCGGCGCCGTGGCGCTCGTGGAGGTCGAGCAGCTCGAGCACCGACCGGCATACGGCCGACTGCGGAGCGTCCTCTCCGACCTCGCAGGCCAGGCGGGCGAGCGGCATGAGCTCGCCGGCGTCCGCCCCGGTCATCAGCCGCCCGAACATCGAGTAGAGCTGGGCGCAGACACGCTCGAGAAGGATGTCGAGGCGCTCGTCGGGCATGCCGACCGCGGGGCCGAGGTCGAGCGGGTCCTCCCCCTCCAGCAGCCGCTCGAGCTGCCCGCCCGCGAGCGCGCGGAGCTGGTCCTCGTCGTATCCGAGCTGGAGGGCGCACCGCATGACCATCAGCAGGGAGTGCAGCGGCGTGCCGTAGGGCGCGTCACTCGCGAAGAGCACCTGCCCGGGGGGCACGAGCCCGAGCAGCGCGACCAGATCGGTGGGGCTCCACCACGAGGTGTCGAAGAAGACGTTCGGGTGCTCCGGCGCGTGGCGCCAGATCCAGCTCAGGTCGCTCACTGCGGCGTGGGCGAGGATGAGCCGGGCCCCGGGAAAGCGCTCCGACAGCGCCAGCGCGTCGCGACCGAGCGCCGGGATGCCCCGTCCGGCGTGCACGAGCACCGGCAGCCGGCGCTCGTCGGCGAGCGCCAGCAGGCCCTCGACCGCCGGGTGCGCGAGCGTGAAGCCCTCCGCCCGCGGGTGGAGCTTGATGCCGCGGGCCCCCGCCGCCAGGCAGCGCTCGGCCTCGGGCACGGCCTCGGTCGCCGGGTCGACCCGGCAGAGGGGCACGAGCCGCCCTCCGGAGGCCTCGGCCTCGGCCAGCACCCGGTCGTTGGCCTCGCGGTAGCCCGAGGGCTCGTGCATCGTGAACACGACCCCGCGGGCACCCACCAGGTCGAGCGCCGCCACGAGCTCCTCGGCGGTGCACCGGAACCCGTCGGGGTCGTCCTGCCCGGTGTGGGTGTGCGCGTCGAGGAGATCGAGCGAAGGGAGGTCGTCACTCAACCGCTCGTACCAGGGCGCGATGAGGCCGTCCGCGTACACCGGCGGGCACCCTACTGCTGTAGCCTCGAACCCCGGGGAGCCCGAGACCGGAGGAGGTACACGCAGATGAGCGGCAACCGGTTGAGCCCCCTCGACGTGTCCTTTCTCACGCTCGAGAACGACTCCTCTCACATGCACGTCGCCGCCGTGTTGATCTTCGAGGGAGAGGCGCCGTCCTACGAAGAGCTCCTCGAGAACGTCGAGCGGCGGCTGCACCTGGTGCCGCGCTACCGCCAGCGGCTCGCGTGGGTGCCCTTCGACGCGGCCCGACCGCGCTGGGTGGACGACCCCCACCTGAACCTGGGCTACCACGTGCGCGGCACCGCCCTTCCTCCTCCCGGCAGCGACGCTGAGCTTCGCGACCTCGCCGGACGCCTCGCCGGCCAGCAGCTCGACCGCGACAAGCCGCTCTGGGAGCTGTGGCTCGTGGAGGGGCTGGAGGACGATCGCTTCGCGGTGATATCGAAGACCCACCACGCGCTGATCGACGGCATCGCCGGCATGGACCTCATGTCGGTGCTGTTCGACGCGGCGGCCGAGCCCGCCGCGCCACCCGATCCCGAACGACCGTGGCTACCCCGTCCGAGCCCTTCGGGCGCCCAGCTCCTCGCCGAGGCCGTGGCCGAGCGCGCGTCGGCACCTCGGTCGCTGCTCGGCTCGGCCTCGGGCGTCCTCTTCCGCCCGCGCGCGATGCTGGGCGAGGTCTGGCAGCAGGCGGTGGGCGTCGGTGCGCTGGCGTGGGCGGGCCTGCGGCCCGCGCCGCCGAGCCCCTACAACACCCCGGTCGGCCCGCACCGGCGCTTCTCCTGGATGAGCGCCTCCTTGGCCGACATGAAGGCGGTCAAGGACGCGCTCGGCGGAACGGTCAACGACGTGGTGCTCGCCACGGTGGCCGGGGGCCTTGGACGGCACATGCGCCGCCTCGGGCTCGACACCGAGGGGCTCGACCTCCAGGCGTTCGTACCGGTGAGCATCCGCTCGGACGACGACCGGGAGGCGGGTGGGAACCGCGTGTCCGGGATCATCGCGCCCCTGCCCGTGGGCGTGCTCGATCCAGGTGAGCGCATGGCCCTCGTCTCCCAGGCGATGGCCGATCTCAAGACGTCCGGCCAGGCGGTCGGAGCCGTAAGCCTGACCGAGCTGAGCGGCTTCGCCCCGCCCAACATCCTCGCGCGGGCCTCGCGCCTGGCCTCTCGCCAGCGCTTCATGAACACCATCGTGACCAACGTGCCCGGCCCCCAGCGACCCCTCTACCTGCTCGGCCGCCGCATGCTCGAGATGATCCCGGAGATGCCCCTCGGGGGCAACGTCGCCCTCGGGGTGGCCATCGTCTCCTACGCGGGACGGATGAGCTTCGGCCTGTCTGCGGACTACGACGCGGTGCCGGACCTCGAGGACATCGTCGACGACCTCGAGGGCTCGCTCGCGGAGCTGGCCCGCGCCTCCGGCGTGAGGCTGCGCCGCCCTCTCGCCGAGGCACCGTCGAGCGCGAACGGCGCCGGACGACGGAAGACCGGCTCGCGGCGCAAGGCGCGCGCCTGATGCGCTCGAAGGTGGTCGACGCAGCGCGCGGGATGGGCCTCGGCCTCGAGGTCAGGACCCTGGCGCGGCCCGCGTACACGCTGCCGGAGACGGCGGCCACCGTGGGGTGCGAGAAGGCGAGCATCGCCAAGTCGGTCGTCTTCCTCGCCGACGGCGAGCCGGTGGTGTGTGTGACCTCGGGCGCCCGCTGGATCGATCCCGACCGCCTGTGCGACGTGCTCGACTGCGCCCACGCCGAACCGGCCTCCCCGTCCGAGGTGCGGGTGGCCACCGGCTTCGCGCCCGGCGCGGTGCCTCCGGTCGGGCACGGCCTGCGGGTGGTGATCGACGAGGTCGTGCTCGGCTTCGAGACGATGTGGGCGTCGTGTGGCGACGGCGCCTCGGTGTTCGAGCTCCACCCGCGCGAGCTGGCCGAGTGCACGCACGCCGAGGTGGCCGCGCTCAGCGAGTAGGCCCCGGCGTCCGCCGGCCGGCGTCGGGTCGCGCACGGGCGCGCGATACTCACCCGCGTGAGCGCACGCGCCGACCTCATGCGGGTGGCCCTGGCCCAGATCGACGCCACGGTGGGCGACACCGAGGGCAACGCCCGCCGCATCGCCGCGATGGTCGAGGAGGCCCGCGAGGACGCCGCGAGCATCGTCGTCTTCCCCGAGCTGGCGCTGACCGGCTACCCGCCCGAGGACCTGCTCCTTCGCCCGAGCTTCGCCGACGCCGCCGGTGAGGCCCTGCGCGAGCTGGCCCGCGGGTGCGAGGGCATCGTCGCCGTCGTGGGCTTTCCCGAGCGCTCCGACGACGTCTACAACGCGGCCGCCGTGCTGGCCGACGGCGAGGTCGCGGCCGTCTACCGGAAGATGCACCTCCCGAACTACGGCGTGTTCGACGAGCGGCGCTACTTCCAGGCCGGCTCCGAGCCCGCGCTGATCGAGGTCGACGGCGTGGGCGTGGGGATAACGGTGTGCGAGGACATCTGGGAGCCCGGCCCGCCGGCCACCGCGCTGGCCCTCGCCGGGGCCCGGGTCGTGGTCAACCTCTCGGCCTCCCCGTACCACGCGGGCAAGGGCGCCCAGCGCGAGCGCATGCTCGTCCAGCGGGCGCGCGACTCGCTGGTCACCGTGCTGTTCGCCAACCTGGTCGGCGGCCAGGACGAGCTGGTCTTCGACGGCCAGTCGATGGCCATCGACCAGGACGGCCGCGTGGTGGCTCGCTCTCCGCAGTTCGAGGAGGCGCTGACCGTGTGCACGATCGACCCCGGTGCCGTCGACGCCGCCCGCCTGCGGGACGCCCGCCACCGTGGCGCGGTGCTCCGAACGCGTGCGGGGTCCGGGGACGAGGCCCGCGCACGGGTGCTCGCGCGGCTCAAGGTGGAGCCGACCTCGCGGCCGAGCGAGGTGGGTGGCCCGGTGGCCGAGGTCATGGAGCCCGAGGAGGAGGTCTACGCCGCGCTCGTCACCGGCGTGCGCGACTACGTCGAGAAGAACGGCTTCGGCGGCGTGGTGGTGGCCCTGTCCGGGGGCATCGACTCCGCGCTCACCGCGCTGGTGGCGGCCGACGCGGTGGGCGCGGAGCGCCTGACCTGCGCGGTCATGCCCTCTCGGTACTCCTCGGAGGGCACGCGCGCCGACGCCCTCTCCATCGCCGAGAACCTGGGCGCCCACCTGCACGTCATCGACATCGGAGCGCCGATGGAGGCGTTCGACTCCGTCCTGGCCGAGCCCTTCGCCGGGCGCGAGCCGGACATCGCCGAGGAGAACCTGCAGGCCCGCATCCGTGGCAGCCTGGTCATGGCCCTGTCGAACAAGTTCGGCTGGCTCGTCCTGACCACCGGGAACAAGTCCGAGATGTCGGTGGGCTACGCGACCCTCTACGGCGACATGGCCGGCGGGTTCGCGGTGTTGAAGGATGTGCTGAAGGGCTGGGTCTACCGGCTGGTCGAGTGGCGGAACGGGCGCGAGGGACGCGATCTCGTGCCACGCTCGGCGATCGACCGCAAGCCGTCCGCGGAGCTGCGCGAGGACCAGAGCGACGAGGACTCGCTTCCCCCCTACGAGCTGCTCGACCGCATCCTCGCCGGCTACGTCGAGGAGGACCTCGACGCCTCCCAGCTCGTGCGCCGGGGCATGCCGGCCGAGGAGGTCGAGCGGGTGATCGAGATGGTCGACCGTGCCGAGTACAAGCGCCGCCAGGCACCGCCCGGGGTGCGGATCTCGGCGCGGGCGTTCGGGCGCGACCGGCGCCTGCCGATCACCAACCGCTACCGGGCGCGCCAGGCGACCCTGCCCCGCTAGGAGGCTGTCTCCGAACCTCGCGCGTGCGGCCGGCGAGTGCCGGGTCGCGCGAGGCGCCCGGTGGGCCTCCCGACCGTACGCCCGGTTACCCTTCCCGCTCCCATGGCCACCTTCGACCAGCTCGGTCCCAGGCAGCGAGCGATCATCGAGCTCGTCCTGCGCCGGGGACAGACCTACGACGAGATCTCGGGGATGCTCGGCATGCCCGTGCCCCGGGTCCGCGAGCTGGCCCGCGAAGCGCTCGTCGAGCTGGCGCCGGCCACCGCCCGGAGCGTCGACCCTCAGTGGCGCGGGCAGCTCGCCGACTTCCTGCTCGGTCAGCAGACCGGCCCCGAGTCGCGTGCCACCGAGGGCCACCTCGAGAGCTCCGAGGAGGCGCGGCTCTGGGCGTCCTCGCTGCTCGATTCCCTCGACACGCTCTACGAGGACGGCCACCGCCCCGAGCTCCCCGCGGGCGCGCCGGCGCGTGCGCCGCGTCGCCGACGCCGCGGAGAGCCGGCCGCCGACCGGCCCGGAGGCGATGCCGCCGAGGGCCGTGCGAGCCCACGAGCGCCCGGCCGAGCCGACCACGCCGCCGCGCGCCGCCGCGACGGCGCGCCGGGCAGGGTCTCCGGGCCGACCGCACGCCGCCAGCGCACGCTCGGTCTGGCGGCCGGGGCCGTGGTCCTCGTCCTCGTGATCGGCGGCGGGGTCTACGCGCTCACCGCCGGCGGGGGCGATCAGGCCTCCGCCCCCCCGCCGCCGAGCGAGGCCGGCGGCGCCGGGCAGCCGGGCGGGGGCGGCGCACCCGCGCCGGGCGGGCAGCCCGGCCAGCCCCGCGTGCTCGGCCAGATTCCCCTCGAGGCCCTGCCCGGCGAGGAGGGCGAGGGACGGGCCGTGATCGCCGAGCAGCAGGGCGAGCGTGCGGTGGTCATCCAGGCCCGTGGCATCGAGGGCGTGGACG
>JBPCQB010000006.1:0-4097 GCA_050998555.1 Thermoleophilaceae bacterium
GCCGCCCACCGCGGCCTCGAAGCGAAGCTGGATGCCGGCCTCGCGCGCGGCGTCGTAGATCTCCTCGCCGTGCCGGGAGAGCACGGCCTTGTTCGCGGAGACCACGTGCCGGCCGGCGCGGATCGCCTTCAGGATGTAATCGCGGGCGGGCTCGACGCCGCCTATCACCTCGACGACCAGGTCGCTGCTCGCGAGGATCTCCTCGAAGTCGCCCTCCGAGCGGGTGAGGATCCCGGCGATCTCGGGGCGCCGCCCGACGGCGAGCTCCACCGCGTCGGCGCGCTCGGCCAGCAGGGCGGCGAACGCGGCGCCCACGGTCCCGTGGCCGAGGAGGCCGATGCGGAAGGGCTCCACGTCTCGCACTAGACGTCGCGGGCCGCGAGGTCCTCGTAGGTCTCGCGGCGCACGACCACACGCGCCTCACCCGCCGAGCAGAAGATCACCGGCGGGCGGGGCACCGCGTTGTAGTTGCTCGCCATCGAGTGCCCGTAGGCGCCGGTGGCGGGGGTCACGAGCACGTCGCCGGGATGGGGGTCGGCGAGCTCCACGTCGCGCACCAGCACGTCGCCGGACTCGCAGTGCATGCCGGCCACCGTGCACAGGCGTCCACCCCCGCCGCCGGTGAAGCGATCGGCGATCTCGGCGTCGTAGCGCGCGCCGTAGAGCATGGGCCGGGGGTTGTCGGACATGCCGCCGTCCACCGCGACGTAGGTGCGTATTCCCCGCACCTCCTTGACCGTCCCCACCATGTAGAGCGTCACGCCCGCGTTGCCCACGATCGAGCGGCCCGGCTCGCAGAGCACGGTGACCCCCTCGGGCGCCGAGCCCACGAGCGCGTCGGCGTACTCGTCGAGCCCGGGCGGCTCGCGCTCGCCGGTGTAGGCGATGCCCAAGCCGCCGCCGAGGTTCAGCAGCGGGTAGGAGCCCATGGCCGACAGGACCTCCCCCAGGCGCTCGAAGGGCGCGACGTCGAAGATCTGCGAGCCGAGGTGGGCGTGCAGACCGCGCAGCTCGAGCCCGGGCGCGCGACGGAGGCGCTCGACCGCCGCGGCCACCTCGGCCAGCCCGAACCCGAACTTCGAGTCCTCCTGGCCGGTGGAGATCGAGGCGTGGGTATCGGGCTGGATGCCCGGCGTCACCCGCAGCATCACCCGCTGCGGGCGCGCTCGCCCTGCGGTCAGGCGCTCGAGGCGATCGATCTCGTCGAAGGAGTCCACCACGAGATGGCCGACGCCGGCCTCGAGCGCGTCGCGCAGCTCGGCCTCGGTCTTGTTGTTGCCGTGCATGTACAGGCGCGCCGGCGCGAAGCCGGCGCGCAGGGCGAGGAACAGCTCTCCACCCGAGGCCACGTCGCACGAGAGGCCCTCCTCGGCGAGGATGGCGAGCGCCGCCGTGCACGGGAGCGCCTTGCTCGCGAACACCACCTCGAAGCGCTCGGTCCGCGAGCGGAAGGCCTCGACGTACGCGCGCGCCCGGGCGCGGATGTCCTCCGCGGCGTAGACGTAGGCCGGAGTGCCGTACTCACGGGCCAGCTCGATCGCGTCGCACCCGCCGATCTCGAGGCGGCCGGCGTCGGTCAGGCGAGAGTCGGCGGGGAAGGCCGGGGAGAGGGTGCGCACTGCCATGATGGGCGGCGATTATGGACCATCCCGAGCCGTCCAGGCCCACGCTCGGCGTCCGCGACGGTCTCTCCTACGCGCTGTTCCTGCCCGAGGAGCGACCCACGGTGGGAGTGGTGGTCCTGCACGGTGCGGGCTCGGCCAAGGAGAGTCACTTCGGCTTCGCGCGCGCGGCGCAGACGCTCGGCATGGCCGCGCTCTGCTTCGACATGCGCGGGCACGGCCGATCCGAGGGCCGCTTCGGGCCGACCGCCTTCGCCGACGTGCTGATCATGGCCGACGTCCTGCGCGAGCACGCCCCGGCGATCGCGCTCAGGGGGTCCAGCATGGGGGGCTTCTGCGCCATCCAGGCGGCGGCGATCGAGCCCACGACGGCCGCGGTGGTGGCCATCTGCCCCGCCCCGGAGGACTTCCTGCTCCGCGGCCTGCGCGAGGGCCGCTTCGAGTTCGAGGTCGACGAGCGCCCCACCGAGATGTGGCTCGAGTCCCTCTCCACCCGCCGCGCGGTGGCCTCGCTCGCGGGCCGTACCGCGCTCCTGCTCCTCCACGCCAAGGGCGACGAGCAGGTGCCATACGCCGTCTCCGAGGAGCTGCACGGACACGCCGGGGAGCCCAAGCGCCTGCTGCTCCTGCCCGGCGGCCATCACCGATCCGTGCAACACGACCCGGAGCTCCAGGAGGTCTCGCTGCGCTTCATCGCGCGCGCGGCGAGGGGCGCGGCAGGGCCGCGCTAACCCCCGAGCGCCGTCGCCGCCCGCCGGCGTGGCAGGCCACCGCGCGCGAGCCACGCCGTCCCCGCCGCGACGATCGCCAGCGAGATGAGCTGCGCGAGCGTGAGACCCACGACCACCTCCTGGTTGCGGCGGATGAGCTCGATCAGGAAGCGCTCGATTCCCGCCAGCACCAGGTAGAGGGCGAAGAGGTTGCCGGTGCCCGGCACCAGACGATCCCGCAGGCGCCACAGCAGCAGGACCACGAAGCCCATGGCCACGGTCTCGTACACCGGCGTCGGGTGGACGGGCACGGTGGTCGGCACCTCGCCCTCGGGATAGGCCATGGCCCAGGGCAGGCTCGACGGCACCCCGTAGTCGCCGTCGCCGGAGAGCTGGCACGCGACGCGCCCGACCGCGTAGCCGATGGCTATGGCCGGAGCCACCGCGTCGGCCAGCTCGAGCCCGAGGTATCCGCGCCGCCGCGCCCACAGGCCGACGGCCAGAGCCCCGCCGGCCAGGCCGCCGAAGAACACGAGCCCGGTGCCCGAGAAGATCGAGCCGAGGGGGTCGCGTGAGGCGACCTCCCAGTTCTGGATCAGCCAGTCCACGTGGGCGCCCACCACCCCGCCGATCACCGCGGCGAGCACGAACTCGTACACCCAGTCGACCGGGCGGCCGAGCTCCCTGAACCGCTCCCTGGCGAGGGCCCCGGAGCACAGGAACGCAAAGGCCAGCGAGATCCCGAAGGTGTTCAGCTCCACCGGCCCGAGGTCGATCTGCGGGTACACGACGTCGAGCGTAATCGCCGACCGCGGGCCACGCGGGCCCGGCCCCGGCCCCCTCTAGAATCCTTCACGTGGCAAGCTCTCGATCCGCCTTCGGTCGCGACACCGGGCTCCAGGCCCGGATGCTGCTCACGATGTTCCTGCTCGGGCTGCTGTACGTGTTCTTCGTGGTCGCGCTGATCTACGCCGGGGCCGGCGCGGTCATCATCCTCGTGGTCGTCGGCGGGCTCGCGGTCGCCCAGCTCTTCCTCTCGGACAAGCTGGCGCTGGCGGCGATGGGCGCCAAGGAGGTCACTCCTGAGGAGGCGCCCGGGCTCCACGCGATGATCGATCGCCTGTGCATCCAGGCCGACCTTCCCAAGCCGCGCGTCGCCGTGGCCGACACCCCCGTGCCCAACGCCTTCGCGATGGGCCGCTCCCCGAAGAAGGCGGTCGTGTGCGCGACCACCGGGATCATGCGCACGCTCGAGCCGAACGAGCTCGAGGGCGTCATGGCCCACGAGCTCGCCCACGTCAAGAACCGCGACGTCCTGATCATGACCGTGGCCTCGTTCTTCGCCTCGGTCGCGGCGATGATCATGCAGTTCGGCTTCCTCTTCGGAGGCGGCATGGGCGGTGGCGACGACGATGACGGCTCCCCGGCCATCATCGTGGTCCTCCTGGTCTCGCTCTTCGTCTATGTGGTCTCGTTCTTCCTGATGCTGGCCCTCTCCCGCTACCGGGAGTTCTCGGCCGACCGCGGCGCGGCACTCGTCACCGGCCGGCCGAGCGCGCTCTCCTCCGCCCTACTGAAGATCTCGGGGGCCATGGAGAAGGTTCCCCAGCGGGACCTGCGTGCGGCCGGGGACATGAACGCCTTCTTCATCGTGCCCACCAGCGTGAAGAGCGCGGTGCAGACGATCTTCTCCACGCACCCACCGATGGAGAAGCGGATCGAGCGTCTCGGCCAGCTCGAGGCGCAGCTCCAGGCGCCCGCCGCC
>JBPCQB010000036.1:0-16979 GCA_050998555.1 Thermoleophilaceae bacterium
CCGTGCCGCCGCCCGTGTGCACGGCGGTGGTGATCGCCACGCGGAACCGGCCGCTCGAGCTGGCCGCGACGGTGGGGCGGCTGCGGGACCTGCCGGAGCGGCCTTCGGTGGTGGTCGTCGACAACGCGTCGGATGCGGGGTCGGTGGCGCCTGCCTTCGACGACCCGGAGGTAGAGGTGGTGCGCCTGAGCCGCAACCTAGGCGGGGCGGCGCGCACGGTCGGCGCACGTCGCATCGCGTCCCCCTACGTCGCCTTCTCCGACGACGACTCGTGGTGGGCGCCGGGTGCGCTGGGCAAGGCCGCGGACATCCTGGACGCCCATCCGAGCCTGGGGCTGGTGGCCGCCCGGGTGCTCGTCGGGCCGCGGGAGAGTGAGGACCCGGTGTGCGAGGCCATGCGCTCGAGCCCGCTGCCCCCTCGCTCCTATCTGCCCGGGCCGCCGGTGCTCGGCTTCGTGGCCTGCGGAGCGGTGGTCCGGCGCTCGGCGTTCCTCGAGGTCGGCGGCTTTCACCCCCACTTCGGCATCGGCGGCGAGGAGGAGCTCCTGGCCCTCGACCTGGCCGCGACCGGATGGGAGCTCGCCTACGTGGACCACATCGTGGCCCACCACCATCCCTCCCCGAGCCGCGACCCCGCGGCGCGCCGGCGTGGCCAGATCCGGAACGCGCTGTGGTCGGCGTGGCTGCGGCGGCCGGTGGGGGCGGCCGCGCGAGCGACGGTGCGGCTGGTGGCGGGTCACCCTCGGCGGCGCGAGGCGGCCGGTGCTCTCAGGGACGCCCTGCGGGGCGTGCGGTGGGTGGCGCGAGAGCGTCAGGCGGTGCCGCCGGCGGTGGAGAGGGCGGTGCGGATGTTGGAGTAGTCAGGAATTGCGCATCCCAAGTCCCACCCATCCGCCCGAGGCTACGAGCGTTACAAGAATCCCACGGGTCGGTTCGGTGACCGGGCCGAGACGAGGCCGCGACGCCGCGTCACTTCGGCTCTCTGCGAGTTCGATGGCTAGACCCGACTCGCGGACCTGGAGAGGTCAACCCCTCCGCTCAGGTAGCTCGTCGAGCGCCACCGCCACCTCCTCCACACCGATCTCCAGCAGCCCCGCGTCGGGCTCGGCGGCGTGGGGGTCCCCACGCCGCTCCCTCCACAACACGCGGTGGACGGGACGAGAGGGCGGCGGTCCCCACTCCTCCGGGAAGGTCGGACCGAAGAGCACGACCGAGGGGGTGCCGAGCGCGGTGGCGAGGTGCGCGACGCCGGTGTCGCCACACACCACCCGGTCGGCGGCGGCGACCGCGGCGGCCAGGCCGCGCAGGTCGGTTGTGCCGGCCAGGTTCACAGTGGACGACAGGCAAGCCAGCTCGACCACCCGCGAAGCCAAGCCCCGCTCCGCGGCCGAACCGGTCACCGCGACCGCCCGTCCGGTTGCCGCCTCGGCGCGGGCCACGGCCGCGAAGCGCTCCGCCGGCCAGCGCCGGGCGCCGCTCGCCGCACCGGGATGGACGAGGGTGGCACCGCGTGCGGCCGGAGGCGGATCGTCCTCGGGTGGTTCGACATCGAGTGCCTCGGGGTCGGCCGGCACGCCGCTCTCGGCGAGCATCCGGCACCAGCGGAGCACCTCGTGCTCGCCGGGGCGCCACTCCGGCCCGCCGTGGCTCTCGGGGACGTCGGGGTGCTCGAACGCGACCAGCCGGCGCGACCGCGCGGCCAGGAGCACTCGGTGGCTCTCGGGTCCGCGACCGTGCAGGTTCGCCGCGACGTCGGGCGCGGGGAGCCCCGCATCGACCGGTGCGAGCGGGCCGGTGTCCACCATCCCCCATCCACCTCCGACGAGCTCGACCAACGGCGCAAGCGCAGCCGGCGCCGCCAGCTCCAGGCGGTGACCGGGGAAGCTCGCGGCCAGCGCCCGCAGCGCCGGGACCGCGGTGAGCAGGTCCCCGAGGCCGAGCGCCCTCAGCGCGAGGAGTAGCGGGCGCTCGTCGGGCGTTCGGCCTACGGCGGCCACGAGGACTCGACCGAGGGCGTCACCACCAGCTCGCGCAGCTCACAGCCCACCGGCTGCGACAGCGCGAACACGACGCTCCGGGCCACGTCCTCGGGCCGGTTCAGCTTCAGGTCCGGCGGCGGCTTGTACCTCTCCTCGCGGTCGTCGAAGAAGGCGGTGTGCATCCCTCCGGGCACGAGGAGCGTGACGCCCACCCGCCCCTGCGTCTCCGCCGCCAGAGCACGGGTGAACCCGACCACGCCGAACTTGCTGGCGCAGTAGGCCGTGGCGTCCCCCACCGCCTTGAAGCCGAGCGTCGAGGCGACGGTGACCACCGTCCCGCGGGTCGCTTCGAGGTGGGGGAGCGCGGCGCGCACCACCGCCGCGGTGCCGATCAGGTTCACCGCCACGATGCGGTCCCACGTGGCGGGCTCGACGTGGTCGAGCGCTCCGGGCACGTCGACGGCTGCCGCGGTCACGACCCCGGACAGGGAGCCGTGGCGCTCGGCCACCCGGGCCACTGCGGCCTCGGCCGCCCGGGCGTCGGCGAGGTCCACGATCTCGTGCTCGAGCCCCGAGGGCGGCTCGCGCAGGTCGAGCACCACCGGCGTGCCCCCGGCCTCGGCCACCGCGGCGGCGGTGGCCGCCCCGAGTCCCGACGCCCCGCCGGTGACCACGACCACGCCGAGCTGGTCCTCATCCACGCGCACCCACCTCCTCGATCAGCCGGGTGGTCGAGCGCCCCGGCATGTAGGGAAGGACCACCGTCCGCCCCCCGAGGCGCTCGACGAGCGGGGCCTCCGGGAGGTCGTCGAGCGCGTAGTCGCCGCCCTTGGCCCACACGTCCGGTGCGAGCCGCTCGAGGGTCGCCTTCGGCGTGTCCTCGTCGAAGATCACGACGGCATCCACCGCATCGAGGGCGGAGAGGACGGCGGCGCGGTCGGCCTCGGCCGTGAGGGGACGGTCCGAGCCCTTCAGACGGCGAACGGAGGCGTCGGAGTTGAGGAGGACCACGAGGCAGTCGCCGAGGGATCGGGCGTGGCGGAGGGTGGCCACGTGCCCGGCGTGCAGGAGGTCGAAGCAGCCGCCGGTGGCGACGGCCGTGCCGCCGGCCACACGGGTGCGGCGGAAGGCCTCGAGGGCGGCGTCGAGGCCGACCGGAAGCGAGTCATCCGCTTCGGGAGAGCGGGCGCCGGCGCCCAGCGGGGCTCTGAGCTCGGCCTCGGCGGCGCCTCCGCCGGCCACGAACCGGCTGGCCGAGGCCACCGCCGCCTCCACCGCGCCGTGTACGTCGTGCCCGTCCGCGAGCAGGCCGGCCACACAGGAGGCGAAGCGATCGCCGGCGCCACAGGGGTCACCCGCCCCGGCCGGCGGGGTGGGCACGGCGGATACCTCATCGTCGGAGACGAGCAGAGCGCCCTCCTCTCCGAGCGTCACGCACACCGCCTCGGCGTCCCAGCGCCGGCGCAGCTCGCGCCCGCGCGCCGCCACCGCCCGGGGGCCCTCGCCCGCCACCTCGGGCGCGAATCTGGCGGCCTCGCGGCGGTTGGGGGTGGCGAGCGCCGCCCCGGGCACCGGGGCCGGGCCGCGGGGATGAGGATCCCACACCACGGGCACGGCCGAGGGGAGGGAGGCCAGCGCCTCGCGCAGGACGGGCTCGGCGGCGACCCCACGTCCGTAGTCGGCCACGAGCACCGCATCCGCGGACTCGAGCGCGGCGTGCGCCTCGGCCCCCGGCCGCCCGACGGTCGCGGGCGTGCGCCCTCCGCGGTCGATGCGCAGCAGCGTCCGCCCGGCGGCGCGCACGCGCACCTTCTCCGGCGTCGCGCCGTCGAGTCCGAGGTCGATCACCTCCACGCCGCTCGCCTCGAGGGCGGCGGCCAGCTCGCGGCCGGCCAGGTCCTCGCTCAGCGCCGTGACCAGCGTGACCGGGCGCCCGTCGGCGGCGGCGAGTGCGGCGGCGAGCCCCGCGCCGCCGGGGCGCGTGGTGCGCTCGGGGTCGTCCACCACCGGCACCGGGGCATCCGGAGCGAGTCGCTCGACGTGGCCGTCGAGGTCGCGGTCGAGCAGGGCGTCGCCCACCACCACGAGCCGGCCGGCGGGCCGCCGGGTCACGAGAAGGAGCCGGCGTCGGGGTCCGAGGCGGTCAGGGCGGCGTCGCCCACGCGTGCGTCGACCGCGGCGCAGATCAGGTGCACGGCCACGAGGTGGGCCTCCTGGATGGTCGGCGTGGTGGGACCCTCGACGGAGACGACCTCGTCGCAGTAGTCGGCCAGCGGGTTGGGCGCCGGGCCGGTCAGGCCCCACGTCTCGATCTCCATCTCGGCGGCTGCCTCGACCGCGGCCAGCACGTTGGGCGAGCGCCCGGAGGTGGAGAGCGCGATCAGCACGTCGCCCGGACGCCCGTGGGCGCGAACCGAGCGCGCGTAGGCCTCCTCCACTCCGTAGTCGTTCGCGATGGACGACGTCGCACAGCCGTCCGCGTGGAGGGCGATGGCGCTGAGCGCCGGGCGGTCGGTGGAGAGGTAGCGGCCGACCAGCTCGGCGGTCAGGTGCTGGGCCTGGGCGGCGCTCCCCCCGTTGCCGGCGGCGAGCAGCCGGCCGCCCTGCATCAGCACCTCGGCCAGACGCTCACCCCAGACTTCGAGCCGGACGCATTGGTCGTCGACCGAGGCCAGCGACGAGCGCAGCGCGTCCACGTGGCGGCGCCCTCGCTCGCCGCTCATGCGGTCACCTCGCGCGCGCCCTCGGCCTCGACGGGCCGCGCGGCGGCGTAGGCGTCGAGGGTCGCGCGGGCGATCTCGTCCCAGCCGTAGCGAGCGCGCGCACGGCGGGCGCCCGCGGCGCCGAGCTCGCGAAGACGCGCGGGGTCGTCGAGCAGGCGGCGCAGGGACGAGCCGAGCTCCTCGGGCCGCCGCGGGGCCACGTGCACGCCGGTCACGCCGTCGACCACGGTGTCGATCTGCCCGCCCACCGCCGAGGCCACGACCGGGACGCCGCACGCCATCGCCTCGAGGGGCACGATCCCGAACGGCTCGTACCAGGGGACGCACACCGCCAGGTCGGCGGAGCGCAGCAGGGCGGGCACTTCGGGGCGCTCGACGCGGCCGCGCATCTCCACCCGGTCGGCCACCTCGAGCTGCGCGGACAGACGGGAGAGGCGGTCGGCCTCGGCGTCCTGAGCGAGGCCGGCGGCGTCGGGCCCGCCCGCGATCACGAGCTCGGCCTCGGGCACATGGGGGAGGGCGGTCACGACGTCGCCCACGCCCTTGCGCTCGACCAGGCGGGCGAGCGCAAGGATGCGCGGGCGCTCGGGCGCCCGCGGCTCCGTCGGACCGTCGGGCCCGAAGGCCTCGAGGTCGACACCGCAGGGGATCACCGTCACCCGCCGGCGGTCGGCGCCGAGGCGGATGAGCTCGAACACCTCGTCCGAGCACGTGGCGACGATGCGGTCCACCTCCTGGGTCAGGTCGCGCTCGAGGTCGATCCGTCCCGGCGGGCTCGGGTCGGCCGCCCCCTGATGGCGGCGCTTGACGACGCCGAGGGCGTGGAAGGTGTGGACGAGCGTGGGGCGCTCCGCCGGAGCCCGTCGCACGGCCTCGAGGGCGGCGAGGCCGGACATCCAGAAGTGGGTGTGGACCACGTCGGGACGATCTTCCTCCCACCGGCGCGCGAGTTCGGCGCCGAACTTCTCCATGTGGGGCAGCAGCTCGTCCTTCGGCATGCGCCGCGGGGGGCCGGCGTCCACGTGGTCCACCCACGCGCCGGGCGCGAGGGCCACCCGCCGCGGGACGTCGGGATCCTCCCGGCGGGTGTGCACCACGACCTCGACACCGCGCCGCCCGAGCGCCACGGCGAGCGCGGCCACGTGCACGTTCTGCCCCCCGCCGTCGGCCTCGCCGAGGGCCGCGAGCGGGGAGGCGTGCTCGGAGACCATCGCGACCTTCACGACGCGACCTCCTCGAGCAGCTCGTCCCAGTCGGCCAGGAAGCGCCCGAGGCCGTAGCGCTCGAGTGCGGCGGCGCGGGCGGCGAGGCCTCGCTCGCGTGCCGTATCGGGATCGGCCACCATGTCGCGCACCGCGTCGCGGAGTGCCTCGACGCGCGTCGAGACCACCCCGGCCGACTCGGGCACCGCCCCGGGCACCTCGGTGGTGGCGAGGGCCACCACGGGCATGCCCAGGTGCATGGCCTCGATCAACGAGAGACCGAGGGACGTCCAGCGGATCGGGTGGAGGTACACGCGGCGGCGGGCCATCTCGTCGTGGAGGTCGTCCTGGCGGATGTCGTCGAGACCGCCCACGGCCACGGAGTCCATCCCGAACAGGTCGATCGGGACCTCCTGGCGCAGGCGCTCGAGCAGGTCGGTGCCGGTCACGCGCCCACGCCGCCGGGCCTCGTTGATGACCACCGCCGAGCGCGCCAGCTCGCCGGTGTAGCGGTAGCCCGGGTCCACGACCCCGTGCTCGATCACGTGGGTGCGCGCATCCCCGCAGTCCCAGAACAGGTCGTTGAAGTGCGTCACGTGGACCACGGTGAGGTCGTCGCGGTCGGCGGTGGGATGGCGCATGTCGGCGATCCGCCCCTGCGGGGCGTTGTGCTCGACGTAGACCGCGGGCACCTCGCGCCCGGGCCTACGCCCGCCGAGCCAGCGCTCGCCCAGGCCGTCGAGCTCCTCGGGCCGCTGGGCGATCACCAGGTCGACCTCCGCATCGGCCGCCTCCTCGAGGGTGACCTCCCGCGCGGCCTCGGGCCACACGAAGGTCTGGGCCCGCCCGCGGCCCTCCGGCCCGCGATCGGGCACCACCGGCACCAGGTACTCGTGCTCGCCGTGGACGAAGGCCGTGGTCCACGAGCCGTGCACGTGCCAGAGGAGGATCCTCACTAGGCCACCGCCTCACGCGCCGGGACCGGACGTGCGGCCGGCGTCAGGCGCTCTACGGCGGCCACCACCGCGTCGATCGACACTCCCTCCAGGCAGGGGTGTCCGGGCACCGGGCACTCGCGGGCACGGCACCCGGCGCAGGGCACGGGCGCGTACAGCAGCTCGTGGGGCACCCGCCAGGGGCGCCAGCGCTCCGCAGGCACCACCGGCGCGAACGGCGAGGCCACTGGGGTGCCCACCGCCGCGGCCAGGTGGGCGGGGCCCGTGTTGCCCACCACCACGGCGTCGGCGCCGACCAGGACCTCGGCGAGCTCGGCGAGGGTGGTGGTGCCCCCGGCGTCGAGGCGCTCAGACCCCGAGGCGCCGGTCACGAACGCGGTCAGCGCGGTCTCCGAGGGCCCGCCGGTGACGATCACGCGGCGGCCGGCCTCGACGAGCGCGTCCACCAGCACCGCGCTGCGGCGAGCGCCGAACGCGCGGGCGGGCGCCGACGCGCCCGGATGGACGACCACGTACGGACCCTCTGCGACCCAGTCCGCCACCGCCTCGGGCAGGACGCCGGACGCGGCACGGCGCACCCGGAGCCTCCCGTCGTCGTCCACGGGCAGATGGTGCCCGAGGGAGGCGGCAAGCGACAGCGAGCGCTCCACCTCGTGCACGTCCAGCGGCACCTGGTGGCGGATGTCGAGCAGCGACCCCGGGAAGTCCTCGCTCACCGCCGCGATGCGGGGGACGCCGGCCATGCGCAGCAGGAGGGCGAGCGGGAGCGCGCTCTGGTGGAAGGACGTGAGCACGAGCGCCTGGTCGACGCCGCGCGCGGCGATCTCGTCCACCAGGGCGAGCGTGGCCTCGGCCGACAGTGGCTCGGGCTCGGGGTCGGGGTCGATCCACGCCGCGCGGTGCACCAGGACCTCGTCCACCCCGGGGAGGAGATCCGCCGCAGCGCGCCCGCGCGGCCCACAGAGCATGGTCACGCGGCGTGCGCCGGCCGCGACCGCGCGGACGGCGGGGCCGGCGAGCAGGACGTCGCCCTCGTTGTCGAGGCGCGCGACGAGCACGTGCGGGCGGGAGCTCATGGCGCCGTCGTCCCGGCGAGGACGAGGTCCACGGCGCCCGGGAGGTCCTCGGCCACCTCGGCCGCGGCCTCCACCTCCTCGCGCAGGGTGCGATCGGTGGGCACGAGCACACCGCGCGCCCCCGCCGCACGGGCGGCCTCGACGTCGGCGCCGATGTCGCCCATCACCACGCAGCGGCGCGGGTCCACGCCGAGCCGTCCGGCGGCCTCGAGCACGAGGCCCGGCGCGGGCTTGCGGCAATCACATCCGTCCTCGGGGCCGTGCGGGCATATGGCCCACGGGCCGAGCGGGCCGAGCAGCTCCTCGACCCGCGCGTTCACGGCCGCGACCTCGTCGGGCGCGATCAGCCCGCGCGCCACCCCGCTCTGGTTCGACACCACGCCGAGCGGAACGCGTGCCTTCCGCAGGCGCTCGAGGGCCTCGCGGGCACCGGCCATGGGCACCACTCGCTCCGGGTCACCGTTGTAGGGGACGTCGACGATCAGCGTGCCGTCGCGATCGAGGAGGACGGCGTCGGGCGGATCCATGGGCCGCGCGGCGCGGTCCCGGACGACGGCGGCGGCGGCGAGGTGTGCAGGAGTGCCCGGCGCCGCCTGCGGTCCCGGCGCGGCGAGCAGCCGCCCCCGGCGCGCCTCTCCGGCGAGGCGGTGCCAGACGGCGGCAGCGGGCAGGACCGCGCTCGTCGCGACCATCCTCGTCACCTCCGTCGCCGTGCGCGGACCCGGCGCGATCCGGGCCCAGGCGAGCTCCGCGGTGCCGACCAGCCACAGCCCGGCGGCCGCGGCGCTCACGCGCGGAGCACCGAGCGCGGCCCCGGCCAGTGCCGCCAGGCCCGCCGCAGTGATCGCCGCGTGGCGGCGCAGGCGTCCGGGCGGGGCGCCGGCTGGCGTCCGCCAGCCCGATCCGTGGAGGGCGCGCATCAGGGCGTCGTCGGCGTTGCCGGCCTGAAGGCGGACGCTGACCAGCGCGCCGGCGGGACGAACCGGGTGGGTCACCGCACGAGCGCCCTGCTCGATGCGCCACCCGGCCGCGCTCACCCGCAGGCCGAGGTCCGCGTCCTCGCGGTAGGCCCGCGGGAACCGCTCGTCGAACCCACCCACCGCCTCGAGCGCCTCGCGCCGGTAGGCCATGTCCGCCGTCGCCCATCGGGCGTCCTCGAGACCGGCCACGTTGCGCTCCCAGTCGGTCGGGCCCCGGCCGGCCGGCCGGGGCACCCGGATGCGTCCCTGGACGGCGCCCGTGGCCGAGCCCGCCCCTGCGAGGTCCGCGGCCAGGTCGGCGAGCCAGCCCGGGGTCGGCACCACGTCGTCGTCGAGGAACGCCACCCACTCGGCGTCCGAGGAGCGGCTCCCGACGTTGCGGGCCGCCGCCGGGCCGGCGCCGCGACCGCGGACCACCCGGAGGCGCTCGCCGAGGCGCTCGGCGCTCCCCATGTACAGGGGGGAAGCCTGCGCCGCCGCAGCGCGGCGGTCGTCGACCACGATCACCCGCCCGAGGGCGGCGCCGGCCGCGCCGTCACGCTCCACCTCGCCCGCCAGCGCATCGAGCAGCGCGGCGAGGGAGTCGCGACCCGCCGTGGGCACCACCACGTCGATCATGTGCTCACCGCCATCTCGGCCGCGGACGCCGTGACCCCCGCCTCCGCAGCGACGTCGGCCCCCGCGAGCGCCGGACGCCGGACGATGAAGGGCCCCAGGGCCAGCGCGTCGATCGGCGCCGAGCCGAAGCACTCGAGCGCGTCGCGCGGGTCGTCCACCATCGGCCGCCCGGCGGTGTTGAGGCTCGTGTTCACCACCACCGGCACCCCGGTCAGCCTCTCGAAGCACTCGAGCATGCGGGCGACCAGGGGCTCGTCGCGGGCGTCCACGGTCTGGATCCGCGCGGTGCCGTCCACGTGGACCACGGCGGGGATGCGGTCCACCCACTCCGGGCGCACCCGGTGGGTGAAGAGCATGTACGGGCTCGGGATCGGTCCCTCGAACACCTCCGCGGCGCGCTCAGCCAGCACCATCGGTGCGACGGGCCGGAACTGCTCGCGGCCCTTGACGTCGTTCAGCCGCTCGAGGTTCTCGGCCGCGCGCGGGTCGGCCAGCAGCGAGCGGTGCCCGAGCGCGCGGGGGCCGTATTCGCTGCGCCCCTGGAACCACGCCACCACGCCGTCGGCGGCCAGCACCTCGGCCGCGGCCTCGGCCACGTCGTCGGGGCGCTCGAACGCCAGGCTCGCGGTCTCGAGCCACGCCTCGAGCTCGGCGGTCGAGAAGCCCCGTCCGAGCGCGGCGCCCGGCATGGGCTCGACCCTCTCGCCCAGGGCCCGCGCCACCTCGAGCGCCGCCCCCAGGGCCGTGCCCGAGTCGCCGGCGGCGGGCTGGACCCAGAGGCGGTCGAAGGGACCCTCCTCGAGCAGCCGCGAGTTGGCCACGCAGTTGAGCGCCACACCCCCGGCCATGGTCAGGTCGCGGTCGCCGGTCCGGGCGTGCAGCCACCGGGCCAGCTCGAGCAGCACCTCCTCGAGGCGACGCTGGACGCTCGCCGCGAGATCGGCGTGGACCGGCTGCCAGTCCTCTCCGGACCGAAGCCGCGGGGCGAGCGCGGCCAGGTCGAGCGCCTCGACGACGAAGCCCCCATCCCCGGTGGGCCGCACCGCGCGCCGGAGCTCGGGGAGGAACGACGGGTCCCCGTAGGACGCCATCGCCATGACCTTGTACTCGTCGGAGGAGCGCCGGAACCCGAGGTGCTCGGTCACCTCCTCGTAGAGCAGTCCGAGCGAGTGGGGGAGGGCCTGTGCGGCCAGCACCTCGAGCTCGCCGTCGCGGGCGCGACCGGCCAGGTGCGAGGCGCTCTCCCCCCGCCCGTCGACCACGAGCACGCTAGAGCGCTCGAAGGGCGAGGCCAGGTGCGCCGAGGCGGCGTGGGCCACGTGATGGCCGACGAACCGGACGCGACCGGGGTCGAGCCCCGGCAGGAGCGTCGCCAGGAACCGCGGTGCCCGCCGGGCGTAGAGCGTCCGGAGGCCCTCCCACTCGTCGGCGACGATGTCCTCCCCGGTCGGGGGGGCCAGACCCGGGTCGTAGGAGTAGGCCACGGCGTCGAGATCCGCCGCCTCGATCCCACCCTCCTCGAGACACCACCGGATCGCGTCCTCGGGCAGCTCCCACGTCGAGAAGGGCACGGGCGTCTTCCCGTGCTTGCGCCGGGAGAAGCGCTCCTCCTCGGCCGCGGCGACGACACGGCCGTCGACGACCAGGGCGGCGGCCGGGTCATGAAAGACGGCGTTGACGCCGAGGACGCGCACTGGTGAAGTGAACTTCCCCCCCTGCCATGGCCGCGAAACATCGGGCGCGGCCGCCCGGACCGGGCCGTCGCGCTACTCCTCGGGCTCCTCCGTGGCGTCACGAAGGCGCGTTATCGCGCGCCGGATGAGGCGGGAGACGTGCATCTGGGAGACCCCGATGCGGCGGGCGATCTCCGACTGCGTGAGGTCCTCGACGAAGCGAAGGTGAAGGACGCGGCGGTCGCGGCTGGGCAGCGCGGCCAGCTCCGGCGCGATCGTGGCGCCGTACTCGACGAGCTCGTACCGTGCGTCCTCCTCGCCGATCGTCTCCGCGTAGGAGTCCCCCTCGTCGCCGTCCGGCCCGCGAGCGCCCTCGAGGGAGACCGCGTCGTAGGCCATCGCCGCCTCCATGGCCTCGAGCACGGCCTCGGGGCTCTGCTTGACCGAGGAGGCGACCTCCTGGGCGGACGGGCTGCGGCCGAGGTCGCGGGACAGGCGCGCGACCGCGCCGTTGACCTCCATCACGCGCTCCTGCATGCCGCGAGGCACGTGCACGGCCCAGCCCGAGTCGCGGAAGTAGCGCTTGAGCTCGCCCATGATGGTGGGGACGGCGTAGGAGGAGAAGGCGGTGCCGCGGGAGGAGTCGTAGCGGTCGACGGCCTTGACGAGGCCGATCGACGCGACCTGGACGAGGTCGTCGAGAGGCTCCCGGCCTCGCTGGTAGCGCCGCGCCAGCTGGCGGGCCAGCGGCAGGAAGCGCTCCACCAGCTCCTCGCGGGCTGAGGCATCGCCGGAGTGGAAGCGATGGAAGAGGGAACGCTCCGCTTCCAGGTGGTCCCGACGCTCGACATCGCCCGCCGCCAGCGCCACTACGGGTGCTCCCTCTTCAATGGACCGGACCTACCCGAGATTCGGTCTCGGGGTCATTCGTGGGCGAGATTATCAACGATCGTGGGCTGGGAGCGAAGGCAACCGCGCCATCCCGGTCGGTCGCGGCGACCTCGGGTCGAGCCGGACGGCGACCGGGCCGAGGTGTCGGCCCTCAAGCGCGCGCGAGCGCTCCGAGCGCGGTGTCGTCCAACCCCTCGAGGAGGGCCTCGATCGAGTCGAAGACCGCCACCGCGCCCGCCCCTCGGAGCTCCTCGGCCGAGAACCCACCCGTCAGGAGGCCGATCGACTCGATTTCCGCCCGGGCCGCCGCCTGGCAGTCGTAGACCGAGTCGCCGACCATCACACCGTCGTCGGCGCCGACCTTCTCGAGGGCGACCGACACGAGATCGGGCTCGGGCTTGGTCGCATCGACGTCCACGGAGCTCGTCCACGCGTCCGCGACGTCGCGCGCGTCCAGCAGATCGAGGTAGTGCTCGACCTCGA
Organism: Thermoleophilaceae bacterium; assembly: GCA_050998555.1. Classification (GTDB taxonomy): domain Bacteria; phylum Actinomycetota; class Thermoleophilia; order Solirubrobacterales; family Thermoleophilaceae; genus JACCZP01. The sequence goes on from JBPCQB010000036.1 coordinate 12,582, forward strand.
ACTCCTTGGCCGAGGAGGCGAGCACGACCGCCAGCCCGCGGCCGCGGACCTCTTGGATCAACCGCCGCGCGGAGGGGAACGGGACCACCTCGCGGATGAGCTCGCGGTAGAGGGTCGTCTCGGCGTCGCGCACGTCGTCACCGTGCTCGGCGTCGGCCTCCTCCCCGACCAGCGCCGGCACGAGCCGCTCCCCGCCCATGCCGATGGAGCGGTGGATGCGCCACAGGGGGGCGGTGAGCCCGATCTGGCGGAACGCCCGCGAACAGGTGCTTGAGTGGTGGTAGTTGGTGTCGACGAGCGTTCCGTCGATGTCGAGGATGGCGGCGCCGGACACAGCGGCTAGAAGCTAGATGGTCGATTCCACGGCCGCGCATGCGGGGTCGTGGAATCAGCCATCTGGGCCGCCGCGGCCGGGCGCGGCGACGCCCGGCTGCGTCAGGGCAGCTCGGGCGGGTCCGGCAGATCGACCGGCGGCCGCGGACCCTCGTCGTCGTCCTCGTCGGCATCGCCCTCGTCACCACCGTCCTCATCGTTCCCGGGCAGTCCACCGGGAACGTCGGGGAGCTCGGGCGTCTCGGGCAGCTCCGGTGCGCCGGGCAGATCGGGCACGCCCGGGAGGCCGGGCACTCCCGGCAGACCGGGGATCGGCGCGCCCTGCCCGTAGGCGCCGGGCGTCCCGGCGTACGGGTTGCGGACGATCAGCTCGACGTTGCGATCCTCACGGCTGCCGCGCTTATCCCCGCGGCCGTCCTCCCCGTTGTCGGCCTGGGGGTCGTTGTACGAGAGCTCTCTGGAGATCGAGGCCAGGCGCTTGGTCGACTCTCCGACCGTCGCCTGCCCGTCTCTGGGCGCCGGGGGGCCACCCGGGTTCGGAGCCGCAGCGTGATCGACGATCGTCCCGAAGATCGAGAGGTTGCCGTCGCGGTTGTCGAAGAGATCGATCAGCCGCGACTGTTGCGGCCAGTCGATGTGGGAGGCCGTGTTGATCTCCCAGAAGCCTCCGGCCGCCCGACCGGTTCCCGGGCGGCGCTCGAACGGCTCGATGCGGTTGTTGTGCTCGTGGCCGTTGACGAAGGCCACCGCGCTCGGATGGCGGAGCAGCAGGCACCGGAAGGTCTCGTCGGGCGTCGGCTCGGCGGCGGGATCGCTCGACGTGCAGGGCGTGGTCACCCCGCGCGCAGGCGGAGGGGCGAGGCCGCCGTGGAAGGGCTCGCGGTTGTTGAGAATGGCCTCGGTGTCGTCGCCGGGCGGGAACGGACTGGCCGGGCCTTGGTCCATGGTCTCGAGCGAGTGGTGGGCGAAGAGCATCACGATCTCACGCGAGGACTCGGCCGCCCGGAGCTCGTCGTGCACCCAGCGAAACTGATCGTCGTCGAGGTTGCCGCCGTCGCCGCCCCGCTCGGAGATCGTGTCGAGCACGAGGAAGCGAAGGCCCGGCTTCGGCTTGAAGGAGTAGTTGCCCTGACCCGTGGCCACATTCCGCGGGGTGAACCCGTGGCCCTTGGGCGCACCGCGCGTGGCGAAGTGCTCACTCATGAACTCGCTCTTCTTGAGCAGGCGCCGGCGCGGGTCGGCGGGAACGACCGTGGCCTGCGGGCTCTCAGGCCCGCCCTCGACGGTCCGCGCCATGTCGGCGAGCGCCACCTGGTAGGCCTCGGACTGCTCCGGGGCGGTGAGGCCGCCCCCGGCCAGCCGCTCGATCTGCGCGAGCGCGGGCGGTGAGAGGTTGCTGGTCTTGAGGCAGCCGGTGGCCACCGCGTCGAGCGCGCCGTTGCGCGGCTGATTGCCCTGCACGAGCGCGTCGTGGTTGCCGAAGATGCCGTACCAGGGCGTGTCCTTCAGCCCGGTGGCCCGGAACGGCTTGTTCATGGTCTCGAACAGGTTCGGGAAGTCGCGCACGGCGTTCGAGCGCTTCGCCTCGCGCTCGTTCTCCGCCTGGTCCGGCGAGTAGCCGCGCCCGTCCTCCTCGTCGCTGCCGGGCCGCGGGCGGCTCGAGTCCGGCTCGTAGTACTCGTTGCCGCCGCGGACGCCGTCGTAGAGGCGACCGTCCGGCGGCTCGCAGGGACCGCCCTCGACGCCCGAGTTCGGGTCCACCTCGTCGCCGCCGTCGAGCAGGTCGATGAACCAGCGCGTCTCGTTCAGCTGGGTGTTGTCCGAGTTGTCGCCCGTGGTCATCACGAGCTCCGGCCGCGGCTCCCGGCTGATCGGGGTGTTAGCGTTGCGGATCTGGTCGACCATCTCCTCGAGCACCTGCGGGGTGATGCCCTCCTGCGGGCGGTAGGCCGAGGTGAAGGGACCCTCGAAGCGGTCGAGGAACTCGACCCGGGCGGGGGACTCCTCGTCGATCATGTGGAAGTCCGTGAGCTGACTGAAGAAGAGCAGCTCCGCTCGGCGGCGCTCGCGGCCTTCGAGCGCCTGACCGAGCTCGTCGCGGACGACGTGATCCTCACCCTCGCCGGTCTCGAGCCGGTTGTCGCGGTCCCGATCCTCGATGATCTGCGGCAGGGTGGTCTGCGGCCGGGCGAGCGCGACGGCGGCGAGGGAGGACAGCGCGGCGAGGAGCGCCATCGCGAAGACGGCTCGTCGCCGCGAGCGCTTCACGAGACGTGCGAGCCGGCCCACCATCGCGCGATGGTGTCAAAAAGTCGTGAAGGCATGCGCCGGGAGGGCAGTCGGGGTGGCCGACACGGGCACCATTAGACTGGCTCCGTCGCGCAGCCGAGCGAGTCGGGGGCTTCGATGCAGGAGATGGTCATTTACGGCGTGAGCTTCGACATGGTGGGCAAGCAGCCGATCGTGCTCCTGAAGACGCGCAAGGGCAACAAGTTCCTTCCGATCTGGATCGGTCACCCCGAGGCCGCCGCCATCCTCATGAAGCTCCAGGGTGCCAACACCCCGCGGCCCATGACCCACGACCTGGTGGGCGACATGCTCACCGAGCTCGACGTGTCCTGCGCGAAGGTGGCGGTCACCGAGCTCAAGGAGAACACCTTCTACGCGTCGATCACCCTGCGCCTCGACGGCCGCGAGGTGGAGATCGACTCCCGTCCCTCCGACGCCCTGGCCATCGCCGTACGCACCAGCGCACCGATCTACGTGGCCGAGGAGGTCATCACCGAGTCCGCGATCGAATTCGAGCACGAGGTCGAGGATCAGGAGGAGGTCGTCGAGAAGTTCAAGGACTTCCTCGACAACGTGACGCCGGAGGACTTCGCGGGGGGGTCTTCGTAGGGGTCGGCCGCCGCGCCGTGCCCGGCTCGGCACGAAATCCGCAGCTCCCGACCAGACGGCCCCCGATGAAGATGCGCGGGCTTCCGAAGCGGGCGGCCTCAGCGTGAGGAGATTCGGACGCCCACCCCCGCCAGCTCCAGCACCCTCCCCACCAGCGCGTCGAAGCCGATCCCCGCGGCCTCGGCGGCCATGGGGAGAAGGCTGGTCTCGGTCAGGCCGGGGATGGTGTTCAGCTCGAGCACGTAGAGCTCATCGGTGGCGTCCTCGAGCATGAAGTCCACGCGCGCGAACCCGGCGCAACCGAGCGTCTCGTAGGTGGCGAGGGAAAGGGCGCGGGCGCGCTCGGCCACCGCCTCCGGCACCTCGGCCGGGCACACGAAAGCGGTGCGGCCGATCTCGTAGCGGGCCTCGAAGTCGTAGAAGTCCTCGTCGCGCGGGACGGCCTCGACGATCGGCAGGGCCACCGGCCGGCCGTCCTCCTCGAGCACCGACACGGCCAGGTCGCGCCCGGCCACGTGGCGCTCGAACAGCACCTTCTGGTCGTAGGAGAAGGCGGCGATGAGGGCGGAGGGAACGTCCGCCGGGGTGCGCGCGAACTTGATGCCGAGGGCCGAGCCCTGTCCCGCCGGCTTGACCACGATCGGGAACTCGAGGCGGCGCTCGATGGCCGGAAGGGCCTCGGCCGCGCCGAGCTCCCGGAACGCCGACTCGCCGAGCGAGAAGAAGTCGGGAGTGGCCACGCCGGCCTCGCGCAGCGCGTGCTTGGTCAGCACCTTGTCCATGCTCCGTATCGAGGCCGGCACCCCGGAGCCCGTGTAGGGGACCCCGAGGATCTCGAGCAGCTCCTGGACGGTGCCGTCCTCGCCGTCGCGGCCGTGGAGGGCGACGAAGGCCACCTCCGGGGCCGCGTGCTCGAGGCGCTCGATCAGGTCGGGTCCCACGTCGATCGGCGTCACCTCGTGCCCGAGGCGCTCGAGGGCGTCCTCCACGCACGCGCCCGAGCGCAGGGACACCTGGCGCTCGAGCGAGCGGCCGCCCTTGAGGACGGCGACCCGGCTCACCTCCGGCCCGCGCGCCCTCCGCCGCGGCGGAGGGGAAAGACGCGGGCCCCGGCGGAGCCGTCGGCCCGGCCGCCCGGCGCACCACCCGCCGCAGCCGCGTCGGAGT
>JBPCQB010000133.1:0-5877 GCA_050998555.1 Thermoleophilaceae bacterium
ACGTGCTCGACGCCCAGGCGGTCGGCGGTGGCCCGCGCGAGCTGATCGGAGGTCAGGGCACTCTGGTCGAGCAACACCGCCTCGGGACGGCGACCCGTGGCGCGTGACTCCGTGACGGCGGCCTCGACCCGCTCCGGGGACAGGAAGCCGAGCGCGACGATCGAGTCGGTGAGCGAGCGCGAGCCCCGACGGCCGAGCCGCGGCGGCGTCAGCCCGGGGCTCCGCGCCCTAGCCTCCTCCTCGGCGTGCACGTCCGGGCCGGGGACCGAGTCGCCGGCCTCCTCCCCACCGGTCGGGTCGGCCAGGTCCAGGGCGTCGGTGGAGCCGCTCATCGCAGTGCGTCCCGAACGGCCTGCCGGAGGGTTCCCCTGTCCAGGTATCCCTCGAGCACGCGGGCGCGGCGGTCGCGGTCGACGACCACCACGGAGGGAGCGCGGGAGATGCCGAGCCCGGCGGCGAGCGGGCCGTAGTCGGCGAGATTGCTCACCCGATCACGGAACACGGCCACCCGCGGCCTCCTCTTCGTGGGCAGCTCGCGCACGGCGCTCCGGGTGGCGTCGTCGTCGGCGCCACGCTGGGTGAAGAGGACCACCACGACCTTGCCCCGCTCGAGTGCGCGGGCGGCGTCCACCGCCTTGCCGGACAGCCCGCCCGGGGGCTTGGGCCGTGTGCCGGGGGTGGATCGGCGCGGGCTCGGGACGGCCTTGGACGGTGCGTCACGGGCGCCGGCGCGCGATGGACCCGGGGCGGGCCGGGAGGCGCCCGGGGCGTCTGCGCGCGGAGCACCGGAGGTCTCCGCGGACGGCGGCGGCACGGGCTCGCCGGCCTCTTCCTCGGGGCTTACGCGCGTGACCGTGAACGTGACGGCGATGAGCACCGCCCCGATCAACGCGAAGACCATCGGGCGCGAGAGGGAGACCACGCGCTCGTATCGGCACCTCCATCTCCGGTGTTTAGGGCTCGGGCGCGCCCGACGGGTGCGGAGCGACTCTCTGGCGGCGTCCCGCACGACCCCCACCCGTTGCCGGGGCGCGGCCCTCCTCGGAGGCCTCGTGCTGATCGGTGCCCTCGTCGTCGGCTGGGCCGTCGTCTCGACGACGAGACCGAGACGAGCTGCTGCTGACGGGCTCCGCGCAGCCGGACGACGGCAGAGTCTCCGGCACCCCGGGGGGGGAACTGCCTCTACACGCCCCCCGAAGGCTTCACCGGGAGCGACTCGTTCGAGGAGACGGTGAGCGACGGTCGCGGGGGCATCCGGCCGGCCACCGTGACCGTCAACGCGACGGCCCCACCGGCCGCCCACCCAGCGGCGCCGGCGGGAGCAGTCGATCCTCCTGCTCCTGACCGGCCTCAGCCTGCCGCGCGATGAGCTCGGGCTCCGACGGGCGCTGCCGGCGCGCGAGCACTCCCCAGGTCATCGACCCCGGTCCTGACGGCCAGGAGGCAGAGGTCGTCGGCCAGACGCCCGCCCGAGAAGCTCTCGGCGGCGGAGCGGACCTCGTCGACGACCGCGTCCGGGCTCGCACCGCGCAGGTCCATCAGCTGTCGGGACAGGCGCCGGCTGCCGAAGGTCCCATCCTCCGCTGAGTCAGCGCCCCCGGGGGCTCGCGCCTCGAGCACCCCGTCGGTGAAGAGCAGGACACCGGACCCGGGTGGGAGCTCAGCCGAACTGGTCCGGCAGCCCAGATCGGGCTCGAGACCGAGCGGAATGCCGCCGTGCGCGCCCTCGAGCTCCGATCCCCGGTCGAGCCACATGGGCGGATGGTGGCCGGCCAGGGCCCACGACATCGACCTCCGGTCCGGTCCGATGGCGACGCACGCGGCGGTCACGAAGGCTCCCGACTCGTCCGCGCGCTCGTACAGCGCGCGGTTGGCCATCTGGAGGAGTCGGTCGGGCTCCGCGCTGAAGGGAATGAAGGTCGAGAGCGACGCGCGGACGAAGGCCGCCCGGCGCGCGGGCTCCACGCCGTGCCCCATGGCGTCGCCGATCACGAGGATGGTGGTGCCGCCCGGACCGAGCGCGACCATGAAGAAGTCCCCGGCCACGTCGTGCTCGGCGGGCACGTATCGACTCGCGAGGTCCATGCCCGCGAGCTCCGGGGGACGCGGAGGGACGAGGGCCTCGCGGATGACCCGCAGCTCGGCGATCTGCGCCGACTGCCGGGCGACCTCGAGCACCAGCCGGCGCTGGCGCTCGACGAGCGAAGCGACCACGTAGCCGATGCCGCAGAACAGCGCCATCCGCAGGACCACCGCGGCGGGGACGAAGGGCTCCGGGCCGAACGGAGCGCCGAGCGCGTACAGGGCGGCCCCGAAGAGGCCGACGAGCACGGCCTGACGAGCGTCGAGCCAGAACGCCGCCAGCAGGACGGGGACGAGGTAGAGGAAGGAGACCCCGATCGTGGTCGCGTCGGGGATCGCGGCCCGGGCGAGGAACACGGCCACCAGCAGCCCGCCGATGACCGCCCACCGGGTGCGCTCGGAGCGCAGGCTCTCCCACCGGCCGGTGTCCGGGACGGTCGCCACGCTGGCCGGGAACGTACCGGGTCAAGGACCTCAGGTCAGGAGAGGGCGCACTCCTGCAAGCCGCGAGCCTCGACCAGACCGGAGAGCGAACGGAGGCTCCCCTCCAGCTCCAGCATCACGTCTTCCCGGAACATCTCGTCCACCACGCCGTCCCCGCCGGCATGGGCAGCGTCATCCGCCAGGTACTCGACTTGGCTCAGTGAGTCGCGCATCCGCCGCAGCGTGGCGCGGTCGCGCTTGCTCGCCGGATAGACGTCGCGCAAGCCGTCGAGTCGCAGCCGCGACGCCGAAACCTGGAGGCGTCGAACCTCTGCGGTCGTGACGCTGCGCCATTGACCCCCGTTGTCCGCGGCCCATTCTGTGTGTTCGCGGCAAAGATCGTTGACCTCGGCCCGGAAGACGCTCGCGAAGGTGATCTGAGCAGGTTGACTCGGGGCCGGAGGCGCCGCTATGGCTTCCCTGTCGGCCTCGGGCCACACCAGGGTGCCCGCGAAGCCGACCGCGAAGCACGCCATGGCCACCAGCCCCAGAGGTACGCGTTTGACCGTCCGCACAAGACCCGTCTTCGGCTCCTCTGGTCATCTTCTTGAGTCGCGATGGCCCAGGGCGTCATCAGGTACCGCCCGAGCGCACGGCACGGCGCATCACCTCGAGCGGAGGGCTTCGCCCGGTCCATCCCTCGAGCGAGCGTGCACCCTGGCGTACGAGGATCTCGAGGCCGTCCACCACCCGGGCGCCGCCGGCCCGGGCCCAGCGCTCGACCGGGGTCGGCTGCGCGCCGTAGACCAGGTCGACGACCACAGGCGGGGGCTCGGCTCCGCCGAGGCTTAGGGCCTCGAGCGCGTCGACGCCCCCGGCGCCCGGTCCGAGGCCCACCGAGGTCGCGTTCACCAGCACGTCCACGCCGGGGAGCGCCGGCCCTACGTCGAGCGCGTGCACGACGCCGAGCTCGGCGGCCACCGCCGCGGCGCGCTCGGGGGTGCGATTCCAGAGCGCGACCTCCGCGCCCGCCTCACGGAGCGCCCACGCCGCGGCCCGCCCCGCCCCCCCGGCGCCGAGCACGAGCGCGCGGCGGCCGGCCATGGGAACCTCGAGGGCGTCGATGAGCCCGCCCGCGTCCGTGTTGTCGGCGTGGACCCCGTCAGCGGTGAAGGTGAGGGTGTTCGCGGCTCCGATGGCCCGGGCGGCCGGAGTGGCCGAGTCGGCCAGGCGCAGCGCGCCCTCCTTGTGCGGGATCGTCACGTTGGCGCCGCGAAAGCCCGAGCCCGCGAGGGCACGGACGGTCTCCTCGAGGAGCTCGACGGGGACCGGCAGGCGCACGTAGCGCCAGGGCAGGCCGAGCGCCGCGAGCGCGGCGCCCTGCATGGCCGGCGAGCGCGAGTGGCCGACCGGCCAGCCGATGACCCCGAGGAGGACGCCCGGCACGGCCGGGTCGCACGGCGCGCCCGCGCTCGGCGCGGAGCGCTCGGCCCCCACTCAGCAGTCGGTCGGCGAGCGCCCGCCGCGGGCCGCGCGCGCGTCGTTGTAGCGGTTCGAGTCGCGGAAGAACTGGTCCTCGTTGTCCGAGAAGGAGTGCTCGCCACACGTGCCCGGCTTCACCACGTAGAACATGAAATCGGTGTTCGCCGGGTTGGCCGCGGCCTCGAGCGACTCGCGCCCCGGCGAGCCGATCGGCCCCGGAGGCAGGCCGGCGTTGGTGTAGGTGTTGTAGGGGTCCGGCGATTCGAGCTGCGACTTGAGGATGGGCCGGCTCCAGTTGCCGGTCGCAAAGCGCACGGTGGCGTCGATGCGCAGCAGCTCGTCGATCTTCAGGCGGTTGTAGATCACCGACGCGATCAGCGGGCGCTCGCGGTCGACCTGAGCCTCGCGCTCGACCATCGATGCCACGGTCAGCACCTCGTAGGGCGTGCGCTCGCCCGGCGCGCCGTCGAAGTCGAGGTTCCGGGCCTCACGCTCGAACGCCTCGGTCTGGCGGCGTACGAGCTCGCGCGCGTCGTCGTCGCGTCGCAACTCGTAGGTCGAGGGAAAGAGGAACCCCTCCAGGCTCGAGCCTTTCGGCGCGCCGTAGGTCGCCGGGTCGAAGCCGCCAAAGGCGCCCGCGGTGGCGCGACGGTAGCCGCGGCCGAGCCCCGCGCCGGAGACGATGGGCGCCACCTCGCTGCGGGCGCGGCCCTCCGGCACCGTGACGCTCACCACGTCGGGCGGCGGTCCCGCGGCGAGGACGTCGAGGACGGCCTGGTTGCTCGCGCCGCGGCGCAGCGTGTAGGAGCCCGGCCGCAGAGTCGTGCCACGGTCGGTCAGCCGCGCGCGGGTCTCGAAGAAGAACGGGCTGGATATGACCCCGCGCGTCTCGAGGATCCCGGCGATCGTAGAGACGGTGGCGCCGCTCGGAATGCTGACCTGGACCCTCCCCTCACCGTCGCCGGTGAAGGGCTGGTAGTAGGAGACGACGGCCCAGCCGACGACGAGGGCACCGATCAGCACGACGGCTCCGAGGAGGGCCGCGCCCCGGCGGCGGGCGCGGGTGCGCGACGAGGGCGGGCGCGAAGGAGGCTCGGACCGCGGGCTCTCGTCGTCGCCAAAGGCGTCATCGGCCGGAGGCTCGGCCCGGCCGCGGCCGCCGTTGAACCCGGCTCGCCCTCGAGCCCGGCGTGCGTCCCGCGCCTGGCGTGCCCGCTCGCGCGCCTCGGCCGAGCGCTCGCGAGCGGAGGAGCGCCCCGGGACCTCGGGCGGTCCGCCGGGCACGTCCGGAGGTCCGGCGCTGCTCATCGACCGGACACTGTGGCGGTGGAGCCGGACGACGCCAGGTAGCTCTCGAGCAGGTGGGCCGCCGCACGCGAGTCCGCGTCGGCCGTGCCGCCCGAGCGCTCGGCCTGCCGGGTGGTGAGGCGCTCGTCGTAGAGGTCGACCGGGACGTCGAGGCGCTCGGCCAGCGTGGCGGCGAAGGCGCGGGCGTGCTCGGCCTGCGGTCCCTCGTCCCCGCGCAGCGTCAGGGGCAGGCCGACCACCACCCTTCCCACCTCGCGCTCGCGCGCGAGGCGCACGATCTCGCCCCGACCCCGGCGGGTGTCCGGGCGCGCCACCGCGCCAACCGGCGTGGCCAGCGTCCCCGTGGGGTCGGAGATCGCCACGCCGCAGCGCGCCTCCCCGTGATCGAGGGCCATGACCCTCATCCGCCCAGGGCCCGCTCGATCTCGACCCGCGCCGCCGCGATCGCCTCGGGCAGCCTCTCGGGCGAGCGCCCGCCGGCCTGGGCCATCGTGTCCCGGCCGCCGCCCCCGCCGCCGGCCACCGGCGCGGCGGCGCGCACCACCTCCGCGGCGCTCACCCCGCGCTCGACCGCCACGGGAT
>JBPCQB010000052.1:0-4149 GCA_050998555.1 Thermoleophilaceae bacterium
TCACGGAACTCCGCCTCGGTCATGTGGTCGGCGTAGGCCCGGAAGGCCTCGACCCGCCAGCCGCCGTTCGGCGAGTCGGGGCGGGTCCGGCGCCGGCCGCCGAGCTCGACCAGGTGCCGGTAGTCGACGTCCCGCTTCGGCAGCGACCGCTCGAGTGCGTCGCGGGAAAAGTGCGGCAGCCGCCTCGACCTGGGAAAGCGGCGGACGTCGAGAACCCGGCGCACCCCGTGTGCAGCGAGTAGGCCGACGAACGTCTCGAGCGTGTGGTTCGAGTGTCCGACCGTGAACGCGCTGTCGGGATTGGAGCCGATCTCGCCGACCGGCGAGCCCGCCGGCCGCCACGCGGCTAGGGGCGCGCCAAAGCTCTCGCTACGCGAGCCCCTCCGCCTCGTACTCGCGCAGGAAGCCCTCGAACAGGCGCCGGTGGCCCTCCTCGTCGCGCAGGATGGCGATGACCATGTCCTGGGTCACGAAGTCCTTGCCGTCGGTGAACTCGATGATCTTGTTGTAGTGCTCGATCGCGCCGCTCTCGGCCTGGATCACGCCCTTGATCACGTGCACGACGTCGGTCTGCTGCTCGGCGGGCTGGAGGTAGGTCTGCTCGGCCGCGAACTCCATCGAGCCCGGCACGACGCCGTAGAGCTCCTTGATCCGGGACGCGAACTGCTGCGCGTGCCCGAGCTCCTCCTGGATGTCCTCCTCGAGGCTCTCCTTGATCTCCTGCGCGCGAACCCCGTCCGGGTTGACCGAGTTCTGGACGTAGCTCATCACGGTCTCGAGCTCCATGAAGTACGCCTTCTTCAGAAGCTCGATTATCTGCTCGCGATCCTCGGCGACGTCGTCGGAGAGTATGCCTTGACTGGATCTGGCGGAGGAGGAAGAGGACATACGGCGACTGTACCCGTCCGTCCCGAAGCGACACACCGATCGCGTCCGCCCCCATCTCTACGTTTCGATGTCCGGTGGAGCAGGCCGCGCTCATCCAGCCCAAGGTGCTCGTCCGCGACCTCGAGGACGGGCAGCTCGTCGAGTCGGTGTTCGTTGTGCGAGAGCTCGCCCGACGGCAGAAGCGAAACGGGGACCCGTTCCTCAAGATCCGTTTCGGTGACGTCTCGGGGAGCGTCGAGGCCGTGGTGTGGGACGGCGTCGAGCTCATCGCTCCCCGGTGCGCGCTCGGAGCTGTGGTGCGGGTGTGCGGGCGCTTCGCGGTCGACCCGAAGTACGGGGCGTCGCTCACCGTGCGGACGATCGAGGCCGCGTTTCCCGGCGAGTACGAGGAGGACGACCTGATCGAGGGGCCTCCGGTGCCCTGCGAGCAGATGGAGGCCGATCTGCGCTCGCTCATCGCCACCGTCCAGAGCGCCGCCCTCCGCGAGCTGCTCGAGCGGTTCTTCGCCGAGGGCTCGGCGGTGTGGCGGCGTTGGCGCGAGGCGCCGGCGGCCAAGCACTACCACCAGGCCTACCGCCACGGACTGCTCGAGCATTGCCTGTCGGTGGCCCAGGGGGTCAGCGCGATGGCATCCACCTTCCCCGGAATCGACCGGGACGTCGCCGTGACGGGTGCGCTCCTCCACGACATCGGCAAGGTCGAGGCCTACGAGGAGGAGAACGGTGCCATCGAGCTCAGCGACCTCGGACGCCTACAGGGCGAGATCCCCCTCGGCTACTACATGGTCAGGCGCGCGATCGAGGAGGTCCCCGGGTTCCCCGCGGCCACCGCGCGCGCCGTGCTCCACATCATCCTCTCCCACCACGGCCTGCTCGAGCACGGCTCGCCGGTCGTGCCCTGCACGCGCGAGGCCACGCTCGTCCACATGATCGACAACCTCGGTGGGCGTCTCGGCTCGTTCGACCGGATCGAGCGATCGCTCGAGGACGGCCAGCAGTGGTCGGCGTGGGACCGCGCGCTGTCGGGCGCGGCCTACTTCGGGGCGCGCGAGGACGACCGCAGGGCCGCCTGACCGGCCGGCTCACGGACGCGGCCTGATCCCCGGGGTCACGTCGGAGTGGCCCTCGGGGGGCGGCTCGCCGCGCGTGTGCGGCTTGGCCCGGTAGAGGGAGCGGTCGGCGGTCAGCAGCACGTTCTCCTTCGCGGGCCCGTCCGTCGGCCACTCGGCCACTCCGAAGGAGACGCTCACCCCCAGCCGCTCCTCCTCGATCGCACGCGCCGCCCTCTCGGCGACCGCGGTGGCGTCGCCCTCCGAGGACTCCGGAAGCACGAGACCGAACTCGTCGCCGCCGATTCGGCAGGCGACGTCCGATGCCCGGCCCGCCGCCATGATCGTCTGGCCCACCCCGCGCAGCACCCGGTCGCCCTCGGCGTGGCCCCACCGGTCGTTCACGGCCTTCAGGCCGTCGATGTCGAAGAGGACGACGGCCATCGTCTTCTGGTAGCGCCGGCAGCGCTCGATCTCCCGGTCGGCCGCCTCGTGGAACTCTCGATGGTTGAACAGGCCGGTGAGCGAGTCCTCCCGGGCTCGGGACTCGAGCGTCTCGAAGGTCTTCATCTGGCTGAGCGCCACCGCCGCCTGGGCCGCGTAGGACTCGAGCAGCGCCGGGTCGCGTGCGAGAAAGCCCTCGGGCGTCGGCGCTAGGGCGATGAGCACGCCGAGGTGGCGGTCCCTGAACACGAGGGGAGCGGCGCACAGAGAGGCGAGCGGCACGGGCCGCCGCGCCGCCAGCGGCGCGAGGTCGGTGACCATCGCGAGGTCGGCCACCGCCACCGGCGACTCCAGACGCTTCGGGGAGCTCGCGACCCACTGCTCGAGGGCCTCGAGCGCGTCGGGGGAGACTCCGGCGCTGGTCTTGGACAGCCCGTCGGAGAGGACGAGCGCGAACTCGCTGCCCCCCACCGCCCCGCGCGCGTTGTTCACCACCTTGTCGAGGACCTCCTCCTCGCGCAGGTCCGAGACGAGGTCGTGCAGGGAGGAGGCCAGGCGGTCGGTGGCCTCCTCGTGCTCGCGCACCGAAGCCTCCAGACTGAGCCAGCCGCGACGGCTCATGAGCGTGCTGCGCCAGGCGACCATCCCGGCCCCGACCACCGGTACCACGCTCGCCAGCGCGAGCCGGTGCGGCGCCGCGCGCTTCGTGAGGCCGACGGCGGCGATGCTCGCGCCCGCCCACCCCACGGCGGTGCGCCGGGTCGTCGAGCGGGGCAGCCAGCGGACGTCGAAGATGCAGTGGTCGGCGCCTCGCAGCGCACAGAGCGGGTGCCTCACGCGCGCCGGCGGCATGCCGAAGAGCTCCGGCACGGCCGAGAGCAGGCCGGCGTTGTACTCGCAGGTGGCCGGGTGGGAGCCGACGCCGCTCACGTCTCTCGCGCGCAGTCGCGCGTGCGTGCGTCCGAGCTCCACGATCTCCCAGCGGTGGGAGCGGGTGAGCTTGGCCGCCACCGCCACCACGCCCGCGTAGATCAGTCGCGTGCTCCCCCCGGCTCGAAGGGCGAGCTTCAGGCCCGATCCGACGTTCAGGGCGAGCGCCGACGCTCCGATCCGTCGTGCTGCGAGGGGATCGCCGAGCACGTGGGCGGCGGACTCGAACAGGCGGTTCTTGGTGTCGAAGTGAAACCACGAGTCCTCGTCTCGCAGCCGGGGCTCCGCGTCGGCCAGCCCGGCGCGCTCGAGCAGCGCGTCGACGCCCTCGCGCCCCCGTTCTCGCTCCACGTACTGGAGGATCAGCCGCGTGGTGAGCCCGCTCGAGTGCCTCCCCTCGACCTCCGTCACCAGGCGTCCTCGTCGCGCAGCCGGTCCTCGAGACCGGCGAGCCCGGCGCCCTCGAACAGCGCCCCGACCGCTGGGCGTCCGCCCTCACGCTCGACGTAGTCGAGGATCACGCGCGTGGTCATGCCGCTCGTGTGGTGGGGCTCGGCGCCGCCGTCGAGGTCTGTATGAGTCAAGCCGCGAGCAGGATACGGGACCTCGCACAGCCGGGCGCAGCCACGTGCGGGCCGACCACTCCCGCAAAGAGCGGCAAACTTCGGGTTCGGAGGCTCGGCCGTCCCTCCCGGCTGGCCTATCCTCCGTGAGCCGTGGCCAAGGACACCGAGAAGCTGATCCGTCAGCTCTCCCTGATCTCCTACCTCATGGCCGAGCGCCGGCCGGTCACCGCGCTCGACATCAAGCAGGAGGTGGAGGGCTACTCGGGCATGAA
>JBPCQB010000095.1:0-8952 GCA_050998555.1 Thermoleophilaceae bacterium
CGGGATCGCGCCCCAGCTCCACGCGCAGGTCCAGGGAGAACTGTGCGCTTGGCGTGGGTGGCATCGAGTGGCGTCCGGTCCCGACCGCGGGCGGGGCCCGGAGGGGGCCGGATCATAGAGCCGGAGCGGGTCTGGTCCGGGCCGCGGCGCTCAGCTCGGCGAGCGCCGGTCGCTCCGCGCCGCCCGCACCGGCGAGCGTCGCCCGCGCGGCGGCAGCGCCCACCCGGAAACCTAAGATGGCCCCGTGGCCGAGGCGACCCCGCGCGAGCTCTTCCTGATCGACGGCAACTCGCTCGCCTACCGCGCCTTCTACGCCCTGCCGGAGACCATCGCCACCTCGCGGGGGATGCCCACGAACGCGATCTTCGGCTTCGCGTCGATGCTCGTGAAGATCCTTACGGAGTACGGATCAACGCCCACGCTCGTGGTCTGGGACGCCGGCCTGTCCGGCCGGGAGCAGGTGTATACCGAGTACAAGGCCCAGCGGCTCGCGAAGCCCGACCTGCTCTCGGAGCAGTGGCCCCACCTCGCACCGCTGGCCGAGGCCTTCGGCTATCAGAACGTCAAGGTGCCGGGCTACGAGGCCGACGACGTGATCGCCACGCTCTGCCGCCAGGCCCACGAGCGGGGGGTCGAGGTGATGGTCGTGACCGGCGACCGCGACGCCTTCCAGCTCGTCGAGCCCGGCGTGCGCGTCATGGCCACCAGCCGCGGCATCACCGAGACGAAGATCTACGACCGCGAGGCGGTGATCGACCGCTACGGCATACCGCCCGAGTCGATCCCCGACTTCTACGGACTCAAGGGCGACACCTCGGACAACATCCCCGGCGTCCCCGGGATCGGCGACAAGACCGCCGCCCAGCTCCTCCAGCGCTTCGGTGACCTCGAGACGGTGCTCGCCTCGGTGGGCGAGATCTCCGGCGCCAAGCGCAAGCAGAACCTGATCGACCACGCCGAGGACGCGCGAATCTCCAAGGCGCTGGCGACGGCGCAGCGCGAGGTGGCCCTCGACATCGACGTGCGAGGAGTGGCCGCGGCGGAGCCCGACCGCTCTCGCCTGCGCGAGTGCTTCCGCGAGTTCGAGCTCCGTGAGCCGCTGCGGCGGATCGAGGAGGCGCTCGAGGAGGCGGAGGGCCCGCCGCTGCCCGCGGCCGAGATGCGCGTCGAGGCCGCGGCCGAGGAGGTGCCGGTGGTGGAGCTCGCGGGCCTCCGGGGCGATCTCCTGACCCTCGGCGCCGAGCGCTCGGAGGAGACCCGAGCGCTGCGCTTCGCCGCCTACGCGGGCGGCGAGCGGGTGATGGTCGGCGAGGCGGAGACGCTGGCCGCCCTGTCGCTGTCGATCGGCGACCGGCCGCTGGTGGCCCACGACTGGAAGGCCGTGGCCGCGCCGGAGGCGCCGTCCGACGCTCCGGCCCTCGAGCACGACACCATGGTGGCCGCCTACCTGATCGACCCGGCGCGGCGCACCTATCCGCTGGAGGAGCTGACCCAGGACGCCGGCATCGCCGCCGCGGTCAGCGGCGCCGACGGGCTGGCCGAGCGTACGGTCGCGACGCGCGTGCTCGCCGAGCGCCAGCGCGCGGTGCTCGACGAGGAGGGTCTGATGCGGCTCTTCCGCGAGGTCGAGCTGCCGCT
The DNA here is from genome assembly GCA_050998555.1 of Thermoleophilaceae bacterium. GTDB lineage: Bacteria > Actinomycetota > Thermoleophilia > Solirubrobacterales > Thermoleophilaceae > JACCZP01. Next base: position 1,639 of record JBPCQB010000095.1, read on the forward strand.
GGTCGAGGTGCTGATCGACGTGGAGCGGGCGGGGATGAAGATCGACTCCGGTCGGCTGGCCGAGATCGAGGCGCGGTTCTCCGAGCGCATCGCCACGCTCGAGACCGAGGTGCACGAGCTGGCCGGCGAGGAGTTCACGATCGGCTCGCCGCAGCAGCTCGGGGAGATCCTCTTCGAGCGGCTCGGGCTCTCGCGCAAACGCCGCGGCAAGACCGGCTTCTCCACCGACGCCCGCGTGCTGGCCGCCATCCGCGACGAGCACCCGATCATCGAGCGCGTCGAGCGCTGGCGGGAGCTGACGAAGCTGAAGAGCACCTACCTCGACGCCCTGCCCGAGCTGGTCAGCGACCGCGACGGGCGCCTGCACACCACGCTCAGCCAGACCGGGTCCACCACCGGGCGGCTCTCGAGCACGAATCCGAACCTCCAGAACATCCCCATCCGCACCGAGGTGGGCCGGGAGATCCGCTCCTGCTTCGTGGCCGAGGCGGGCGCCCGGCTGCTCTCCGCCGACTACTCGCAGGTGGAGCTCCGGGTGCTCGCCCACATCGCGGGTGAGGAGGCGCTGCGCGCGATCTTCGCCCGCGGGGAGGACGTGCACGCCGCCACCTCGGCCGAGATCTTCGGCGTGCCGCTCGACCACGTGGACCCGGGGCTGCGGTCGAAGGCGAAGATGGTCAACTACGGGATCGTCTACGGCCTCTCGGCCTACGGGCTGGCCGACCGACTGCAGATCTCTCGGGAGGAGGCGGCGGAGTTCATCGAGCGCTACCTCGACGGGTTCCCGGCGGTGCGTGAGTTCATCGCCTCGACGATCGAGTCGGCGAAGGAGAACGGGTACGTCTCGACGCTGTTCGGCCGGATGCGCCGTATACCCGAGCTGCGGGCGCGGCAATACCAGACGCGGATGCTCGGCGAGCGCCTGGCCGTCAACACGGTGATCCAGGGCAGCGCGGCGGACATCATCAAGGTCGCGATGGTCCGCTGCCACCGAGCGCTGGCCGACGCCGGGCTCGCCACCCGGCTCGTGCTCCAGATCCACGACGAGCTGCTCTTCGAGGGACCGGAGCGGGAGATGGAGGAGGCGGCGGGCATCGTCGAGGCCGAGATGATCGGCGCCTTTGCGCTCGACCCGCCGCTGGCCGTCGACATCGGCGTGGGCGCGAACTGGCTGGAGGCGAAGTGAGGGCCCACGGTGGATAAGGGGCTCGCGATCCCCCTGACCGTGGTCGCCGGCGGATTCATCGCGCTCCAGGCCCCGATCAACGGCGTGCTCGGACGCACGGTGGGGTCGCTGCCGGCGGGCGCCGTCTCGTTCGCGATCGGCACGCTGGCCCTGGTCGCCATCACGCTGCTGTTCGGCGGTGGCTTCGGCGGCGTGCGCTCGGCGAGCGGCCTCTCGCTCGTCTACTTCACGGGCGGCGTGCTCGGAGCGATCTACGTGACCACCGCGCTCACCACGGTCGGCTCCCTCGGCGCCGGCGGGGTGACCGCCGCCACGATCGCCGGCCAGCTCGCTGCCTCGGTGGCCGCCGACCGCTTCGGGCTCTTCGGCCTGGATCCGCGCCCGCTGTCGGTCGGGCGGGTAGCGGGCATCGCCCTGCTCGCGCTCGGCACCTTCCTGATCGTGCGCGAGTCCTAGCGGCGGTCACGCCGTGGCCGGCCGTCAGTTTTCCCGGGGACGGGAGGACCGCCGCTTGCGCGCATCCGGTGGACGCCGTACGATGCGGCGCAGATGCCTCCGGTGCACCGAGAGCCGACCGTCGCGAGAACCGACCGTCCGTACGAGGTCGCGGCGAAGTACCCCGGGCAGTCGCTGTGGCGCGCCGTGGTGGCGATGATCCTCTCGGTGTGCGGCGGGCTGGCGCTCGTCTACCTGGTCGTCTACACCGTCGGCGGGGTCGACCCCCTCGAGGCGGGCTGGCTCACGCTCGTCGCCCTCGTCATGGCCCTGGTCTGGCTGGCCGGTTTCGTGTTCCGGCACCGCACCGGCGCGCTCAAGGTTCAGCGCGCCGACCGCGAACGCCGCGGCTTCTGAGCCTGAAGCCGCGATAAGCGGCGCATTCCGGCCCCCGGCGGTCGCTCGCGTACGGAGTACGCGTCGCTCTCGCCGGTCCCCGGACCGCTTGCTTCTCCCGGCTCAGGACGTTGCTGAGGGCTCGCCCAGTCCGCAGTGTGGGACGCCCCCACCGCCACTGACCTGCATAACGCGCCCTACGTCCTCCTCCGGAAGGCGTGCGGCGCGTTATCCACGAGGACCATGGACGGTGCGACGCACCTTCCGAGGGACGGCACGTGTGTCGCGCTGCACAGGTCGATCGGAGGCTTGGAGGGCGGCAAGCCGGCGACCGACGCGGGGCTCGCGCCTTGCCCCGACGTTCCGCGCCGAGCGCCCTCAGGCCGCCGCCGGCTCGGCCTCCCGCGCCGGCGGCCGCGACGCCGGAACCGCGCGGACGAACGACGGCGGCGCGATCTTCAGGTAGTGGTCGAAGGACCAGTCGACGAATCCCGGGCGGGCCATGAGCCGGATCGCCGGGCCGAGGAGTCGCGGCGGCACGCGGGGCACCAGCTGCTGCGTGCGCAGCATCCACCTGAACCTCCACTCGTGCGCGGCGGAGAAGTCCCCGTAGCGGCGTAGGGCCTCCTCGCGGGTCTGGCGCCCCTCGACCACGGCGCGCAGCTCGCGCCCGCAGGCGATCCCGAAGTAGAAGGCGGTGCGGATGCCCTCCGCGGTGAGCGGCAGGCAGTGCCCGGCGGAGTCCCCGCAGAAGAACACCCCGTCCTCGACGGCCGGGCGCAGCCGGTGGGGGATCCAGTTGCCCTGGTACCGGACCGGGTCGCGCCCGGTGTCCTCGGCCAGCTTGACGGTGGTCTCGCGCACGTGGAAGCGCGGGTCGAAGGAGCCGACGCCCACGCGCACCTCGTCGCGGGCGGGGAAGCTCCATCCGTAGCCGGCCGGCACGTAGCGGCGGTCGATCCACACCTCGAGCTCCTCTCCCCGTCCCTCGGGGTGCACCTCGAGCCCGCGCGAGAGTGGGGCCTCGGGGGGCTGGAAGCCGTTTCCGGCGGCCAGCACCCTTCTCCAGCCGAGCGCGTCGACGATCAGCGGAGCGCGCACCTCGCCGCGGTCGGTCTCCACCGCCTCGCCCGCCCGACGGCGCACGGTGGCGGTCTCGAACCGGGCGTCGCCCTGGGCGGCCAGCAGGGCGCACAGCTCGCTGTAGTCGAAGGTCGAGAACGTCCACGGAAGCCGGTAGCGGGCGTCCGCGTGGGGGGTGCGGATCATCAGCTCCGAGAAGGTCTGGCGGATCGAGAGCTCGAGCCCGAGAGCCTCGAGCCAGCCCGTCGGCGCCGCGCAGGCCGAGGTCTGGCGCTCGCCGATCTCGTAGCGGTCGACCATCAGCACCCGGGCGCCGGACCCGGCGAGCTCGCGCGCCACGGCCAGCCCGGCGAAGCTGGCGCCGCATACGATCGCGTCGAACGAGCCGGACAGCGGCGTGCGCTCGGCCCCGCGCTTCGTGCGTCGGACGGGCATCGCCGCCGAGGGTACCGGCCGCCACCCGGTGCTCGGCCGCGTCCCGTCCCCTCCGGCCCGCCTGCGCCGCGTCCGCGCTCGCGCCGCGGCCGGCCTGCTGCTCGCTAACCTACGCGCACGTGACCACCGAGACCCTGCTCGCGCCCGAGGGCCCGCTTCCCCAAACCGTCGAAGGCTCCAACGGCCTTCTCCTAGAGATCGACGGAGAGGTAGTACCCAACTACGACGCCACGATGGTCGTCTTCGACGAGGGCGACGTGGTGACCGGCAACGTCGTCCGGATCGACCCGGACGAGGTGCTCATCGACGTCGGCTACAAGTCCGAGGGCGTCATCCTCCTCGGCGAGCTCTCGATCCGCAAGTCGGTCGATCCCAACGAGGAGGTGTCCCTCGGCGAGGAGGTCGACGCGCTGGTCCTCATCAAGGAGGACCCCGACGGCCGGCTGATCCTCTCCAAGAAGCGCGCCCGCTTCGAGAAGGCCTGGCGCCGCATCGAGGCCGCCGCCGACTCCGGCGAGCCGGTGGAGGGCTCGGTCATCGAGGTGGTCAAGGGCGGCCTCATCATCGACCTCGGGGTGCGCGGCTTCCTGCCCGCCTCGCTGGTCGACATCCGCCGCGTCCAGAACCTCGACGAGTTCCTCGGCAAGGGGATCTCGTGCAAGGTCATCGAGCTCAACCGCTCCCGCAACAACGTCGTGCTCTCCCGCCGCGCCGTGCTCGAGGAGGAGCGCAAGGAGGTCCGTCAGCAGATCCTCGACCGGCTCCAGCCGGGCCAGGTGGTCGAGGGGTCGATCTCCAACATCGTCGACTTCGGCGCGTTCGTCGACCTCGACGGCATCGACGGGCTCATCCACATCTCGGAGCTCTCGTGGAGCCACGTCAACCATCCTTCCGAGGTCCTCTCCATCGGGCAGACTGTGCCGGTCAAGGTGCTCGACATCGACCGCGACCGCCAGCGCATCTCGCTCGGCCTCAAGCAGACCCAGGAGGACCCCTGGCAACGCGTCGTCGACACCTACTCGGAGGGCGACGAGCTCGAGGGCCGGGTCACCAAGGTCGTCTCCTTCGGCGCGTTCGTCGAGATCCTGGAGGGGGTCGAGGGCCTCGTCCACATCTCCGAGCTGGCCCAGTACCACGTGGAGAACCCGCGCGAGGTGGTCGGCCAGGGCGACTCCGTCAAGGTGCGGATCCTCGAGATCGACACCGAGCGCCGCCGCCTCTCGCTGAGCGTCAAGCGGGTCGAGGGGCAGGACCTGCCGCTGCGGACGGCCGCGGAGTCCGCATCCGGTCCGGGCCCGGAGATCTCCGAGTCCGACCTCGACAACGTGCCGGACCTCGGCCTCTCCGACGACGTGTTCGGGGCCGAGGACACACCCGCGCTCTCGGACGACGTCTTCGGCGCCGACGACACGCCAGCGCTCGCGAGCGCGGAAGCCGCAGCCGCCGGCGAGGACGCCCCCGTCGGCCTCGACGCCGATGACGGCGAGCCCGACCGCGAAGCGGCCGCCGAGCTCTCCGACCTCGAGACCTGAACGGCCCGGACGACGGCGCGAGCCGGATTCCATTCCTCGGGATGACCGGGGGGATCGCCTCCGGCAAGTCCGAGGCGCTGGCCGCCCTCGAGCGCCTGGGTGCGGCCACGCTGTCGAGCGACGAGGTGGTCCACGAGCTGCTCGACGGCGAGGAGATGCGCGATGTCCTCGTCGATCGCTACGGCCCGAGCATCGCCCCCGACGGGGAGATCGACCGCTCGCGTCTCGGTGAGACGGCGTTCGCCGACCCCGAGGAGCGCTCCTGGCTCGAGCGCGAGCTGTGGCCGCGGGTGGGGGAGCGGATCGCGGGGTGGTACGCCGGCCTCGTGGAGCGCGCGGAGCCGCCCCGGGCCGCCGTGGTCGAGGTGCCGCTGCTGTTCGAGGCTGGCATGGAGACCGTTTTCGATGCGACGATCGCCGTGGTGGCCGACGAGGACCTCCGCGCCGAGCGCGCCGGGGAGCGGGGGCACTCCGCGCTCGAGGAGCGCACCTCCCGCCAGCTGAGCCAGGACGAGAAGCGGGCGCGCGCCGACCACGTGGTCCACAACGAAGGCTCGCTCGAGGCGTTGAGGGAGAGGATGTCCGGCCTGCTCGACACCATCGGGGTCTGAGCCCCATCGCCATCGCCAGGACGAGAGCGCGCGCCCGCGCGCCGAGTCGCTCCAAGCGACGCTTCGAACGCGCCGGCAGGGCCAGGCCGGTCCGGCGCGTGGTCGCGCTCGTCCTCGCCGGGGTCCTCGCGACCGGGGCCCTGGCGCTCGCCGGCGGCTACGGCCCCTTCGACGAGGCCGTGCGCGAGATCGTCCTTCCCCTGAAGCACGAGGACATCATCCGCCAGCAGGCCGAGGACAAGGATCTCGACGCCGCGCTCATCGCCGCGGTCATCTACGAGGAGTCGCGGTTCGAGGACCGGACCTCACCGGCCGGCGCCCGAGGGATCATGCAGATCACGCCGGAGACCGCCCGCTTCATCGCCCGGAAGTCCGGCGGGAGCGCGTTCGTGCTCGGCGACCTGGCCACCCCTCAGGTGAACATCGCCTACGGGTCCTGGTACCTGCGCTACATGACCGTCCTCTACGACGGCGACGAGACGCTCGCGGTGGCCGCCTACAACGCGGGGGAGACCAACGTCGACCGCTGGGTGGCGGCCGCCGGAGGGATCGACGAATTCGACCCGGAGACCGACATCCCCTTCCCCGAGACCCGTGACTACGTGCGTGACGTCGCCGAGAAGCGTGAGCTCTACCGCGAGCGCTACGAGCGCGAGCTCGGGCTGTAGGCCGCACCCCCGGCACGCCGCCACGCGGTCTAGTCTCGAGCCCCCGTGCCTCCCTTCCGCGTCAACCCCGCCTACGTCCCCGTGGCCGACCAGCCGAAGGCCCTCGAGGGCCTCGCCCAGGGGATCGAGGCCGGGGACCGGTTCGAGACGCTGCTCGGGGTCACCGGCTCGGGCAAGACCGCGACCATGGCCTTCACGATCGCCGAGGTGCAGCGCCCGGCGCTCGTGATCGCCCACAACAAGACGCTGGCCGCGCAGCTCTGCAACGAGTTCCGCGAGCTGCTGCCCGACAACGCGGTCGAGTACTTCGTCTCCTACTACGACTACTACCAGCCCGAGGCCTACGTCCCGAGCCAGGACCTCTACATCGAGAAGGACTCCTCGATCAACGAGGAGATCGACCGCTTGCGCCACGCGGCCTCCTCGGCGCTCTTCGCCCGCCGCGACGTGGTCATCGTGGCCAGCGTCTCCTGCATCTACGGCCTGGGATCGCCCGAGAAGTACGACGCCATGACCCAGATCCTCCGTCGCGGCGACGAGGTGGACCGCGACGCCGTCCTGCGCAAGCTGGTGGACATCCAGTACTCGCGCAACGATGTCGCGCTGGCGCGCGGGACGTTCCGGGTGCGCGGCGACACGCTCGAGATATGGCCCTCCTACGCGGACAGCGCCTACCGGGTCGCGTTCTTCGGGGACGAGATCGAGTCGATCCAGCACTTCGATCTGCTCACCGGCGAGGTCCACGCCGAGCTCGAGCACCTCGGGATCTGGCCCGCGACCCACTACGCCACCGACCGCGAGACCGTCGAGCGCTCGGTGGTCGAGATCCGCGACGAGCTGGAGGCCCGCTGCGCCGAGCTCGAGCGCGCGGGCAAGCTGCTCGAGTCCCATCGCCTGCGCCAGCGCACCCAGTACGACATGGAGATGCTGCGCGAGCTCGGGTTCTGCAACGGGATCGAGAACTACTC
>JBPCQB010000081.1:0-11238 GCA_050998555.1 Thermoleophilaceae bacterium
GGCGGAGTACTACAAGCGCGCGTTGAGCGGCGCCGTCAAGCTGAGCGGTGATGCTCGCAAGCTGATCAGGGAGATCTACGAGAACGAGGCCGCCCACATCGACTTCCTGACCGGGGCGATAAAGACCTTCGGCGGCAAGCCGGGCCGCGTGCCGACTGTCACGTTCCCCTTCGGCAGCGAGTCGGCCTTCCTCGAGCTCGCCCAGACCTTCGAGGACACCGGCACGATGGCCTACAACGCCGCCGGCCCCCTGCTCGTGTCAAAGGCGGTACTGAACAACGCGGGCCAGATCGCCCAGGTGGAGGGCCGCCACGCCGGGGCCATCCGCTGGGTCCGCGGCCACAACGTGACCGACGGGGCCCTCGAGGGCACGCTCAGCTTCCAGGAGGTGGTGGAGCGGGTGGATCTCTTCATCGTCGACTCGCCGCGCTCCTTCCAGGAGGCGAAGCCCGAGTCGGGCCTCTAGGTAGGCCGCGCCTTCCGGCGCGCGGCTCACCTCCTCCAAGGTTTCGGGCCGCGCGCTCGCGGCTAGGACCGGGCCGTGGCCGAGAGCGAAAACAGCACGATCGCGGTCCTCGGGACCGGGACGATGGGCGCGCCGATGGCACGCAACCTCGTCTCCGCCGGCTTCGCCGTGCGCGCGTGGAACCGCACTCGCGATAAAGCCGATGCCGTGGAGGGCGTCGAGGTGGCCGAGTCGCCCGAGGAGGCGGCCTCGGGCGCCGACGCGGTAATCACCATGCTGGCCGACGCCTCGGCGGTCGAGGAGGCGATGACCGGCGGCGGGGGAGCCCTACCCGCGATCGGCGGCGCCCCCTGGATCCAGATGTCGACCATCGGGCTGGCCGGCACCGAGCGGATGAAGGCGACCGCGGCCGAGCACGAGGTCGCGTTCGTGGACGCGCCGGTGCTCGGCACCAGGGAGCCCGCCGAGCAGGCCCAGCTCTTGGTGCTGGCCTCGGGCCCCGAGGACGACGACCTCCGGGGACGGTGCGAGCCGCTCTTCGACGCGGTCGGGCAGAAGACCCTGTGGGTCGGCCAGGCGGGCGTGGGCTCGCGGCTCAAGGTCGTGCTGAACTCGTGGCTGCTCACCCTCGTCGAGGGCGTGGCCGAGGCGGTGGCCCTAGCGAGCTCGATCGGCGTCGATCCCGAGCGATTCCTCGAGGCCATCGAGGGCGGACCGCTCGGCGTGCCCTACGCCGACCTCAAGGGCCGGACGATGATCGGCGACGAGTTCCCGCCGAGCTTCGCGCTCTCCCTCGCGCGCAAGGACGCCGACCTCGTGCTCGAGGCCGCCGCCGACCTCGAGCTGCCGTTCGCCCGGGCCGCCGGCGAGCAACTGCGCCGCGCCGAGGCGGCGGGCCACGGCGACGACGACCTGGCCGCGGTGGTCAGGGTGCTCGGACCGGACCGGGGCGCCCGCGCCGGGACCGCCTAGATCCGGGCCACCCCGAACGCCGTGGCGCCCGACGACGCTCCCATCGAGCGCTCCTATCCCGCCTTCGTCTACGAGGTGGGCAGCGAGAAGGTTCGCGAGTACGCCCGCGCGATCGGCGAGGAGGCGCCGGTGCACAACGACCGCGACGCCGCCCGCGCCGCGGGCTTCCGGGACCTCGTGGCCCCACCGATGTTCTGCGTGGTCTACGCGATCGGCGCGCTCGGCCCGGCGATCGCCGATCCCGAGCTCGGCATCGACTACGCGCACATGGTCCACGGAGGCCAGGAGTTCGCCTGGGAGGAGCCGGTGTGCGCCGGGGACACCGTCACCACCACGGCCTCCGTCCTCGACGTCCACGTGAAGGACGGCATGGGCTTCTTCGTGTTCGCGTCGGTGTCCACCAACCAGGACGGCGCCCAGACCGTGCGCGGCACCTGGACCAACATCGTGCGACGGCACTGATGGACCTTCGCGCCGGAGACCCGGTGCCCGAGCTGCGGGCGACACCGGACCGCTACCTGCCGCACCGCTACGCCGGCGCGTCCGGGGACTTCAACCCGATCCACATCGATCCCGACTTCGCGCGGTCGGTCGGCCTGCCGGGGAACATCCTGCACGGCCTGTACGGGATGGCCCTGGTGGCCCGCGCCGCCACGGCCGCCGCGGGCGGGGACCCGCGCGCCCTGCGCCGTCTCGGCGTGCAGTTCCGCGGCATGGGCGTGCCCGAGCAGGAGATCACGGTGGTCGGCTCGGTGCGCGAGGTCGACCCCGAGGGCGGGCGGGCGGTACTCGACCTGACGGCCTCGCAGGCCGGGACGCCGATCGTGCGTGGCGGAGAGGCCGAGCTCGTCCGGGAGGCGCCATGACCCGGGCCTAGCATGGAAGGGGTGGAGATGACCCCCCGCCAGTCCTCGCTGCTGCGCAAGGTCGTGGAGAGCCACGTCGCGCTCGGCTCCCCCGTCGGCTCGAAGTGGCTCGCCGAGCAGGACGACAACCCGTGGGGCCCCTCCACGATCCGCGCCGAGCTCGCGCGGCTCGAGGAGATGGGAGTGCTACGGCACCCTCACACCTCGGCCGGGAGGGTGCCCACCGACCGCGGCTACCGCCTCTACGTCGACGAGATCCTCGAGTCGCCGGCGCTCCCCCGTCACGTCCCTCCATTCGAGCTGTCGCTCATACGCCGCGAGGTGGACGACGCCATGCGCGCTGCCACCGAGCGGCTCTCCCAGGTCACCGACCTTCTGGCCATCGTCTCGGCGCCGCCGATCGCCACCACCACGATCCGCCACGTCGAGGTGCTGCTCCTCCAGCCCCAGGTGGCGATGGTCGTGGTCATCACCTCCACCGGGGGTGTGTCGAAGCGGGTGATCCCCTACGGCTCGCCGGTCGACGCCGGCCTCGTGGACTGGGCGCGCTCCTACCTGAACGAGGCCCTCGGGGGCATGAGCGTGGGTGCCCGCATGGTGCAGCGCGGACTGACCGGGGAGGGGCTCTCCCTCAGCGAGCGCGACTTCCTGGCCACCCTCGCGCCGGCCTTCCTCGAGCTCGAGGAGACCGTCGAGCACTCGCTGTACGTGGACGGCACCGCGCGCCTGCTCTCCGAGGACCGGGTGGCCGAGCTCAGCCAGATCAACGACCTGATGGCTCTGCTCGAGCGCCGGGTTGCGCTGCTGTCGGTGCTCCGCAGCGCGCTCGAGGAGTCGAGCGTCTACCTGCGCATCGGCGAGGAGAACGAGACGCCGGCGCTGCACTCGATCTCGATAGTGGCCGCCAACTACGGCCTTCCCGGCCGCAACCTCGGCGCGGTCAGCGTGCTCGGCCCGGTGCGGATGGACTACCCGAAGGCCATCGCCGCGGTGCGCCGCGCCGCCGACGAGCTCTCGCGCTTCGCGGTCGAGCTCTACGAGTAGGCACGGGGAACGATGACCGGCGATCCCTACCAGTTGCTGGGCGTCTCCCGCGAGGCCGGCGACCGAGAGCTGAAGAGCGCGTTCCGGCGCCTCGCGCGCGAGCTCCACCCCGACGTCAACCGCCACGACCCCGAGGCCGAGGCCAAGTTCAAGGAGGCCGCGGAGGCCTACGAGATCCTGAGCGATCCCGAGCGCCGCGCCACCTTCGACCGCTACGGCCACGAGGGCCTGCGTGGTGCCGGCCAGGGCTCCCCGTTCGAGGGCTTCGGCTCGGTGGGGGACATCTTCGAGGCGTTCTTCGGCGGCGGTGGCAGCCCGTTCGGGGACGTGTTCGGCGGGGGTGCCGGGACAGGGCGCGGTGGCGGGGCGGCCGCCGGGGGCGACGTCGCGGTGTCGGTGGACATCGGTCTGGCCGAGGCCGCCCGTGGCGTCCCGGTGGAGGTCGAGTTCGACGGTGTATCGCCCTGCGAGCGCTGCCAGGGCAACGGCGCGGAGCCGGGCACCCCGATCGAGACCTGCGAGCGTTGCGGCGGCGCGGGAGCGCTCCGCAGCGTCTCCCGCACGCCGTTCGGCCAGGTGGTCCAGGCCGTGGCCTGCGACCGCTGCGAGGGGGAGGGCAAGGTTCCGGAGGTCCCGTGCTCGCAGTGCCGGGGGCGGGGGCGCGAGGTGGAGCGCCGCAGGCTCACCGTCGACGTGCCCGCGGGGATCGCCGACGACCAACGCATCCGCGTCAGCGGGCGCGGGCACGCCGGGGAGCGCGGCGGGCGCCCCGGTGACCTCTACGTCGTGGTCCGCGTACGCGAGGACGAGCGCTTCCTCCGCGACGGCAGCGACCTGGTGACCGTCGTCGACCTCTCGGCCGCCGAGGCGGCGCTCGGCACACGGGTGACCGTGCCCACCCTCGACGGTGAAGAGGAGATCGATGTCCGCGCGGGCACCCAGCCCGGGGCGATCGTCACGCTCTCGGGCCGCGGGATGCCCGGCCTCGGGCGCTCGCGCCGCGGCGACCAGCGCGTGGTGGTGAACGTCGTCGTGCCGCGTGACCTCTCCCGCGAGCAGCGCGACCTGCTCGAGCGCTTCCGGGACTCGCTGGAGGAGCGAAACGTCCGGCCGCAGGAGGACGACGGCCTGTTCGCGCGCGTGCGCCGCGCACTGCGGTAGAGCCCCGGCCGAGGGGCTCTCGCCGAGGATGATCCGCCTCGCGGTCCGGGCGCCGGCGTCGCACGCCGAGGAAGTGCTCGCCGCCCTGCTCGAGATGGCGCCCTCCGGGGTCGAGCAGGTGGACGGCGAGGGATGGGTCGAGTACGCCGTCTACGGCGCTCCGGGCGAGCTGCCGACCCTGCCCGAGGGCGATGCCGAGGTGGGCGGCACGACCGTCTCGGTGCGGGGCGAGGAGGTCCCCGACGACTGGGAGGAGCGCTGGAAGCGCTTCCACACCGCGGTGCTGGTGGGCGGCCGGCTCTACGTCCGCCCTCCGTGGGAGCAGCCCGCGGTGCGACCCGGGGTCGAGGAGATCGTGGTCGATCCGGGCCAGGCGTTCGGCACGGGCGCGCACCCCACCACCCGGCTCTGCCTGGAGCTCATGCTCGAGCTCGAGTCGGAGGGCTCCTTCGCGGACCTCGGGTGCGGATCGGGCGTCCTGGCGGTGGCCGCGGCTCGGCTCGGCTTCGCACCGGTCGTAGCGCTCGACTGCGACCGCGGCGCGGTGGCGGCCGCCGAGGAGACCGCGCGGCGCAACGGAGTCGGCCTGGACCGCGTGGAGCGCTTCGACCTCCGCGCCGAGGCGCCGCCGGCGGCCGAGGTCGTGGTCGCGAACCTCATGCGGCCGTTGCTCCTGCGGGTGGCCGCGCTCATCGAGCACCTGCCCAGCGCGCTGATCCTCTCCGGACTCCTCGACCACGAGGCCGACGAGGTGACCGCCGCGTTTGCGCCGCTGCGCGAGCGCGAGCGCCGCTCGGAGGCGGGATGGACGGCGGTGCTGCTCTCGGGCTGAGGTCGCTTCGACTTCCCGGCGCTGCGGCCTGCCTCTGGCCGATCTCTTCTGGGCCCCGGGCCGGCTCACCCGGCGCTCAGCCGCGCGACGCTCCCGCCAGCTCCGCGAGCCCCCACAGGTCCCGCCACTCGAAGTCGGGTTCGGCGTCCGGTGGCCGGACCTCGGCGGCCCGGTTCACCCACGGTGCGCATGCCCAGGCGCTGGGCGGGCGGGATGTCGTACTTGAACCCGAAGGCCACGTGCAGCACGTGCTCCGGCGCCTCGCCCACCCGCTCGAGCGCCCGCCGGAACACGATCTCCGACGGCTTGTAGACCCCGCAGTCCTCGGCGGTCACGACGTCGTCGAAGGGCACCTCGAGCTGGCGCAGCGTGTGGGAGAGGATGTCGTGGTCGGTGTTGGAGACGATCACGAGCCGTACGCCGGCCGCACGGGCTCGCTCGAGGGCGGGGCGAGTGTCGGGGAACGGCTGCCAGGAGCGCATGGCCCGGACGAGCGCCTCGCCGTCTCCGTCGTCGAGGGTCCATCCGCACTCGCCGGCCAGGGCCCGGAGGGCCTCGACGATCACCTCCTTGTACGGGCGGTAGGGGCCCTGGACCAGCTCGAACTGGATGGCCTCCCAGCGCTCGCGGAGCTCCCGTCCGGGTGGCGGCTCGGGATCGCCCAGCCTGAGCGCGAGCGCGTGGAGGAAGGTGCCGAGGCCACCGTCCCAGTCCACGAGTGTGCCGTAGCAGTCGAAGGTGGCCACGCGCGGCGAGGAGGCACTCATGCCCCAGTTCTACCGCAGGACCACAGGGCTACGATCGAAGCGCTGTGAGCGTGCTCGACCGGATACGCGCCGACACCGTCGCCGCCATGAAGGCCGGCGACCGCGGGCGCGCGGGCGCACTCCGTCTCATCTCCTCGGAGCTCCAGAAGGCGGCGAAGGAGGCGCCCGACGGCGGGCTCGACGAGACCACCGTCCTGCGGCGCGAGCGAAAGCGCCGCACCGAGGCCGCGGCCGCCTACCGCGAGGCCGGCCGCGCCGACCTGGCCGAGGGCGAGGAGGCCGAGGCCGAGATCCTCGCCGCCTACCTGCCGGCGGAGATCGCCGACGAGGAGCTCGCCGCGCTGGTGGGCGACGCGGTGGCCGAGTCCGGCGCCACGTCCGCGCGTGAGATGGGCAAGGTCATGCCGCTGGCCATGGCGAAGGTGGACGGGCGCGCCGACGGGCGTCGGGTGAGCGCGATGGTGCGCGAGCGCCTCGGCGGGTAGGGGCATGGAGCGCCGACCCACGCCCTAGGATGAGACCACGTTGACCCGCACGCAGCTCGAGCTCCCGAACGAGGTCGCGGTCGAGCTCGCCTCCGACCATGACGCGGTGATGAAGGCCCTCGAGGACCGGCTCGAGTCGGACGTCTTCCTGCGCGGCAACGTGCTCACCCTCGACGGCGAGGCCAAGGACGTCGCGCTGGCCGAGACCGTGGTGCGCGAGCTGGCCGAGCTCGTCGGGCAGGGGCACGAGGTCTCGCCCGGCACGATCGAGTCCATCACCCACGCCCTCGACCGCGACGAGAGCCCGAGTCGCATCCTCGACGACGTGGTCTGGCGCCACCGCGGTCTGAAGGTCGCGCCGCGCACCGTGAATCAGAAGCGCTACGTCGACGCCATGCGGCGCGAGACCGTCACCGTCGCCATCGGGCCGGCCGGCACCGGCAAGTCGTTCCTCGCCGTCGCGATGGCCGTGGCCGCGCTCGCGCGCAAGGAGGTCTCGCGGATCGTCCTTACCCGCCCGGCGGTCGAGGCCGGCGAGCGGCTCGGCTTCCTCCCCGGCGACCTGATGGCCAAGGTCGACCCCTACCTGCGCCCCCTGTTCGACGCGCTCTACTCCATGCTCGAGCCCGAGCGCGTGAACCAGCACCTCGACCGCGGTGTGATCGAGGTCGCCCCACTCGCCTTCATGCGCGGGCGAGCACAGCCGCTCTCGAGTCCGGTGCTCACGCCGACCGGCTTCCGAGCGATCGGCGGCCTGCGCGTGGGCGACCTGGTCGTGGGCTCAGATGGGCGTCCAACTCCAGTTCTAGGTGTGTACCCCCAGGGTCGCAAGCAGGTCTTCCGGCTGCGCACGCAGGATGGTGCGTCGACGCTGTGCTGCGGGGAGCATCTATGGCAAGTCACGACGCCGGCTGACCGGCGGCGAGGCAAGGCCGCCCGCATCATGGAGACGCACGAGATGGCCGGGCAGCTGAGGACGGCCCACCAGCATCGCTTCGAGGTTCCGCTTCTGACCGCACCGGTCGAGTTCGAGAGCCGGGACGTACCCATCGACCCGTACGCACTCGGACTACTGCTCGGCGATGGCTGCCTGACCACGGAGACGACTCCGAGCTTCACGACGGCAGACCCTGAGCTGGCCGATGCTCTGGACGAGAACATCAGCGGAATCGCGTTGCGCCGCAAGAGCGAAGTCGACTACGTCCTCCGCAACGCCGCCGGTCATCGCGGCGGCGTCATCGTCGCCAATCCGGTGACGGTCGCCCTGCGCGAGCTTGGCCTCGCGGGCACGCGCTCCGGTACCAAGTTCGTCCCTGACCTGTACAAGAAGAACAGCTCGGAGTGTCGGATGGCCGTCCTCCAGGGGCTGCTGGACAGCGACGGTGGGCCGGTCATCCAGAAAGGCCGGACGTGTCGAATCCAGTATTCGACGTGCTCCGAGCGCCTCAGAGACGACGTGGTCTTTCTCGTTCGATCCCTCGGTGGTGTCGTCTATTCGAGGAGACGTGTAGCCGCGGGACGACGACCCGGATGGGCGGGGGGCCGCGCCGTGCCCCATCGTTCGGATGCGTTCGTGCTGGATATCCGCCTTCCGGCTGGCCTCGAGCCCTTCCGGCTCGAGCGCAAGCGCGAGTTGCATGTGCGTTACGGCGGCGGCCGCCCTATGCGTTACGTGGACGCCATCGAGGCGGAGGGTGAGGTCGAGGCCGTCTGCATCCAAGTCGCGGCCGCCGATTCGCTCTACGTCACCGACGACTTCTTGGTGACGCACAACACGCTGAACGACTCGTTCGTGATCCTCGACGAGGCTCAGAACACGAGTCCCGAGCAGATCAAGATGTTCCTCACCCGGCTCGGCTTCGGCTCGAGGATGGTGGTCACGGGCGACGTCACCCAGATCGACCTGCCCCGCGAGCAGCGCTCTGGCCTCGTCACGGTCGGCGACATCCTCGGCGAGGTCGAGGGCATCGAGTTCGTGCGTTTCGGCGGCGAGGACGTCGTCCGCCACCAGCTCGTGCAGCGGATCGTCGAGGCCTACTCGACCCACTCCGAGCGCCAGGCGCCCGAGCTGCGACCGGCCCGCCGGCAGGCGTGACTCTCGCCGCCGCCGGTCGCGTCCCGGCCGCACGGCGCTAGCACCACGGCGCTCGAGGTCGAGATCCTCCCTCCGGCCGTGGCCGAGGTCCCGGACCTCACGAGGCTGGACCCCGACGCCTCCCGCCGCGCCGCGGAGGCCGCGCTCCGGGCTGCGGGCGTCGAGGACGGCCACGTGGCCGTGGCCTTCGTGGGCGCCGACGAGATCCAGCGGCTGAACACCGCCTACCGCGGGGTCGAGCGCCCCACCGACGTCCTCTCCTTCCCGGTGGACGGCGTCGGCCCGACACCCGGTCCGCGCGAGCTCGGCGACGTGGTCATCTGCCCCGAGCACACGAGCGACATCGAGGAGGCCGTGGTCCACGGGGCACTTCACCTCTGCGGCCACGACCACGAGGTCGACTCCGGGGAGATGCTCGCCCTCCAGGAGCGGGTGATGGCTTCGCTGCGCGGGGCACCCGGATGAGCACGCGCTCGGGGTTCGTCGCGCTGGCCGGCCGGCCGAACGTGGGCAATTCCACCCTGCTCAGCCGCCTGGTGGGGGATAAGGTGGCGACCGTCTCCGACCGCCCTCAGACCACGCGACGGGCGATCCGCGGCGTCTCCACCGGCCCGGACTGGCAGCTCGTGGTGGTCGACCTTCCCGGAGTGCAGAGGCCTCGCGACGCGCTGACGGCTCGGATGCAGGGGAGGATGGAGCGCGAGCTGGCCGGCTCCGACGCCGCGCTGCTCGTGCTGGCCGGCGATCAGGGCGTGGGTCCCGGGGACCGCTTCATCGCCCGCGCCATCGCCCGCGCCGGGCTGGCCGTGGCGGTGGCCGTCAACAAGGTGGACCTTCTCGACCGTCGGCGCACGGTCGAGACCCTGACCGCGGCGGCCGCCCTCGATCTCGACGGCGAGGTCTTCCCGGTGAGCGCCCGCACCGGGGCCGGGGTGGAGGTGCTCGTCGAGAGTCTCGTCGAGACGATGCCCGAGGGTCCGTTCCTCTACCCGGTCGAGGACCGCACCGACATGTCGGAGCGAACCCGGCTCGCCGAGCTGGTGCGCGAGCAGGTGCTGGCGCGGACGCGCGAGGAGGTGCCCCATGCGGTCGAGGTGGAGGTCGACGACATCGAGGAACGCGAGGACGGCCTGCTCGAGATCCGCGCCGTGGTCTGGACCGAGACCGAGTCCCAGAAGGGCATCCTGATCGGGACTGGCGGGAGCATGGTTCGCGCCGTCGGGACGGCCGCCCGGAAGCAGATCGAGGCGCTGCTCGGCCGCCGCGTCCACCTCGACCTCGGGGTGCGGGTCCGGCGGAGTTGGCGTAGGGACGAGGGGCTGCTGGATCGGCTGGGGATCGAGTAGGACTGCCACACTCCAACCGATGAAGGGAGACACCGCTGTGAAGGTGACCCTCACCGAGCCGGAGGTAGCGGGCTCGTACGTCGTCGCCGAGCATCGTGAGGACGGCACGCTCATCCTCCGCCCGGAGACGAGCGAAGAGGTGATCGAGCAGTTCGCTGACCGGACGCTCGAGGGGCACGAGGCCCTCGAGGCGCTCGATCGCCTGCACGCAGCCACCCTCCGCGAGGAGGGGTAGCCCTGCCGACATACGAGTACCCGGACCGGTTCTTCCGAGAGTTCCGGCGCTTGCCGCCCGACCTCCAGAACCGCTTTCTCGCCGCGGTGGCCCAACTGGTGACCGCGCTCGCAGCCCGGCGAGCAGACCCTCCGGCCGGCTTGCGGGTCAAGGGCGTCCAGGGGCACCCGCGCGTGTTCGAGCTGACGTTCGCTCCCGACGGTCGGGCGACGTTCGAGTACGGCCCCGAGCAGCGTCCTGGCGAAGCACACATCGTGTGGCGACGGATTGGAGACCACTCGATCTTCAGGGCGCCCTGAGTCGCGCCCCGCCTGGACCTGGTGATCGATGTCGACCGTGTGAACCCCCACGAGCCCGTCCTCACCGGCCGGTTCTCGGCGCGGCCGCCTGTGGTCCAGATATGGGGGGGGGCGGTCACCGAACGCTTCTTCCACTTCGCAAACCGGGGTGTTCGGTACAGATCGAAGAGCGCCACCCGAACACCTCCGTGTCTCCACTTTCGCGTCCACCGCCGACTCCTTCGAGTCGACTTCGGGGGAGCCGGGGCCCGTAGACCCCGGTGACCGGCGGCGTGGACACGCCGAAGACCTACTAGGCGGTGCTTCCACGGAGCCGGGGCCCGTAGACCCCGGTGACCCGCTCAAGGTCGCGTATCAGGGAATCCTCGACCTCTCGGACCGCTGCAACTGGAGGATGCGCTCCGCATGGCTCTCGGCATCGAGTGGAGCTGACCACGCTAGTGCTACCTTCGTGTACATGACCGACACCGTCGGCGTCCGCGAGCTACGCCAGAACCTGAGCCGCTATCTGGATCGCGTCAAGGACGGAGAGAGGCTCGTGGTCACCGAGCGCAACCGCCCGGTGGCCATGCTCGGGCCTGTCGCGGAAGAAGAGGATCCGCTCGAGCGGCTAATCGCTGCCGGGCTCGTGAGGCCCCCTACTCGGAGTAGCCACGACCTTCCGCCGCCC
>JBPCQB010000071.1:0-19522 GCA_050998555.1 Thermoleophilaceae bacterium
CACCACGATTTTCAGTCGTGTGCTCTACCAACTGAGCTACCTCGCCGCGGGCGCCACAGGGTAGCGACGGTTCCTCGGGCCCGGACCCGCCGGACCTGGGTTCGGGGAGCGTTAGCCTCGAGCCCATGAGCGAGCTACTCCACACCTGCTACCGCGTCCTCGACCTCGACCGCTCGGTCGACTTCTACGGGAGGCTCGGCTTCGAGGAGCACCGCCGCATGCCGATCGGGGACGAGGCCACTAACGTCTTCATGGGGCAGCCAGGCGACGGTGCCCGCCTCGAGCTCACGCACAACCACGACCGCGAGGAGCCCTACGACATCGGGTCGGGTTACGGCCACATCGCGCTCGGCGTCGGGGACCTCGACGGCATGCTCGAGCGCCTCGCCGGGGAGGGCATCGAGCCCGAGAAGCGCCCGTACCGGGTGAGCGAGGGTGGCTCGCGGATCTGCTTCGTGCGCGACCCGGACGGCTACCGCATCGAGCTGATCGAGAAGGGCTGAGTAATCGTCGGGTCCGGGCGAGAGCGCCCACCTCCGCTCGTCGCCCTCTCCTACCCGGGCGGAACAGCCGGTGTGGTCTGGGAGAAGGAGATCGGCGTGCACCTGCTGACCAGCGACGTCGAACGGGGCGGAGGCACGGGACTCGAGGGCTTCGAGGTCGCGACGATGGAGACAGAGGTCGGTACGGGACTCAGGGCGGCGTGGCGTTCCCTGTGCGGGCGCGCGGACGTGCTCACCGTGGTCGGTGGCCTGGCGCCTCCCGAGGTCGTCTCCGCGGAGGTCGAGGAGGCGGACGGGCGGCGCCGCGCCGCGACGATCGGCGACGGAGCCTGGGTGATCGTCCTCCCGGGCGAAGCCCCGTTCGCGATGCCTGCGGTGGCCTTCCGCGACCTATCCGGCGCCATCGTGGGCCGACCGCCTCCGCCCGGTGTCCAAGAGCCCGTCTCGGATGCCGACGAGCCCTGTCCGTCGTGTGCCGGACGCCGGTGGAGCCTCGTGCACGCCGCCCCGGCCGACGCCGAAGGGATCGGGGGTCCCAGCGGAACGATCGTGTGCGACGCCTGCGGCCACCGGGAGAGCATGGGCATGGTCCTCACGGTGTCGAGTGACGACGACGGCGCGCCGGCGTCAGAGGAGGATCCCGGACGAGTCGCGGAGTGGGATCGAGAGGATGTCGAGGCGGTTCGGTCCGTTCCCGCTGTTCGGCCTTCCCGCGAGCTGGCCCGGGCCGCGCTCGGTCGGCAGCCTGTCGAGTCGGGGCCCGGATCCCTGGCGGGTGCGGATCGAGAGCGTGGGCCTTGTGCACGGGAGCATCGAGCACGGCCCCTCGCTGGTGGAGGTTGCGACATCGCGCCGCGATCCCGACGAATCGGACCTTGCCCGAGTCCGCCGCGCGCTCGAGGGCGCACCCCAAGTGGAGCGCAACGAATGCTCTTCGTCGTGGCGGCTTTCCTCCGAGGCGGCCATCAGCCTCTGACATGCGGGTCGCCTGCGCCATGAGGAGCGCCTGGCGCGCCACGCCGACTCACGGTCGGCGGCGATCGCGGTCGACGGCCGCGAGACGCCCTTCCTCGTCCTCGAGCGGGAGGGCACGGCGGCTGCGGTCGGACGAGTCGGCCGCCTGACGGTCACCGTGACCGCGGTAGGCGTCACACCCGAGGAGATCGAGCTGGTCGCGGTGACGGACCGCGAGGCCTACCTGGAGGCCGGTCGGTAATCGGCAACGAGACGGGCGCGAAGCTTGCCAGAGCGGCCGCCGGCGGACCGGGTCGGCCGGAGCAACAAATGCATCCACGAGGAGGCACTCGACTGCACCGCTTCACCATCCGCGACGGCGCGCCGGCCGACGTCCCGCACCTGCTCGAGCTGTGGAGGGTCGCGGGCAGCGTGCCGACCCCGACCGATACCCCCGAGTCACTGGCCGCTCTGCTCGCCTTTGATCCCCAGGCGCTGATGGTGGCCGAGGCCGGCGACGGGGTCGTCGGGTCGCTGGTCGTCGCCTGGGACGGGTGGCGCGGCAGCTTCTACCGGCTGGCGGTGCACCCCGACGAGCGCCGCCGGGGTCTCGCCCGCGAGCTGGTCCGCCGCGGCGAGGAGCGTCTACGGGAGCGAGGAGCCGTGCGACCGAACGCCATCGCAGTGTTCGAGGAGGTCGCTGCTAAGGGATTCTGGGAGTCGCACGGGTACGTCTGGGAGGCGGGACAGGCGCGCTTCGTCCGCGACCTCTCCGCGCCCGCCGGCGCGGGAGTCGCCCCGGCCGGCGGGCCCGTCAGCCCGCCCAGCGCCTGAGGTAGGGCAGCGGATCCACGGGCCGCCCGCCGGCCTGCCACGGCCCTCCCTCCCACACCTCGAAGTGGAGGTGCGGGCCACCCGACACACCGGTGTTGCCCACGCTCGCCAGCCGCTGACCGGTGCGGATCGCCTGCCCCGGCCGCACCCGGACCGACCCCGTCGCGAGGTGCATGAACGCGTAGTCGCGATCCTCGCCGGCGCCGTCGAGGATCACGTAGTGCCCCGCGCCGGCGGCCTGGAAGGCGACCGTCCGGACGCGCCCTCCGCGCGGAGCGAGCACGGGCGTGCCGTGCGGGGCGGGCACGTCCTGCCCCTGGTGCGTGTGTCCCGTGCGCCCGGCGCCGAAGCGCGAGTCCTCGCCGCCGAAGCCGAAGCGCCCTTGAAGCGGGAACGCGTGCCAGCGGAATGCGAGCCGCCGCCGGCCACTCGCCTTCCTCGACGGTCGCAGGCGCTTGCCGGCCGGATCGCGGGCGGCGAGGCGCAGCTCGAGCGTCCCCTCGGGCAGGGGTCCCCCGGCGAGGCCCGTCAACCGGTGGCGTTGGGCCACCCCGGTGGGCCGGCGACCGAGGTCGATCCGGCGCACGACCCGACCTCCGGCTCCCAGCACCACGAGGTTCACGCGGACCTTGCGCGAGCGGTCGGCGATGCGGAAGGAGACCGTGGTGGGCGGCCCGTAGAGGAAGGCGCGGCCGCGGCTCAGCGAGAACGAGTGGACGATCGGGCGGCCCACGTTGGCGAGGCGTCGCGCCCGCTTCCTGCGTGCCCCCGTCCGCTTCCTCCGTGACCGGGCGCGCTCCTTCGCCGACGGGGGCCGGCCGGCTTGCGCTCCCCCGCTGGGAGGCTTCTCGGTGCCGGCGGCGGCGGCCACGGTCAGCGGTGCGGCGGACCCCCGAGCGGCCTCGTCTGACTCAGCCGCGCTGACGGCCTCCGGGCCCGCGAGGCCGAACGCCGTCACGCCCACGGCCGCCGCCACGATCGAGGATCGAGCTGCCCGACCGAGCGGGTGCGAGGGGAGTCCTTGGGGCATAGGTGTGCGCATGGTCGGTCAACGCCGTCGTTTTCCTTCCCGCTGCAACACGCCTTGCGCGGCGCCGATGCGCCGCCGAGCGGACGAGGCCTACGGGAGCGTGGCCAGCGCGAGCGGGACGACGGCCTCCGCGCCGGCCCGGCGCAGCTGGCCGCCGACCATCGCGAGCGTCCAGCCCGACATGCGCAGGTCATCGAGCAGGACGCCGGTGCCGCGCTGAGGACGGCCCGTGATCGCGAACGCTCCCCGGACGTTCGCGGCCTGCTGGACGGCGTTGGCCATCTCGCGCTGGGGCGGACGATCGCCGGTCCGGACGACGAGGTCCAAGGTCTCGACGCCCAGCGCGCCGGCCAGACGCCCGGCCAGGTCGGAGACGACGTCGCCCAGGCGCGCGGAGGGGACGCTCGTCACCCAGGCGACGGGCGTGTCCGCGGCGCGGAGGATGTCGGCGAGGACGACCGCGATCTCGTCGTCGAGCCGCCCGGCGCGTAGGCCGCGGTCGATCGCCGGCCACCAGCCGCCGTCCCCGAGTCGCGCGAGCGCCCAACCGGGCTCGATGCGCGCGTCGTCGGGGATCTTCCGCATCGTCCCCGCTTCGTCGGGCGCCATCTTCTTGGCCTCGAGCTCGAGCGGCCGGGAGCGCAGATGGCGTCCGGCGAGCTCGACCAGCGCGGGCGCGGGCGGCGTGGCGAAGCGCGGCTCCGTGCACACCGAGCACCGTCCGCAGTCCCGCGGGTCGGGGTCGTCGAGCTCCTCCTGGAGGACGCGCATGAGGCAGCGCCCGTCGGCCCCGTACGCGGCCATGGCCCGCTGCTCGGCGCGGCGCAGCGCGGTGACCTGCTCGTAGCGGCCGGCGTCGTAGCTCCACCCGCTGCCCTCCACGGCCTGCCAGCGCTTGCCGGCGCGGCGCACGGCTCCTTCGACGTCGAGGATCTTCAGCATCGCCTCGATGCGGCCCATGCCGAGGTTTACGACGCTCATGAGCTCGCGCGTCGTCCGGCCCTCGGCGCCCGCCGCCTCGAGCTCCTCGAGCACGGCGAGGACCCTCTCGCGCGCCGGAAAGGCCTGCTCGATGAAGAAGTCCTGGATGCGGCGGTCCTCGCCCCCGCGAAGCAGGACGACGTCGGCGTGATCGACCCCGCGCCCGGCGCGGCCGACCTGCTGGTAGTAGGAGACCACCGATCCGGGCGCCTGGAAGTGGACGACGAAGGTGAGGTCGGCCTTGTCGTAGCCCATGCCGAGCGCGCTGGTGGCCACCACGGCCTTGACCTCGTTGCGCAGCAGAAGCTCTTCGGTGCGCACGCGCTCGTCGGTCTCCTGGTCGCCGCTGTATCCCAGCGCCGGGACGCCGTTCGCGGTGAGGAAGGCGGCCACCTGCTCGGCGTCGCGCTTGGTGAGCGTGTAGACGATCCCCGATCCCGGCAGCGCGGCGAGGTTCTCCGCGAGCCATGCGAGCCGCTCCGCGGGGCGCGGCAGGTCGAGCGTCTCGAGCCGCAGGCTCGTGCGCGCCAGCGGACCGCGGTAGGAGCGCAGCGGCTCTTCGTCCTCGCCGGCGAGCTGCTCCAGCACGTCGCCCACCACGCGGTCGTTCGCGGTCGCCGTCGTGCCGAGCACGGCGGCCTCCGGAGCGAGCGCGCCGAGCATGTCCTTCACCCGGCGGTAGTCGGGGCGGAAGTCGTGGCCCCAGTCCGAGATGCAGTGCGCCTCGTCGACCACGAGCAGCCCGACCGACGCCCCGAACAGCGGCAGCATGTCGTCGCGGAAGCGAGGGTTGTTCAGCCGCTCGGGACTGATGAGGAGGAGGTCGATCGTGTCGTCGGCCAGCCGGTCGCGGACGGCGTCCCAGTCCTCGCGGTTGGTGCTGTTCACGGTGTGCGCGCGCAGGCCGAGGCGCTCCGCCGCGGCGATCTGGTTGCGCATGAGTGCGAGCAGTGGGCTGACGATGAGGGTCGGGCCGGCACCGGCGTCGCGCAGGAGCGACGTGGCGACGAAGTACACCGCGGACTTGCCCCACCCGGTGCGCTCGACGCAGAGCACGCGGGCGTGGTCGACCACGACGTCGTGGATCGCCTCGAGCTGGTCGGGGCGAAACTCGGCCGCCGGGTATCCGGTGAGGGTGCGCAGGCGCTCGAGAGCCTCGCCGGCGAAGGTGTCGGGGACGGTGGTGGTCACGGCGTCACTCCAGGTCGAAGGCGGCATGGATCGCGTCCGTCAGTCTCTCCTCCTGAGCGGGGAGGAGGGCGCCGATACGCCGCCCGAGCGCCCCGGAGGGCACGGTGACGATGTTGTCGCAGCTGACCACCGATTCCGCTTCGAGACCGTTCGTGCGGCCGACCGGCACCTCGGTGGACAGGCCTCGGACGTTCGTCGTGATCGGCGCCACGGTCACCCGGCTCAGGTACGGACGCACGAGCTCTCGGGTCAGGACGAGCACCGGCCGAGGCTTGTCCAGCTCCGCGGTGTGGATGGGCCGCACTACTCGAGATCGAGCGGGGCGTGGACGACGTGCTCCGCGAGGCGGCCCAGGTCTGGGTCGTCGTCCGAGCCGGACAGGATGGCGGCGTCCCGGGCCGCCATCGCTCGCCGGCGCTCGCGCTCCAGGGCTCGACCCACGACCACCGCTCTGCTCCTCGCCTTGCCCTCGGACACGAGCCCGTCGACGAAGTCGACGATCTCGTCGGGCAGGCGGACGGCGATCTGCTTGCTCATCCCAATAAGGTACCGTCTTGGGAGCACATCGGGGTTACGCGCGTAACGGCTCAGGCACGATTCGGTCACCGGACCGCTCGCTCACGCCGCCTGCATCCGCTGCATCAGCTCGAGCGCCCCCGCCTTGTCCAGCGGCTCGTTCAGGTTCCCGCACTTCGGTGACTGCACGCACGAGGGGCACCCGCGCCGGCAGGGGCACTCCTCGATCAGGCGGCGGGCGTCGGCCACCAGGGTCTCGAAGGCGTGGAAGCCCTGCCGGGTGAGGCCGACGCCGCCGGGGTGGCCGTCGTAGATGAAGATCGTCGGGCGGCCGGTCTGCGGGTGGAAGTTGGTCGAGAGCCCGCCGATGTCCCAGCGGTCGCACATCGCGATCAGCGGCAGAACGGCGATCTGCCCGTGCTCGGCGGCGTGCAGCGAGCCCATGAGCAGGCTCAACGGGAAGTCGTCCCCCAGCAGCTCCTCGCCCACGACGTACCAGAGCGCCTGGGTGTGGAAGTGGCGCTCGGGCAGGTCCACGGGCAGCAGGTCCAGCACCTCGTGGTCGGAGATGCGCTTCTTCTGGAAGGCGATCACCTCCTCGGAGACCGACACCATCCCGTAGGAGAGCTCGACCCCGAGCACCTCGCGGCGGTCGAGCAGGGTCTCGACGAAGGTCTCGGTCTCCTTCTTGGGCTGGGTGTACCAGTCGCCGGCGAACGGACGCACGAGCGCTCGTCCGGTACTGAGGTTGAGCTCCTCCACCTCGTAGGCCTGACCCATGTGCAGGTAGACCGCACCGGGGTGCAGGGTGTCGTGGGCGCGGGCGCCCTCGACCGATCCGATCAGCTCGCCCCGCTCGACCTCGACCACTCCCACCGAGTCCGGCGAGGCCGAGCGCAGGGACATCTCGGCGGCCGGGAACCCGGGGCCGCGCGGGAGGAAGCGCCCCGCGCGCTCGCGCAGCTCGCCGGTGCTCACGAGTCCCTCGGCGTGGGCGCGCCAGCGCGGCCCGAGGGTCTCGGCGTCGTCGTCGGAGAGCGGCATCTCGTAGGCCGCCGCCCGGAGGTGCTGGCGGTGGATGTCCTCGGACTCGTGGTCGAGGATGGCCGACTCGACGGCCCGGTCGAGGAAGTCGTGCGGGTGGCGGCAGAAGAACTGGTCGAGGGCGTCGTCGCCCGCGATGTAGAGGGCGAGGCCGGTGCGCCGGCGCCCGACCCGTCCCCACCTCTGCCGCAGGGAGGCCACCGTGCCGGGGAAGGTCACGCACACCGCGGCGTCAAGGTCGCCGATGTCTATGCCGAGCTCGAGCGCATCGGTGGCCACCACGGCCAGGAGCTCGCCCTCGGCCAGGCGCCGCTCGATCTCCCGGCGCTGCGGCGGCGTGTACCCCGCGCGGTACGGCGCGATCCGCTCGGCGAGGTCGCCGCGGCCGGCGTCCTCGAGCTTCAGTCGCGTGAACCGGAGGATCAGCTCGATGCCCCGCCGCGACTTCAGGAAGCAGATCGTGCGTGCGCCCTTCTGCACGAGCGTGGCCAGGATCTCCGCCGCCTCCGACAGCGCCGACACCCGGGCGCCGGTGTCCTCGTCGAGCAACGGCGGGTTCCACATGGCCACCTGGCGCTCGGCCCGCGGGGCGCCGTCGCGGTCCACGAGCGCCACGTCGAGGCCGGTCAGGCGCTCGGCCAGCTCGACGGGGTTGGCGATCGTCGCGCTGGTCAGCACGAAGCGGGGCTCGGTGCCGTATGCGTTCGCGAGGCGCCGCAGGCGCCGCAGTACGTTGCCCACGTGCGAGCCGAACACCCCGCGGTAGGCGTGGGCCTCGTCGACGACCACCCACGCGAGGTTGGAGAGAAGGTCGCCCCAGCTCTGATGGTTGGGGAGGATCCCGACGTGCAGCATGTCGGGGTTGGTGAGGATGAGGTTGGCGCGCGAGCGCACGGCGGGGCGCTCCTCGCGCGGGGTGTCGCCGTCGTAGATGGACGGGCGCAGGAAGCCGGCCTTCAGAGCGTGCAGCGCCCTGGCCTGGTCCTGGGCGAGCGCCTTGGTGGGGTAGAGGTAGAGCGCCCGCGCACGCGGGTCGGCGGCCAACGTATGAAGCACGGGAAGATTGAAGGCGAGGGACTTGCCGCTGGCCGTGCCGGTGGTGACCACCACGTGCCCCTCCCGCGCCGCCTCGAAGGCCTCGCTCTGGTGGGCGTACAGGGAACCGATGCCGCGCCCGTGGAGGGCGTCGACCACGGCGGGGTGGAGATCGTCGGGAAGTGGCGTCCGCTCCGCGGCCTCGGCGCCGTAGCGGGCCTGAGCGACCAACTGCTCGCCACGCCCGGCCTCGATCAGCTCGTGCCAGGGGAGCGCGGTCGGTGCGGTGGCCACCGTTTGCCATGGTAGGTCCGCCCTCCCGGTCCGCGACGGTGCATCACCTGTAGGTGTTCGGTGTTACACTGACCGAGGTGCCGACCACCCGTCCCCGGTACACGCTCACCGACGCCGGCGAGGTCGCCGAGATGCTCGACTTGGCCGAGCGGCGCTGGCCCGAGGCGGGCGGTCGCAAGGAACTGCTGATGCGGCTTGCGGCGGCCGGTAGAGACGTCGTGTCCCGGGAGCTCGCGGAGGGGGAGAAGGAGGAGAGGATCGAGCGTCAGCGTGCGGCATTCCGACGGCTCGAGGAACTCATCGACGCGGACGTGCTGTTGAGTGACTCGGCCTGGCGTTGAGCCGGCTGCTGCTGGTCGACAAGTCGGCGTTCGTCCGCTCGCCCGATCCCGCCCGCTCGGGGGACGATGAGCTGTGCCTCTGTGCGGTTATCAGGGTCGAGGTACTGCACAGCGCGCGCTCACCGGCCGAGTACGAAGCTGTCGAAGCGGAGCTCGGCGCATTCCGAGACCTCCGCATGGACGGCGAGACCATCGCCATCGCCATCGGGGCGCACCGGGAGCTCGCCACGATCAGCCACCACGGGATCCCTCTCCCGGACCTGCTGATCGGGGCGTGCGCCCAGCAGTACGCGGCCGACGTCCTGCACGTCGATCGCCACTACGACGTCCTCGCGCGCGTGCTCTCGTTCCGTGCCGTTCGCCTCGAGGACGGGGACTGACGGTGCCCATCCGTTGCGTCTACACCGATCTCGACGGCACCCTGCTCGGCCACGGCGGCTCGCTGCTCCGCGACGCCGAGGGGCAGTTCACGCTGATGCCGGCACGCGGGCTCGAGGCGGGCCACCGCGCCGGCGTCGAGGTGGTGCTCATGTCGGGTCGTCGCCGGGAGCAGGTGGCCGAGGGCGCAAGGCTGATCGGTCAGTCCTCCTACATCTACGAGGTCGGCTGCGGGCTGGTGATCGACGGTGAGGAGACGCTTCTCGCCGGCGACATCGAGCCCGCCGACGGCGAGACGGTCTTCGGGGCGATCGAGCGCAGCGGCGCGCCGGCGCTCGTGCTCGAGCGCTACGCCGATCGCCTCGAGTACCACGATCCGTGGCACCGCGGCCGGGAGATCTCGCACCTGTTCCGGGGGCTGGTGGACGCGAGCGAGGCGAACCGGCTGCTCGAGGGCGCCGGGCACCCGAGCGTGCGGCTCGTGGACAACGGGGCGATCGCCCCGCCCGACACGCTAGGAGGGCGGGCGGCCCTCGGCGCCGACCCGCACGTCTACCACCTGATCCCGCGCGGGGCATCGAAGGCGGACGCGGTCGCCCGCCACATGACCGCTCGCGGCTACGCGCGCGAGGAGACCATCGCCGTCGGGGACTCGCGCGAGGACGTCGAAGTGGCCGAGCGCGTCGGACGCTTCTTCCTCGTCGCCAACGGGCTCGAGAAGGATCCGGAGATCCGGTCGGCGATCATCCGGCATCCCAACGTCGAGGTCACCGAGGCGCGCAACGGGGAGGGCTTCTACGAGGCGGTGGTCGGCGCCCTGATGGACGCCCGGCGCTGAGTCCCGCGCTCCCGGCCTTCACCGCGCCCACCGGGGTTATGCTCGCGCGCGGTGAGCGCCGGGGGCATCGACACGCCGGGAGGGGGCCTCGACATGCTGCGCGCGGCCGAGATCGTGGACCTCACGCACACCCTGCGGCCCGACTTTCCGCTCTTCCCGGTCTACGACCCGATCGAGGTCGCCGAGCGGTTCTCGGTCTCCGACGACGGCTTCTTCGTGCGCCGCTGGGCCTACGACGAGCACTGCGGCACGCACGTCGACGCTCCGGCCCACTTCTCGGCCGACGGCGACACCGTGGATCGCCTCGATCCTGTCGACCTGGTGCTCGAGGTGGCCGTGGTCGACATCCGGGCCAAGGTGGCGCGCGACCACGACGCGCTCCTCGAACCCGACGACCTCCTCGAGTGGGAGCGCCTCCACGGCGCGCTGCCCGAGCGCTCCGCGGTGTTCGCGCTCACCGGATGGGGCGAGCGCGCCGGGGACAACGCCGCCTATCTCAACGCCGACGAGGGCGGCACGCTGCACTCGCCGGGCTTCAGCGCCGAGGCCACCGAATACCTGAAGGACGAGCGACCGGGCGTGCGCGCCATCGGGCTCGACACCGCGTCGCTCGACATCGGCGCGAGCGCGGACTTCGCCGCCCACGTGAGCTGGCTGCCGAGCGGCCGCTACGGCATCGAGAACCTCGCCCGGCTGGAGCGCCTACCGCCGACCGGAGCCCTGGTCGTGGTCGGCGCTCCTACCTTCGAGGGCGGCAGCGGTGGGCCCTCACGGGTACTGGCCTTCGCGCCCTGAAGCCGCCGGACCGCGCGCCGCTCAGACGCCGGTCTTCCGCGTGCCGAACAGCAGCACCTGACGGTTCGTGTCGAAGTGCACGACCGCGCTCTTCGACAGCCAGCTGAAGATGTTCTCGGCCTCGTCGGCATCCTCCACGGTGAGCACGAACTCGTCGGCGCCCTCGTCGAGGATGAGCTGGAAGGTGTAGATGCCGCCCTCGCCGGGCTTGGAGTAGGTGAAGGTCGGCTGCCAGTGGGTGACCTGGCGGACTTGGATCTCGTGTGCGGCGATCTCGGCCATGTGGCGCGGGTTCCTCTCGTCGGGTTACGCCCGAGGGAGTGCCCACGGGGCGGGCGGGCGAAACGCGGCCCGCTCGGAGGCTCAGCCAGGTGGGGAATCCAGGTGCGCGCGCAGGAAGCGCAGGACGGCGTCGGTCAGCTCCTCGGGACGCTCGAGGTTTCATCGCGTGCGGGGCCCCCTCCAGCACGGTGAGCTCGGCGCCGGGGATGAGCTCGGCAACCTCCCGCGACTTCCACACCGGGACCAGGATGTCGCGCTCCCCGCCGATCACGTGCACGGGCATCGAGAGCCCCGGCAGCCGCCCATCGAGACCCCGACGAGGTGGAAGGCGTCGATCTCGAGGTGGTCGCCAGCCGCAGCGTGTCCCGGGCCATGTCCATCATCTCGTAGTCGCCGTCGGCGTAGGAGGAGCGCCCGACGTCGCGGTTGTCGAAGACCACGGTCCGGAAGTGCTTCGACCACTCCGGCACCTGTAGCGCCAGCCCGAGCGCGTCGGCTCCGAGGCCCATCACGCAGAGCAGCGGCTCGCCGTGGCCGTGGACCTCGTGGTAGAGGCGCTGGCCGTTCACCTCGGCGTGGGGCACAGCGCCTCCTCCCCGATCGTCCTCCCGGCCGCCTCGAGCTCGGCCGCCGACCCGGCCTCGCGCACGCTCGCGAGGTCGAGGATCCGGGCGTCGAAGCGGTCGAGCTCGTCGCGGCCGACCACCGCGTGGCAGCCCACGCCGGCCTGGCGACAGCGGCGCGCGACCTCGGAGACCGCCTTGCCGGTCAGCGTCTGGGCGTCGAGCCGGCCCTCGCCGGTTACGACGAACCGCGCCGCGCGCATGCCGGCGTCGAAGCCCACGGCGTCGAGCACGTAGGACGCGCCCGGAACGAGCCGCGCTCCGTGGTGAGCCCAGAGCCCTCCGGACAGGCCACCGGCGCACCCGGTCATCGCCACGCCGCGCGGGTCGCGGGGCGCCGCGGTCGCGAGCTCCTCGAGGCGCCGCTCGAGCCGCGCGACGGCCGCCTCGTCGGCGCCCTTCTGGGGACCGAAGACCCGCGCGCAGTCCTCCCACGCGGTCTGGACGTCGCACACCACGACCATCGCCGGAGTGGCGCCCGCCTCGGCCAGCGCATCGAGCGCTCCCTCGCCGCCGTCCGTGGTGGCGCTGCCGCCCACCCCGACGATCACCTCTTCGGCCCCGGCCGCGAGCGCCTCGGCGATCAGCTCTCCCGTGCCGCGCGTCGAAGCCGCCCAGGCGTCGCGCTCGGCGTCGTCCACGAGGTGTAGCCCGCTGGCCTGCGCCGTCTCCACGACGGCCGTGCGGCCGCCGGGGAGGAGGGCGTACTCGGCCTCGACGGGCCGCCCCAGCGGGTCCGAGACGCGGGCGTGGCGCCGCTCGCCGCCGAGGGCGGCGAGGAGCACGTCCATCGTCCCTCCGCCGCCGTCGGCCACCGGCAGCTCGTCGGCCTCGAGGCCGGCCTCGCGCAGGCCGCGGGCGAGGGCGGCCGCCACCTCGGTCGCCGCGAAGGTGCCCTTGAAGTCGTCGGGGGCAACGAGCACCGGAGCGCCCCCGGCCGTCATCGCACCCGCTACCGGGGCTCCTCGCCGGCCAGGAAGTCGAGCAGCAACTCGTTCAGGCGCTCGGGCGCGTCCACCGGCATCCAGTGGCTTGCGTCGTCGATCCGCTCGTAGCGCCACGGTCCGGTCACGTTCTCTGCCGAGGAGGTCATCTGGTGCTCGGTGAGCGCGATGTCGCCGGCGCTCCAGACGCCGAGCGTCGGGCACGACACCGCGGGTACCGCCGAGCTCATCGCGCTCGCGAAGGACTCGGGCGAGATGTTCGCGCGGTACCAGTTGAGCCCGGCGGTGAGACGGCCGGGCCGCGAGAGATCCTCGACGTAGCGGTCGAGGTCGCCTCCGCCGCCGAAGGCCTCGCGGAACAGGCGCCAGTCGTCGCGCTGGAGCGCCTCTTCGGCCTCCGGGAACAGGAAGAAGAGCATGTACCAGGACAGCGCCCGCTGCTCCATGCTCCCCGGGAAGGTGGCCGGATGGCCGACCGAGAGCGCGACGAGGCGCTCGACGCGGTCGGGCTGGAGCGCGGCGAGACCCCACGCCAGGGCGGCGCCCCAGTCGTGGCCGACCACGTGCGTGGTCGGGACTTCGAGCTGGTCGAGGAGGCCGACCACGTCCTCCATCACCGCCGGGAGCGCGTAGGCCTCCACCTCCTCGGGAGCGTCGGAGCGACCGAAGCCCCGGAGGTCGGGGGCGATCACCCGGAAGCCGGCGCCGGTGAGCGCGGGCACCTGGTGGCGCCAGAGGTCGAGCGAGTCGGGGAAGCCGTGAAGGAGGAGGACCGGCGGGCCCTCGCCCTCGTCGAGCACGTTCAGGCCGACGCCGCCCACCTCGAGCCGGCGGGCGGAGGTCGCGTGGCCGGCGCTCACGCCCGGAGCTTAGGTGTGATCTGAGCTGCGCGGAGAGAGCAGGCGGTCGAGCAGCGACGGGCGCCCGGCCGGAAATCGCGGCTGGCGGTCGGGCTGCTCCACGCGGTAGGCGGAGATGGCCGCGTCGTCGGCGTGGGGGTGCCAGGCGTCGTCCCGACCGTTGCGCGAGGGGGGCCGGTACTCGGGCGCGTCCTCCCAGTGGAGCTCCTCGTCCAAGAGCCCGGCTGAGGTGCGCGTCGGGGTGGGCTCGTCGTCGTCGAGCTGGTGCGCGTCGTCGCCCACGAGCTGAGGTGCTTGCTCGTCCTCGGGCTGCGACGGCTCCTCGGCCTCGAGCGGAGACGGCTCCTCGTCCTGGGCCTGAGGTGACTCCTCACCCTCGGCCTGAGACGATCCCTCTTCTTCGGGCGGAGCCGTCTCCTCGACCGGGGCAAGGTCGTCGACCGCGGCGGTCTCGGGCTCAGCGTCTCCGCCCTCCGCGTCGTCCTCATCGCCGTCAACCGTGCGGGCGTCGAGGGCGGCAAGCCCCTCGGCGGGCTCGTCCGGCTCAGGACCGCTCGCGGGCGCCGGTGTCGGTCCGGGCAACCGCTTGTTCGCCGCGGCCATCACCCGGCCGACCTGGTTGAACAGTCGCTGCATGTCCTCGAGCAGTCGGTGGCGCTCCTGCCAGAGCAGCTCGGTGTCCTCGTCGAGCTCCCGGACCCTCGCCTCGGCCCGCTCGCGCGTGGCGCGCGCCTCCTGCTCGGCCGCGCGCAGCGTCTCGTCGGCCTCCGCCCGGGCGCGGGTGGTGATGGTCTCCTCGGCCTCGTGGGCCCGCTGGAGGATCGCGGTGGTCTGCTCCCCGATCTGCTCGAGCTCCCGCTTGACCGCGGCGTCGGGGGACTGGGCGCTCTCGAGCTGCTCGATCACGCGGGAGACATCTTGCAGGTACTCGTCCACCGTCGCGCGGTCGTAGCCGCGGAAGGCGACGGGGAAGCGCACGGCGGGCTCTCCGGCGGCCGGGCGGGAGGGCTCGATCTCGTCGGGGAGCTCCCACTCCTCGGTCGAAACGTCGAGTTGACTACGGCCGCTGACCCTCTCGAAGACGTTCACGCCGGGACGTTTCGCCGTCCGGCGGCCGAACCCTTCCGGGTGTCGACCGGCGGGTTAGCGCGGATGAACCTCTCCGCGCTCGTGTAGCCGCGGCGGCTTCGTGACTCCGCTCTATCCCCACTCGATCGCCATCCGGAACGCCTGCTCCGCCTCCTCGCCGCGGACGCAGAAGATCACGCGCTCGAGCTCGCCCTCATGTCCGCGCGCCGTCTCGACCATCAGCCGTGCCGCCTCGTCGGTGGGAAAGCCGCCGACCCCGGTGCCGAAGGCCACCAGCGCGAGCGAGCGGCATCCGAGCCGCTCGGCCTGCTCGAGGGTCGAGCGGGTGGCGCGCGCGATCACGTCCGCGGACGTCGGCCCGCCCAGCCGCATGGTGGCGGCGTGGATCACGTAGCGCGCCGGCATGTCGCCGGCCGAGGTGGCCACGGCGTCGCCGAGGCCGATGGGCGCACGGTCGTCCGACTCGCGCTGCACGATCTCACCGCCCGCGCGGGAGATGGCCCCCGCCACCCCGCCGCCGTGCCTCAGGTCGGTGTTCGCCGCGTTGGCGATGGCGTCCACCTCGAGGCGCGTGACGTCGGCCTGCCGAACCTCGAGCTCCGCCATTCCCTCTTACCTTCCCGCAAATGCCCGGGGCGGAAACTGAAACGAGGAGAGCCCCGGCCACGGGCGGCCGGGATCCTCCTCGAGTCTCGCCGGAGGGTGACCCCCCCGCGGCTACAGCAGCCGCGCCACCGCAGCCTGCGATAGCTGGATGGCGCGGACGCACGCCACCCGGTCGCTGCGCCTGAAGCCACGAGCGCGCCGTGGCCTGAACCCTTGGCAGGCCTGCGCCGGAGTGCTCACCCCGATCAGCGCCTGCCGCGTGGCAACAGCACACTGGGCCTGCTTCGGCGCGGTGTTGAAGTTGCGGCGGAAGACGCCACAGTCGTTGCGGAACAAGGAGCCAACGACCCCGCCGAGCGCGGGCGGGTCGCCACCGTCGGAATCATCGTCGGCCCGCTTGCCGTTCCCGTTCCCGTTGCTCTTCCCGTTGCCCTTCTTGCCTCCCTTACCGTCATCGCCTCTGCCCCCGCCGTTGCTTCCGCCGTCATCTCCGCCGGAAAGGCCGCTCATCAGGAGCAGCTGGCCGTCTTCGGGTGCGCCGCTCTCCGACCGTCGGCTCGGACGCCACCGTGTTGCCCAGCCGCAGCGGCGCCATCCTCGCCGCCGCGCGGCCGGCCTCCCGCCGTCGCTGACTCCCCTGTCGCCCCGTGTTCGCAGCCGATCGGGAGGACGGTTCATCCGCCTCCGGGAGCGAACCCCCCTAGGAGCTCAGCTGCTCGATCCGACACTCCCGCGGCGCCTTGTCCGGCCGCCAGCGCTGGAAGCGGGCGCCGTGGCGGATGCGGTGCCCGCTCACGTGGTCGAACGTGATCTCGGCCACTAGCTCGGGGCGCAGGCCCTCCCACACGAGCTCCTCGTCGGACTTCCAGCGGCTCGGCTCGCCGGACCCCGATTCGTGGGTGCGGTAGGGCTCGAGCACGTCGAGCAGCTCGCGCTTCTGCTTCGCGGTGAAGCCGGAGGTGTGACCCACCTCGCGCAGCTCGCCCTCGTCGTCGTAGAGCCCGAGGATCAGCGATCCCACCGTCCCCTCGTGCTTGCCGAAGCGGAAGGCCTTGACCACGGCCTCGGCGGTGCGCATGCGCTTGATCTTCGTCATCCCCGCGCGCTCGCCGGGACGGTAGGGCGCCGTCCCGTCCTTGGCGATCACCCCCTCCGAGCTCCCCGTGAGCCAGGCGCCGGCCGCCTCGCGGTCGCGCGTGCACGGAGTGAGCTCCACCGGCGCGGCGATCAGGCCCTCGAGGCGGGCGCGGCGCTCGTCGTAGGGGAGCTCGAGCAGCAGCTCGTCCTCCTCGGCCAGCAGGTCGAAGGCCACGAAGGCGGCGGGGGTCTCGGCGGCCAGGCGCTCGACGCGCGAGGCGGCGGGATGGATGCGCTGGGAGAGGCGGTCGAACTCCTGAACCCCGTCCACGACCACGATCAGCTCTCCGTCGAGCACGACGCGCTCCACGGAGAGCGCGAGCACCTGCGGGATCACCTCCGGGAAGTAGCGCTCCATCGGCCGTCCGCCCCGGCTCTGGAGGTAGACCTCGTCCCCGTCCCGGAACACGACGGTGCGGAAGCCGTCCCACTTCGGCTCGTAGCGCCAGTCCGCGCCAGAGGGCAGGTCCTTCGCGGTGCGGGCCAGCTGCGGCTCGAGGGGCGGGGTGAGCGGGAGGGCCACGCGGAGCGAACTCTAGGAGCGTGCCCGGGCGGTTACGATGATCTCGTGTCCAACGATCAGGCGACGGTCGCCGAGGAGGAGTACCTCGAGACGATGTTCTGGCTCTGGGAGGCTCGCCTCCCGCTAACCGCCGCGAACATCGCCCGCGCCATGCGCCTCTCCGCGCCGACCGTGCACGAGATGGTTCGCCGTCTCGAGTCCGACGGCTACGTGGAGCGCGCCGAGGACAAGTCACTCGAGTTCACCGACGCCGGACGCGAGCACGCCTCGACGGTGGTGCGCCGCCACCGGATGATCGAGCGCTTCCTCACCGACGTCCTCGGAATCCCTTGGGACGAGGTGCACGAGGAGGCCGAGCGCCTCGAGCACGCGATGTCCCCGGTCCTGGAGGAGCGCATGATGGCCGCGATCGGGGGCGCCACCACCTGCCCTCACGGCCATCCGATCATCGAGGGCGCGCGCGAGGAGGGCGTTCCCCTCGCCGACGTGGCCGAGGGCGCGGCCGTCCACGTCCTTCGGTTCGAGAACGAAGCCGAGGACCTCCTCCACTACCTCAAGGACACCGGCCTGCGTCCCGGCCTCGAGGGCACCCTCGCGTTCTCCGGCCCCGACGAGGTGGTCATGCAGTCCGACGGCCGCCGCCACGAGGTCACGCGCAGCGTGGCCGAGACCGTGTCGGTGCGAGCCGATCCCTCCCCGCCCACGCGCACCGCGCTTCCCGACCAGCTCGTGCTGGCCCGGGAGCGCTACGGGCGCTGAGCGCCGCGCGCGAATACTCCGCTCAGTTGAGCCGCGCGCGCAGCGACCGCATCTCCGCTCCGTAGGCGGCCTCCTCGCCTTCGCCCAGCGGGAGGTCGAGGCGCAGCTCAGCGGCCCGGATCGCGCGGCCGAGGTCCATGCGGTGGGTGTAGGAGCCGACCAGGTTGTTGAGCATCCGCAGTGCGGTCGCGTGCGCTCCCCAGGGCTGGACGTCGATCGGCTCCGCCAGGGCTATCGGGGCGCCGCCGTTGAAGGGATCGAGCAGGAGCGCAGGCGACGGGCCGAAGTGCCCGGCCACGTAGTGGCCGGGGAGCCCGACGCCGGCCAGGGGAATACCGGCGCGCCGGGCCACCTCGACGTAGACGATCGAGAGCAGGATCGGGAGCCCGGTGCGGCGCTCGAGCACGAGGTCGAGCATGGAGTTGTCGGGGTGGTCGTAGTCCTCGCGATTGCCGGTGAACCCGTGCCGGGCGCCGAGCACGTCGCGCAGGGCGTCGAGCTCCGCGACCGGGCCGTTCCCGGCCGCCGGCGCGAGCTCGGCGGCGAGGCGGTCGAGCTCGGCACGGGCGCCGTCGGCGTCGACGTCGCCGAGCTCGCCGGCGAGGGCCAGAGCGAGGTCGCCCAGGGAGGGGTCGCGCTCTGCGGCGAGCGTGGCGAAGGCTGGGACGGACACCCGCCCATTGTGGCCGCAGCAGGGGCGGGAGCTCGAAAGCTGGGCGCAGGAGCCGGCCGCACGGCCGTCGGACCCGATGAGCTCGTCACGCGTTCAGGCGGGCATCGCGAAGTGCGGACGCGCCTCTTGAAGCTCTCGTTCGAGGCGCTCGAGCTGGGCCAGGCGCCTGGCCAGCGGTGGATGGGTGGCCCAGAGACGGCTGAGCCGGCGCAGCCAGGAGAGCTTCGGCGTCGGTCCGACGGGCAGGACGTGGAAGGGGTCACCGGGGGCAAGCCGGCGTCGCTCGTACCGCCGTACGTGCTCGAGCTCCTCGGTGATCCGCACGAGTGCGGCCGCAAGCGCCGACGGAGAGCCGGTGAGGAGGGCCGACCCCTCGTCGGCGACCAGCTCCCTATGGCGCGAGACGACGCGCGAGACTCCGGCGAGGAGCAGTGCCGGGGGCGCCATGTACCAGCCGCACAGAATGGCCAGGAGCATCTCTCGACCGCCCCGCTGCAGTATGTGGAGCAGTCCGCGCAGGACCACGACGCTCGGACTCGCCAGGACCGCCATGACGAGTGCGTCGCGGTGAGCGAGGTGGCTCAGCTCGTGACCGACGACCGCTTGGATCTCCCGTTCGCCCAGGCAGTCGATCAGCCCGGTCGTGACATGGAGCTCCCTCCTGCGGTGCGAGACCACGGTACGGCTCACCGGCACGGGCCCGCGGATGACCCGCACCCTCGGCTCCTCGAGGTCGCCGACGAGGCACAGCCGCCGAACGGCGCTCTCGACGAGCTCTCGATCTCGAGGTTCCGGGGCGCGAGCTACGGGGGGTTTGCCGGAGGCCTCGGACCAGCGCCACCACGGCGTGCCGAAGCCCGAGGTGTGAGCATTCTCTTCGTAGTCCGCGATGCGGAGGGGCTTGGATACCAAGAGCCCGACCGCCGCGAAGAGGACCAGGGATGCGACGATCAACGGGCCGCCGCGCCCGGGCTCGGTGTCCAACACGCGCGAGACCACCTCCTCGGCGAAGAGCAGCCACACGACCACCGCGAGGACCCCGGCGAGCAGCATCACGTTCAGGAGCAGGGCGACAGCGATCCGCACCTGTAGCCCGCGGTCAGGCGGGAAGAGGTCTCGATGACGCCGACTCACGGACCAGTGGACCTCGACGGGCCCGACCCCTACGCCGTCGCCTCGCCGCGCCGGCCCACCGTGCTGCGCGGGCGGCTGTAGGCGAAGTAGACGATCACGCCCAGCACGAGCCAGACGCCGAAGCGGATGAAGTTCGTGGCCCCGAGCGTCGCGACCAG
>JBPCQB010000183.1:0-12130 GCA_050998555.1 Thermoleophilaceae bacterium
CGTTCGCGGCGAGCCACAACTTGAAGGCCGGCGCGAACTCGAAGGCGTCCGAGTACAGGAAGCGTGCCGTCACCGTGTCCCCGCCGGTGAGCTGCTTGAGCAGTCCTTCGGCCAGGTGCTTTCCGTCCTCGACCTCGAGGCTCGCCACGAGACGGGCGCCGGCCAGGCGGGCGATGTCAGTCCGCACCCCCGGATCACCGCGACGGGCGAGGAACGTGTCGAAGTCGGCGGTCACGGCGTACTCGCCGAGCGTCGCCCCGAGCGCCTCGAGCAGAGTCGACTTGCCCGTGGCGGTCGGCCCATGCGCGAAGAACAGGACCTCCTCGCCCGTATCGCCGGTCAGCGTGTAGCCCGCGGCCCGCTGAAGGAAGGCCGCCAGCTCAGCGTCGCCCCCCGTCGTGTGCTCGAGGAAGCGCTCCCAGGCCGGATCCCGGGATCCGGGCACCCACGCGACGGGGGCGAGCTTGGTGAGCAGGTCCTCGCGCCGGTGTTCGCGCAGCTCGCCGGTGCGAAGGTCGAGCGTCCCGTTCACGACGTTCAGCAGCAACGGTGCGCCGTCGAGCGCGCCGGGGCCGACGACCACGGCGCTCTCGGTACGCGCGAGCGCGATGGCCGCGGCGATCCGGGGGGCGGCCTCGGACTTCCTGGCCCAGCTCGCTAGCGCCTTGCGCTCGCCCTCGTCCTCGAGCGAGCCGGCCTCGCGGTACAGGGCCCGCACGGTCGCCTTCGCCCGGCGCTCGACCTCCCCATCCAGATCACGGCGCCAGCGGCGCCCGTCCCAGGCGAGCCACCCGAGCCCATGCGCGTAGCGCAGATCTCCGCCGTGGGCGCTCACGAGCCGCTCGGCGTTGCCGTAGTCGGTCCGCATCCAGGTGGGCGCCCGGCCGTTGCTGGCGGCAACTTCCTGGAGCGCAGGCGCCAGCTGGGCGATGCGCGGGTCGATGCTCACGCGGCGGCCTCCTGCCCGAGCAGCGCCGCGGCCAGGCGCCGTCGGACTTCGTGGTAACCGGCACCGCGCGGCTCGATCCCGTACAGGAGGGCGCCCAGGTCGATGATGGTCCCGCCACCGCAGCCGGCGAAGCAGGTCCAGCCTTCCTCGGGCGTGGCGTAGGCGTGGAGGCTCGGGCTCCGCTCCGCCCCCGCGGCATGGAACGGGCAGATCGCCTTCCCGTCGCGGCCGACCTGGCGGCCAGTGAGCAGCTCCACGAAGATCGGTGGCGCGATCGCGAGCAGTGGATCTCGCCCCGGCGCGGACGGAGGCGTGAGCCGGCGCGGCGCGGGACGGCTGGGCTCGGGGTCCCGCAGGTGGCCGGCGACCTCCTCGACGGTGTAGACCTTGATCACGAGCCGCTCGACCTCGACCGGCCGCGGCGGGTCGGTCTTGAAGTTCAGCGTGCCCGGTGGGCGGAGGATGCGGCTGGCGTCGGTGGCAACCATGTCGGCGCCCAGGTGGTGGGCGAGCCTCCGGTTGGCCCGCTCGGCCTCGTCAGGGCTCGCAGGCGGCCATAGTGGCCAATAGGCGTGCCGGCCGGACCCTGAGCCCACCACGATCGCCGGGGGCGGCGAGAAGCGCTCGAGGCCCTCGATGGCCGCCTCTGAGTCGCAGTCGACGTAGAGGACGTGGACCCGCTCGATGGCCTCCCGACCACCGTGGCGGCGGCGGCGGGGAGCCACGCCGATGTAGGTATCAACCGATCGGCCGAGCCGGCCGATCATCTCCGCGGCGCCTCCGCGCTCCTGCGGCCAGGCGTGGAACGTCTGCCCCATCCCTGGCCGCCCATCTCCGCGGCGGTAGCGGACCTCGACGAGGCCGCCGGCCGGCTCGGCGCCGAACAGGGCATCGAGGTAGAGCCCGAGCGCCACGGCCGGGATCGGAGCTTTGCTCTTCGAGGCGGTCATACGGCCCCCCGGAGCGCACGCGCCTCTTCGGGGTAGTGCTCGGCCGGCGACCCGCCACCCGCACGTATTGCGTCGCGCTCCTCCAGGTGGGGCTCCAGCTCGACCGCGATGCACGCCCGCTGGTCGGCCGAGAGGTGCTGGCGGATGAGGTTCAGCGATATGACGAGGGCGAACTTCTCCTCCTCGGAGAGTCCGATGCGGATGACCCGCGGGCAGTCCAGCCCGAGCTCGCGGCAGGCACGAAGACGCTCCCGTCCCGTCGAGCACCACGCCGTGCTCATCGACCTCGACGGGGAAGGTGACGCCGTGCTCGGCGATGTCGGCCTTGAACGGCTCGTACTCCTCGGCGGTCATCGGCGGGATCAGCTCGAGGACCGGGTGGACCGCGGGCTCCCGCGGGGCGGCGAGCTGCCGGAGCGCCCCCTCGACACCGAGATCCGCAAGCCCTTGCGTTTTTGCGTGGCGCGCGATGCGCATGTAGCCCTGAGCGGTGCGGGCGCTCGCGGCGAAGTTAGCCTCGAGCCACGCGCTCCACTCCCCGTGGCCGACCCCGGCCTTCGCTTCGATGAGGAGCTCGCCGGCCGCGATGGCGTGCCCGATGGCGGTCTGGGCCGCCGAGGCGCAGCGCTCGTGCTCGTGGTTGATCCTCGCGGCCAGGGAGGACACGTCGAGCAGGTCGTCGCTCGTGGCGACGGCCGTGCCGTCGTCGGGCTGGCTACTCTCGTCCATGTCGGCCCTGCTCGGCCGAAGCTGTGACGGGACCTGGCTCGTGGGGGGCCAGGTCTTCGTCGTCTTGAAGGGCGTCGAGGACGCGGGCGATCCGCCCGAGCACGTCGCTGTAGGAGGGCTTGTAGCCGCCCTCGAGCACGCGGACCATTGCCACGGAGCACCCGGCCAGCTCGGCGAGTCGCTGCTGGGAGAGCCCAGCTGCCACGCGACGCGCGCGGAAGGGTCCGGTGCCGGCCGTAGCCTCGAGTGCGTTGGCACTAGCCATACCCACAGTCTCAGCGCTTACCGCTTCAGTACCAACCGACACTTTCGCCCCCTCTGAGGGCCCGTTTTGTCCTTCCCCCGGAGCGGAGCTGGTCGGCTGGCTCTTGCGTTACATGATGCCCGGGGCGCCGGCATTGGCGCTCCCACCCGGCGACGTGCCGCTCACACGGCCACCGCCATGCCGAGGGGGAGCGGAAGCTCGGCGAGCCGCGATGGAGTCGACCATCCGAGAACGCCTGCCCGCGAAGCGAGCGGAGCTGCTGGTCGAGACCCTCTGCGCCGTCACAGACCGCCGCGGCCTGCCCGTCCACGACCCCTACGTCCGCCGTCCGTGGTCTCCCCTCCTATGGAAAGGCGAGCAGACCGGGAATGACAGGCTCACGGGCAAGAGCGCCTGGACGCTCGTGGTCGCGTTTCTCTCGGACCTGGAGGGCATGAGCAACGCCGAGCTGGCCGTCGAAATCGGTCTGACAGACCACGAGATACGGCGACCGATCCGCAAACGGTCCGGCCGCTTCATGGTGAACGCCGAGCCCGAGCGCTGCCGCTCTCGCGGCGCCGACCGCTGGCTCAAGGAGGGTCGCGCACTTCATGCGGTCCTCGGCTCGTGGCCGTGGACGCACGCGCCCGACGGGCGACTACCGCGCGACTGGCGAGAGCGGGACGAGTTCCGCGCGCCGTTCTTCGCTTGGCACAAGCGAGCGTACGTAGACGCTCAACTACAGCTCGAAGCGAATCGGACCGGCCGACTCGGCATCCCATCGGTCTCGGCCTGGGTGGGCGCGCAGCGCCTCTACGAGTCCGGGTTCCCTCTCGCAGAGGAGTAGGGGGTCGCCCATGCCAGAAACCGGCCTGCTCGCCCGTAGGAGGGGCTAGGCGGCGGTGACCTCGGAGAAGCCGCCGCGCTCGGCCGCGGCGATCGTCGACTTCCACCAGCTCGAGCTCGGGGAGGCGGGCCAGCTCGAACGGCCTGGCCGGCGTTGAGGCCCGAGCCATTGCAGAATTCTGCAATGGCCCCTACTCGCGCTTCGACCCTGGCCGCCTCGAGTAGCTGGTACCCACGCCTCCCGGACTGCCCGAACTCAGTCTCGTACCACCTGACCACCCCGTCGACGGAGGGTGTCCGTGTGCTCAGAGACGTGGGGAATCTCCCCCACGTTCCTCTCGGGGGGCGTACTAGGAGAGCTGGCAGCCGTTCCAGCGGCTGCCGATGTAACCACGGCTACCCGGCTGAGGCCGTTGGGGCTCGGACTCGTTCGATGCGACTGGAACCGTCGAACGAAGGATACGGCGGCCTGCGGCGGTGCCGAAGTGCGCGTAGGGTGTTGCCACTTCCGTTGCCACCCCCTAGTGCCTACGCGCCAAGCACGCACCGTCCGAGAAAGAGAAAACCCCGCCGTAGCGGGGCTTTCCGGTGATAGCTCCGGGTGGACTCGAACCACCGACCTCACCATTATGAGTGGTGCGCTCTAACCGGCTGAGCTACGGAGCCGTGCTCCCCCCGAATCCTATCCCGCCCTCAGCACGCCACCGACCGCTCGACGTGCTCCCGTGACCGGGGCGCACGCCCCCCCGGTGCTGCTGGCCGTCCCCAACTTCTCCGAGGGACACGATGCCCCGGTACTGGAGGCGATCGCGGACGCCCTTGCCCCTCGCAGCGGGCCCGTGCGCGAGCTCGACCGCCACGTCGACGCCGACCACGGTCGGGCCGTCTTCACGCTGGCCGCGTGCCAGGGCGTGATCGCCTCGGCCCTCGTGGCCGGAGCCCGGGCCGCCGTGGAGCACATCGACCTCCGCTCGCACGCCGGACGCCACCCGCACGTCGGGGCGCTCGACGTCGCGCCGGTGGTCTACCTCGAGGACGCCGATCGCGGGGCAGCCTGCGCCGAGGCGCTGACCGCCGCGGCGCTGATCGGCGAGGAGCTCGAGATTCCCGTCTTCCTCTACGGCCGCCTCGCCACCGACGAGCGCCACCGCGAGCGCGCGGACCTGAGAAGGGGAGGACCGCCCAGGCTGGCCGAGCGCCTCGCGAGCGGCGAGCTTCGACCCGACTACGGCCCCGCCCGCGCGCACCCGAGCGCCGGGGCGCTCCTCGTCACCGCCCGCCCGCCGCTGCTGGCCTTCAACGTCGACCTGGTGTCCGACGACGTCGAGCTCGCCCGTCGCATCGCGGCCGGGCTCCGCGAGTCGGGCGGGGGGCTCCCGGGCGTGCGGGCCATCGGCCTCCACCTTCCGGCGCGGGGGCGGGCGCAGGTCTCGACCAACGTCCACGACCACCGGTCCGTGCCCCTGAGTGCGATCGTCGCGGCGGTCGCCGCCGAGGCCGAGGTGGCCGAGGTGGAGCTGGTGGGATTGGCGCCGGCGGCCGCGCTCGAGGGGTTCCCCGCCGACGTGCCGTTGCGCGCCTTCGACCCCGAGCGGCACGTGATCGAGAACGCACTACGCTCAGATTCCTGATGGCCCAGACCAAGAAGAAGCGCAAGCGAAAGCACCGGGGAACCCAGGCGGGGACCGTCGAGCGACCCACCGGCGCGCGCCGTCCGGCAACCAAGCAGGACCGGCGCGAGCTGGCGAAGGAGCGGCGCGAGGAGCGCCTCGGCCGCCCTCCGTCGTGGCGCTCGGCGCTCGGTCGCGCTGCGCTGGCCGCGGCCCTGTTCCTGGTCATCGCCTACTTCCTCTTCGATGGCCGGGTGCGCGACGTCATCCTCGCGACCGCCTTTGCCTTCCCGGTCTACGTGCTCGCGGCCTACTACACCGACCTCTTCCGTTACCGGCGCTACACGAAGCGCAAGGCCCGCGAGGGTGGAGCCCGGGGCGGCCAAGAGTCTCCCCCCGCGGCCGCGGGGGGAGGCCGCGCCGGCTCCCGCC
Organism: Thermoleophilaceae bacterium; assembly: GCA_050998555.1. Classification (GTDB taxonomy): domain Bacteria; phylum Actinomycetota; class Thermoleophilia; order Solirubrobacterales; family Thermoleophilaceae; genus JACCZP01. The sequence goes on from JBPCQB010000183.1 coordinate 5,761, forward strand.
GCTCCCGGCGCGGGTAGGGGGACGAGCCGATGGACGTCCGCATGTTCACGGTCGGGCTGGTGCAGGAGAACTGTTACCTCCTCCGCCGCGACGGCTCCGACCGCGCGCTGATCGTCGATCCCGGCGACGAGCCCGAGCGCCTGCTCGCGGCCATCGACGGTCTCGGCGTGGGGCTCGACGGCATCCTCCTCACCCACACTCACTTCGACCACGTCGGCGCGGTGGCCCCTGTGGCCCGCGCGACCGGCGCCGAGGTCTGGGTGCCGAGGATCGAGCGCCCGGTGCTCGCCGACATCATGTCCTACGTGCCCTGGCCGGGCTTCGGGCCCTTCGAGTCCTACGACGCCGAGCACGACCTCGAGGGCGGCGAGCGCCTCGAGATGGCCGGCTTCGAGATCGACGTTATCTTCACGCCGGGGCACTCGCCGGGCCACGTCACGTTCTCCATCCCCGACGAGGGGGCGATCTTCTCCGGCGACGTGCTCTTCCAGGGCTCGGTCGGCCGCGTGGACCTGCCCGGCGGGGACTGGCCCACGCTGCTCGAGTCGATCCGAGGCCTGGTCGACTCCCACCCCGAGGCCACCGCGGTCTACCCCGGGCACATGGGCCTCACCACGCTCGGCGCCGAGCGAGCGTCGAACCCGTTCCTCGCCGAGCTCGGCACCGGCCGGCGCTAGAGCGGCGGTGGCCGGGCGCAAGCTCCAGGCCCCGCGGGGCACCTTCGACGTGCTCGGGGACGCCGCGCGGCGGCGGCGGGGGCTTCTGTACGAGGGCACCGCAGGCCTCGCGCGCGCGGGATACGAGTACGTGGAGACCCCGATCTTCGAGGACACCGAGCTGTTCGCACGCGGGGTGGGGGAGACCACCGACGTGGTCCAGAAGGAGATGTTCACGTTCGAGGACGCGGGCGGCCGTTCGGTCACGCTGCGTCCTGAGGGGACGGCCAGCGTCTGCCGCGCCTACATCGAGCACGGCCTCCACAAGTCCCCCCAGCCGGTGAAGGTCTGGTACGCGGGACCGTTCTTCCGCTACGAGGCGCCGCAGGCCGGACGGTTCCGCCAGTTCGCCCAGATCGGGGCCGAGGCGCTCGGCTCCGACGATCCGTCGCTCGACGCCGAGTCCATCCTCCTACTCGCCGACATCCTGTCCGCGTACGAGATGCCGCGCCTGCGCCTGCGGCTGTCGAGCCTCGGCACCCCGGAGACCCGGCGGGCGTACTCCGAGGAGCTCCGCCAGTACCTCCGCGCGCGCGTCGAGGAGCTCTCCGACGACGTCCGAGCGCGCTTCGAGGCCAACCCGCTGCGGGCCTTCGACTCCGACCACCCGGGCACCCGGGCGGTGATGGCCGGCGCGCCGAAGCTGCTCGACCGCATCGCCCCCGAGGATGCCGAGCACTTCGCCGAGGTGCGCGCCCTGCTCGACGACGCCGGCCAGGCCTACGAGGTCGACCCCGGGCTCGTCCGCGGCCTCGACTACTACACGCGGACGGTGTTCGAGTTCACCAACGACGACCTCGGGGCTCAGAGCGGCGTGGGCGGCGGCGGCCGCTACGACGGCCTCGTCGAGCAGCTCGGAGGACCCCCGACCCCGGGGGTGGGATGGGCGGCCGGAGTGGAGCGCATCCTGCTGGCGGCGGACGTGCCGGAGTACGACCCAGAGGACGAGGACAGCAGGAGGGCCGTCGAGGAGTGGGAGCGGGACCTCCCGCCCGAGCCCGTCTTCGTCGCCCTCGAGCCGGGCGCCAACCGACGCACCGCGTTCACGCTCCTGCGCGAGCTCCACGCGCTCCCCCGATGCGCCCAGATGGAGCAGTCCGGCCGCTCGCTAAAGGGCCAGATGCGCCACGCCGATCGTCTCGGCGCCCAGGCCGTGGTCACTGTGAGCGCCGAAGGCTTCCGCGTGCGCAACATGAGAAGCGGCGAGGAGACCGAGGTGGGCACCCGCGAGGAGGCCTTCGCGCGCCTCGAGCCTTGGAAGATGCTCTACCGCGACGCGCCGTGAAGCCCCCCCGCCCCAACGCCTACCGCACCGCCTGGGTCGGCGAGGCCCGGCCCGACCGCGTGGACGAGGAGATGCGCGTGGCCGGCTGGGTGCACCGCCGCCGCGACCACGGCGGACTGGTGTTCATCGACCTGCGCGACCGCACCGGCCTCCTCCAGCTCGTATTCGATCCCGACGAGGCGCCCGAGGCGCACGCGGCCGCCCACCGGCTGCGGGCCGAGCACGTCGTCTCCGTCCGCGGCCCGCTCGTGCGTCGCACGCCGGAGACCGTGAACCCCGAGCTCCCCACCGGCGAGGTCGAGCTCCGCGTACACGAGGTGCAGGAGCTGGCGGGCGCCGACACCCCGCCCTTCGCGGTGGACGACGACGCTCCCGTGGACGAGGTCCTCCGCCTGCGCCACCGCTACCTCGACCTGCGCCGCCGTCGCATGCGCGAGGCTCTCGAGCTCCGCCACGCCGTGGCGCAGGCCATGCGCTGGCGTCTCCACGCCGAGGGCTTCCTCGAGATCGAGACGCCGGTGCTCACCCGCTCGACCCCCGAGGGCGCGCGCGACTTCCTGGTGCCGAGCCGCCTCCAGCCCGGCTCGTGGTACGCGCTGCCCCAGTCGCCGCAGCTCTTCAAGCAGCTGCTGATGGTGGCCGGCTACGAGCGCTACTACCAGCTGGCGCGCTGCTTCCGCGACGAGGCCTTCCGGGCCGACCGCCAGCCGGAGTTCACCCAGCTCGACATCGAGATGTCGTTCGTCGAGGAGGAGGACGTGATGGCGCTGGTCGACGGCCTCCTCCGCGACGTGCTGGCCGTCGGCGGCATCGATCTGCCCGGCCCGCCCGATCGCCTGACCTACGACGAGGCCATGCTCCGCTACGGCACCGACCGCCCCGACCGCCGGCCGGGAATGGAGATCGAGGACCTCGGCTCGACCTTCGCGGGGTCGCAGTTCCAGGTCTTCGCGGGCGCGCTGAGCGCGGGTGGTGTGGTCCGCGGCCTGCGCGCACGCGGCGAGTTTCCGCGCCGGCGCCTCGATGAGCTCACCGAGCACGCGCGGTCCCTCGGCGCCGGGGGCCTCGTGTGGGCGCAGGTCGAGGAGGGTGGGACCTGGCGCTCGCCGGTGGCCAAGTTCCTCTCCGAGGACGAGATGACCGGCGCGTCGAGCGCCCTCGACGCCGCACCCGGCGACTTCCTGTTCCTGGTCGCCGACGCCGAGGCGGTGGCGGCCGCCGTGCTCGGGGCGCTGCGGCTCGAGCTGGCCCCTCCGCCCGAGGGCCACGACGTCCTGTGGGTGACCGACTTCCCGATGTTCGAGCGCAACGAGGAGGAGGGCCGCTGGGATCCGCTGCACCATCCGTTCACCTCGCCCTCCGGGGACCTCGACGCCGACCCCGGCACCTGGCGCTCGCGGGCCTACGACGTGGTCATGGACGGCCTCGAGATCGGCGGCGGATCGATCCGGATCAGCCGGCCCGACGTGCAGCGGCGGGTGTTCGCGGCGCTCGGCCTCGACGAGCAGGAGGCCGAGCTGCGCTTCGGCTTCCTCCTCGATGCCCTGCGCTACGGCGCGCCGCCGCACGGGGGCATCGCGTTCGGGCTCGACCGCATCGTGGCGCTGCTGGCCGGGAGGGACTCGATCCGCGACGTGATCGCCTTCCCGAAGACCGCCAGCGGCAGCGATCCCCTCACCGGAGCGCCGGCTCCGGTGGACGACATCCAGCTCCGAGAGCTCGGCGTGCGCTCGGCCGGGCCGCCTCCTGCTCCGTCGTCGGCGAGGCCTGCGGCGCGCTGATACCGTGGCGGCGCGGCCCGAATCCGTCCGCCCGCCGTCTTCCGTTTTGAGCCAACGTGATAGGGATGGGAGTCCGTTTCAGGGAAGGGTCGAGGCCCTTCCCGGTGGACACCCACTTGCTCAGGCAAGGTTCAAATCCCAGGTGGCAGCGCCGGGTTGGGGCCGCCTCTATCGGGGCACACCCTGTTGGGTGCCTTCACAAGCCTCGACATCCTCTCGACCGTGACGGCCCACTCCCGGTACGCGGAGCACCTCGTGCACCCCCGCGGCCGGGGCGCCCTCACGGGCTCGTCCCATCGCGGCGCCGCGGGCGGCTCGGCCTGCGGCGACCTGGTGACGCTCTCGGTGGAGATCGAGGACGGCCTCGTGGCCGCCGCCGGCTTCGACGCGCGCGGCTGCGGCGCGGTGGTGGCCGCGGGCAGCGCCGTGGTCGAGCTCGTCGAGGGGGCCGCGGTGCTCGACGCGGCCCGCGTGTCGCCCGACGACGTGGACCGTGCGCTCGGGGGTCTCTCGCCCGCGCGCCGTCACGCCGCACATCTGGCCGCCGACGCGCTGCACCGCGCCCTCGGAGCGGCGGCCGCGGGGGGCGCGGCGGTCCTGCCACCGAACCCGCGGCGAACGCTCGTGGCCATGAGCGGCGGCGTCGACTCCGCCCTCGCCGCGCAACTCGCCCTCGAGGCCGGGCACGAGGTGGTGGGGGTGACCCTCGAGCTGTGGGCCGACGCCGAGAACGACGGCGGACGGAGCTGCTGCTCCCCCCAGGCGGTCACCGGCGCTCGCGCCCTGGCCCACGGCATGGGCCTGCCACACCTCACGCTCGACCTGCGCGCGGCCTTCCGGCGCGAGGTGGTCGAGGACTACCTCGTCGAGCACGCGGCCGGGCGCACTCCCAACCCGTGCGTGCGTTGCAACGGCCGGGTGCGCTTCGCGGAGATGCTGCGCCTGGCCGGTGACCTCGGCGCCGCGCGCCTCGCCACTGGCCACTACGCCCGCATAGGCCGCGACGCCGAGGGGCCGCTGCTCGAGCCCGCGGCCGACGCGGGCAAGGACCAGGCCTACGTGCTCGCCCGGATCGGGCCCCACGATCTCGATCGCCTGTGGTTCCCCCTCGGAGAGCTCGAGAAGAGCGAGGTGCGCGAGCGGGCCCGCCGTGCGCGCATCCCGGTGGCCGACCGCCCCGACTCCCAGGACCTCTGCTTTCTGGCGGGCACGGGACGGGAACAATTCCTACGCCGCCACGGCACCTCGCCGCTCCCGACCGCGAGTCCACCCGGCGGGGAGATCGTCGCGCTCGACGGCCGCGTGCTCGGACACCACGACGGGCAGGAGCGCTTCACGGTCGGCCAGCGGCGCGGCCTCGGCCTCGCGGCACCGGAGCCCCTGTTCGTGGTGCGCAAGGACGCCGCGAGCGGACGGGTGACGGTGGGCCCGCGGGCGGCGCTGGCCGCCGGCGGAGCCGTGCTCGACGCGGCGGTGCTCCACCGACCGGCCGCCCGCGTGGACCGGGTCAAGCTGCGCTACCGCTCGGCCCCCGTGCCGTGCCGCGTGGTCGAGGACGCCGGCCCCGGCGAGCACGGGCGGCTCGAGCTCACCTTCGCGGCGCCCGCCGAGGCCGTGGCGCCCGGCCAGACCGCGGTGCTCATGCAGGGCGAGCGCGTCCTCGGGGCGGCGGTCGTCGCGGCGGCGACGACCACGGTCTTGGCGGAGGCCGCAAGTGCCGCCTGACCCGCCGGTCGACCCCCCGTCGCGCGAGCACCGCGCTGGGTCGAAGGGCTCGGCCGCGCTCGACCTGGTCGAGCTCGTGACTCCGGTGGGCCGGGAGTGGGACTCCGTCGCCCGGCTCGTGCTGGCCGGCATCGCGGATCGCATCGGCCTGACCGTCGAAGAGCTCGACGATTTACAGCTGGCCCTCGAGCATCTGCTGCTCGAGACCGGGCCGGCCGACCCCGAGGTGCGGGTCCTGTTCGAGCTCGAAGGTGACGGTCAGGTGCGGCTGCGGGTGGGACCGCTCCACGAGCTCGCGGTCCTCAGCTCCCTGCGGAGCGCGGAGGACGTGCCCACCAGGCTCGACCTTCGCCGGATCCTCGAGACGGTGGTCGACTCCTTCGCGGTCGAGGACGGGCCGGACGGCGGCGTGCTCGTCGACCTGGAGAAGCACGGGCGCGGCGCACGCGGCTGACGGATCGGTCCCTTACGGGGTCCTGAAGGCGCTCGAAGAGCTCAGGACCTGCTCCTAGACTCACCACCCGTGACGGCGGCGGAGATCCGCGAGAGCTTCCTCTCGTTCTTCGAGCAGCACGGGCACCGACGCATGCCCTCGGCGTCGCTCGTCCCCCCCTCCTACGACCCCTCGGTGCTGCTCACCACCGCGGGGATGCAGCAGTTCAAGCCGTACTTCCGTGGGGAGGAGGAGCCGCCTTCGCCGCGGCTGACGTCCTGCCAGAAGTCCTTCCGAACGGTGGACATCGAGAACGTCGGCCTCACCGCCCGCCACCTCACGTTCTTCGAGATGCTCGGGAACTTCTCGGTCGGCGACTACTTCAAGCAGGAGGCCGTCGCGTGGGCCTGGGAGCTCTCCACCGAGGGCT
>JBPCQB010000065.1:0-23357 GCA_050998555.1 Thermoleophilaceae bacterium
ACGTCGTCGGCCTTCATCCCGCCGAACTGGGCGCGCCAGCGGTGGAAGGTCTGCTCCGAGACCTCGAGCGCCTTGCAGACCTCGGGAATCTCCGTCCCCTCGGCCAGCAGCCGGTCGGCCTCGCGCAGCTTGCGGATGATCTGCTCGGGGGTGTGTCGTCGTCGCTTCACCTCGTCGGTCCTCCTCTCGCCCATTTTGGCGGGCTGGTAGGACCCTCATAGGGGCTGGACCGATTTCAGGGGGGCGCGGGCGGCGCGCGGTCCATTGCGGCGATGATCCGCTTCAGGCAGCCGGCTAGGTCGCGCTTTACCTCGAAGTCCCACAGCCGGATGACGGTCCACCCCTGCTCGCGGAGAAGTCGGTCGGCTCCCCGGTCCCGCCTCCGGTTGCGCTCGATCTTCTCGTCCCAGTAAGCGCCCGACTTCCCGGGCGTGTAGGCCGACGGGTGGCCGTGCCAGAAGGCCCCGTCCACGAACACCGCCACCTTCGCCCTTCCCCACGCTAAATCGGGTCGGCCCGGCAGGCTGCGGTGGTCCACGCGGTAGCCGCGCAGGCCGGCACTCCACGCGGCGCGCCGCAGCAGCAGCTCGGGGCCAGTGTCGCGGCGGCGGATTCGCGACATGGTGAGCGAGCGCTGCGCAGGGGTCAGGTTGTCGGCCATAGGCCCGAGGCTATGGAGGGCCGAGCCCGAGCGCCCCGCGATCGCGCCAGTGCTGGGCCATCCGCACCAGCCGGGGCGCCGCGCCTCCGAGGCTGACGAAGGCCTCCCCCACATCCAGCGTCCTGATCTGTTCAGGCAGCTCCGAATCGGTGGGGTCAAGGCGTCGCGCGGCGGCCGCGGCCACGGTCGCGTCGGGCAGGCGGAAGCAGATCTTGGTCTGGGCGTTAGTCGCGACTACTTCGGGGAGGTCCCCGGGCTGCTGAGTGGCCAGGATCACCGCCAGGCCCTTCGAGCGGCCTTCGCGGATCATGGTGTCGATCGCCTTGAACGCCGAAACGCGGTGGGCCTCGTCCACCACCGCCGCGTAGCGGACGGTGTTGACCACTTGGCCGAGCCCCTGGATCTTCAGCTGCAGCGCCGAGAGGATGAAGCCGGCCGCTAGGACCGTCGTTAGGCCGTTGCCGGGGATCTGCGAGAGCCCGAAGACGACGTTCTGGTCGGTTGCGTCGCCCAGCGGCGCCCCTTCGCCGAAGATCTCCGTGCTGGTCAGGTCGCCGATTACTCCGGCGAGGTCATGATCGAGCAGGCTGTTAAGCGTGAGCAGGGTAGGCCAGCGCTTCTCCTGCCGGCCGGCCCGATAGGCCTCCTCGAGCGCGTCTTTGAGCTTGGCCTTCTGGCGAACTCCGAGCCGCGCGAAGGCCTGAGTGGCGACGTCTACGATGTCGCGCAACTCGATGACCGCCCGCTGCACCGCGCGGTCGGAGTCATCCGGCAGCGCAAGCGGATTGAAGGGCGCGCCCTCGCCCCACAGGTCGATGAACTGCGCGTCGACGAGGCCAGGGAACGACCCGGCGTAGTCGTTCTTGAAGTCGGCGATTCCGAAATGTGCTCCGTTCAGTCCCGCCAGCTGGGCGAGCAGGCACTTCGTGAACTCCGTCTTCCCCGCCCCCGACGAGCCCCAGATCTCGGCGTGTCCGTTCGGCAATCCGCCTTCGCCAGCCGCCAGCCACTGCACAGGCTCGCCGGCGACGGCCTCCCATCCGAGTACCGGGGGGCTGAAGGCCGGCTCGGGCCCGGGCGGCGCCGACGACTGGCGGGGGGTCGGCGCGGGCGGGGGGTCCGGCGGCTCCTCGGGCTCCGGCGGCTCGTCAGGCGGCTCTGGTTCGGACGGCCCCTCCTCCCCGCCTTCGGGCTCCTCCCCGCCTTCGGGCTCCTGCCGGCCGTGGGCGGCGTCGGGGGCGCGTTCGGGGCGACGACGGACCCGCCCGCCGGCGAGCGGCTCGCCTTCTGCCTCCACGGTCCGCAGCTCGGTGAGCGTGGTCCCCGTGGCGGCTTCGAGCAGCTCGCGGGTGAGGCGCACCGTATGGACCGCTATAGGAACCAGGTCCCCGGCGATGGACTGCTGGCGGTGGCGGCGCAGCTCCTGGACCTCGGGGCCGAAGACCAGGCCGATCCCCGCCCACTCTAAGGTGCCCGTGCCCGACCGGAAGCGCTCCAGCGCAGCGAGCTCGTCGGCGGTCAGGCGGAAGTTGGATTCCCGCGCCACCGCGCAGGCAGCCTCGGCGATGCGGTTCAGCCACATCCGGCTGTGCACCGACTCGGGGTCCGGGTAGCCCGCCCAGCGCGTGGCCGCAAGCGTCTGGCGCAGCTGGTCGACCGCGTCGGTCGCAGCCGGCTCGGCGTCGCTTCGCCGGGCCTTGACTTCGATTACTGCGCCGTGCACGGCGCCCTCTTGGGTGTCCAGTGCAAGGACGAGCAGATCCGCGCGCTTGACTGGGAACCAGCCCTTGTAGTCATCGAGGCTGATCAGCAGCACCCGGCACCCCGGCGGCAGCGGCCACGGCGTGGCGCGGTTCGCCAGCAGCGAAAACGCCACGACGTGTCCGACGAGCTCGTTCACCCCCGCCCCGGTCGTAGCGGCCTCCAACGCGAGGACGCCGTAGCCCTGGGAGGCGACCTTGCGCAGCTCCGTACCGATCTCGAAGGCGGCATCGCGCTCTTCAACGATCCCGGCGGCTTTGAGGCTGCGGCCAATCGCGCGGTCCGCGGGCCCTCCCGAGCGCTGGCTGAGCACGAGGGAGAGCGGCGAATCGCCGCCGAGTCGCCGCTCCTGATGGAGGATCGCCACATCCCGCCCCACAGCCGTCTGGAGGCTGTCGCGGGTGGCGTAGGGGTCGAGCGTCGCCACCCAGGAAGCGATGTCGTGGGCGAGCGTGAGCGGCTCGCGCAGGTCGGCGCTTGTCGTGCGCAGCTCAGGAACGCGGATGCGACCTTCGGGGTCGGGCCACTCGTCGTCGACCGCCTGCATGAGGCGCAGCCAGGTCGAGCCGGCCGCGGTCGCCGCCGGGGGGGCCAGCAGCATGCGCCGCTGCTCGCCGGGGCGCACCCAGGTCCTCGGCACGAACAGGACCTCCTCGGTTACGGGCGGAGGGTCCACCGAGGGCGACTCGATCTGCAGGCGGGCGCCGTCGGCCGTCAAGCCGCAGACCACGGCCAAGTGGACGGCGGGGGATCCGCCGCCGCCGTTCCGCAGCAGCTCACGGGCGGACTCCAGCGAGGGCAGGTAGCGCAGTTCGAGCTGGTGGCTGCCGGCGCCGGCGAGCTGCTGGTCGGCCCGTGCCAGCGTCTGGCGGCGGGGGCGGCTCTCGGGGCCTTCGTCCACGCAGAACACCTCGACCTTGCGCACGACCGCGCGGCCGACGGTGCGGCCGGCCAAGTCGATCGCGCGGTTGACGAGGAGGTCGGCGGCCCCGGGGCCCCAGGCCAGGCAGCGCAGGTGCCCGGCCGCCTCAGGCTGGAGGGAGAGCAGGCGCTCGACGACCCCCGCGAGAGCCGTCCCCGCATGCAGGCCAGCTTCGGCGTGGTCCCCACCGTAGACGCTCCAGATGCGGGCCTCGGAAGTCGGAAGCAGCGGCCGATCGCGGATATCGAGGCGGAAGTGCGCCGGGTAGTGCGCGGCCGTGCCGCGCGCGACCCCAGCGCCGGTGTCCTCGAGCGGCTCGGACTCCGCGGCCGCACCGCCATGGAGCGCCAGGAACAGCAGCCGACGCAGGGCATCTAAGTGCTGGGCGAGCCATTCGGCCTTCAGCGGCGCGAACGCCGTGAGCGCAGCGGCGCCGCCGCCGGTCACCGCGCCCGCGAGCGCGAGGGCGCCGGCGTGCTCGGTGCGGCCGGCCTCCGCTTGGCCTGCAGCCGCCGCACACCACTGCGCTGTCCATCCCGCCAGCGCGTCGGGCGAGAGCCCATGCTCGACCGCTGTTCGGGCCGCCGCCTGGAGCTCGGCGGCCAGGGCGCCCAAGGCCGGCGGGGCGAGGTCGGGCCCGGGGGCGGCCGCCGAACAGAAGGCCGACAAGGTTGGGACGACCTCGCCCGCGACCGTGGTCAGGCAGGGCTCTTCGGCGAAGATGAGCGCCGCACGCAGTACGCCTAGATCATCGAGGTCGGGGCGCCACTCGAGCTGGACTGTGTCGCGCCCCTCGCCGTGTAGCCGCATCTGTACGGTTTCCAGGTTGCGCCCTTGATCGAGCTCCGCGTCCTCGAAGGCTTCGGGCCAGGGGGGGCGGGCGGACCCGCGCAGAGCCCCGTCAACTTCCACCTCGAAGCCTTCTTCGAGTTCGCTCATGAGAGCCGAGAGCCGAATCCGGGCGCACGAGAGGCTGAGCGCCCGAGCGGCGTTTGCGCGGCTCGGAGTGACGCCCTCGGCAACGGGCAGGGGCCGCACCAGCTCGATGCGCCTCAGGCCGCCCTCGAGGCTGAGCGCCGCCTTCAGCAGGCCGAGCTCGGGGCAGGAGGGGTCGCTCGCACGGATGACGCGGTCCTTGAGGAGCCGCTCGAGCTTCTTTCGGGTCGAGGGCTGGAAAAGCGCCCGATCCTCAACCTCGTCGAAGCCGAGCAGCTCCTCGGCCGCAGCGCGACGGTCATCTACGCGGCGAAGGGCCTCCGACACGCGCTCGTAGCGCGGCCAGGGGACCTCAGGGGCGTCCGGGTGGTCCTGCGGGCGGGCGAGCCTGTAGTCCGCAAGCTCCTGGAGCACCGCCCCGGACAGATCCTGCTGCTGCCGCGCCAGTATCTCACGGGCCTCGTCGAACGACAGCTCGGCCAGTAGCTCGTCGCTGCCGGCCTGCAGCAGCCCCATGAGGCGGTCGGCCGCTTCGCGCGCCGATGCTGCGTCGGCCGCGGGCCTCCTGCGCAGCACGCGCTCGGCGCGGCGCCGTATGTCGCCGAGGGCGCCCGGCCCCGCAAGGTCCTCCGACCGGCGACCCCCGGCCAGGGCGAGGTTCTCGCGAATCCTGCCGGGGGTCGCCTGTTCGCCCTGGGCGTCATCGCGGAAGGCCCCGAGCTCCGGCAGCGCCACGAGCGGGGCCTCGCCGCGCGCAAGCCGGTCAAAGTAGGCGGCGACCGTGGCCGCGCCCGGGCGGTCGGCGCGCGGGAGCTGGGCAATCGCGTGGCGCACATGGCGCGGCGCTCCGTCGAGGGCCACAGCCGGCTGGGCCGTGGCGAGCAGCGCGAGGCGGCCGACGTCTTCGAGCAGATCGGCTGGGGCGACGTTTTCGAAGGCGTTGAGCGACTGGCGGTCTGCTACGTGCGCGCCTTCACAGATGACCAGACATACGCCCTGCGGGTGGGTGTTGCGTAGGCCAGTTCCCGATGCGCCGGCCAGCGCGTGAGGCCCGAACGGGGCCGGGGTCGGCGAGGCGACGGCCAGCGCGGGCAGCCCGCCGCCCGTCCATGCCGCGGCTATGCCGAGCGCCACTTCGTGTGCAACGCCCTCCACCAGAACGTACTTGCTCTGGCCCCGGAGCCCCCTCACGAGCTCGACGAGGGCGGTGCCGAGGCGGCTCAAGCCAGGGCCCCTCGCCTGGCGCGCTCCCCGACGACCACGGTGCGGTCGGACAGCCCGAGCGCCAGGCCTGCGTCAGCCATTCGCTGCTCCGCCCGCCTGGCGTTACGCGCCAGCTCCGCGCCGTCCACCTCGCCGGCCAGGGCCGTTGCGGCAGCCTCCTCTTGCCCGACCAAGAGCCCCCACTCCTCATAGAGGCGCTCGAAGAAGCGGGCCGAGCTCATCGGCATCTCCGCCGACAGCGCGCCCACCAGCGCGGCAAGCAAGTCCGGCGTCGCCGTGAGGTAGCGGTAGCGGCCAGTTCCAGTGAGCATTCCAATCGTCTGGAGGAGGACGCGGAAGCCCTCGGAGGGCCTGCCGTAGTCTGCGGTCTCGGCGGCGAGCCGCGCCACACGCTGGAAGTCTTCGGAGTCCTGCGCCCGCCTGAGCTCCTCGATCACCGGGGTGAGCCGCTCGCGACGGTTGGCGAGCTCCTCGTCCCAATCGACCCCATCTTCGTTAGCGAGCTCGGACATCCGCCGGGCGAGCGTCTGGGCCGTCGCGAGGCGCAGCGTGAGCCGTGACTGGCGGAAGACCTCCTCCGAGCGCTGGCGCAGGCGGTTCTCCGCGCGCGGCGGCCCCCCGAAACTGAGCAGCAGAAAGCGGCGCTCGGAGGCGACTTCCGTGGCGTCCCAGCTAGCGCGCAGCGCGTGGACGGCCAGGTCGAGCGCCAGCACGGTCCGCAGCTGCCACAGGCGTGCGGGGCCACTCGCCGTCCCTTGACGCATGACCCCCTCAGAATGGCGGCAGAGTCGCTCGGCGAACTCTGCAAGGCTCTCCTCCCCCCCGCGCGCCCACGCGTCGCGCTCGTCATCCTCCAGGCGGTGTTCCGAGGGCGCCGGCAGCGCGGACTCGAGCGTGTCGGCGATCCGGGCTACGGGGGACGGCGCCTGCAGCGTCTCTCGTATCGCGTCGACCGCCTCGGGCCCCAGCCGCGCCGCCTCGCCGCCGCCCGGCGGCGAGGCGAGCATGCGGGCCAGCGTAATCCCAGAGCCCCGCATGTAGACCTTGCGCACGCCCCAGGGCCGGTTTCGCCCACGGCGCGCGTCGTACCACAGCAGAGACTCGTGGAAGGGCAGCAGCAGCCAGCCGCCGGCCTGGCCCTGGCTCGTTTCGGGGTCGACCAGGCCCTCGAGCGCGTCGCGGGCGAGGGAGAGGTTCGCCGACCCGCGCATGTCGCCGCCAGCGGCCAGCTGCTCGCCATAGCGCTGAGGGCTCGTCTGTTCGTCGCCGGCCCTGCCCTCCTCCACGAGCTCGAGGAAGTTGACGCCCAATGCAAGCGACCGGACCGCAAAGCGCTCGCGCTTCGGGCTGCGGAGCCCATCGGACTCGGCCGGCGCCCCGTAGCCGTTTTGAGAAAGGGTGAGCAGGGTCTCCACGCAGAGCTGCGATGCTCGCTCGTCGCGGTCGGGAGCTACCCCCAGCAGCGTCTCGGCGACCGCGCCGGGCGCAAGGCGGGGGATCCGTCGGTCTGTCGCGGGCGCGACTTCCATCAACGCGCGAAATGGGGAAGCGAGAGCGCCACTAGCGACGGCGGGTCCGCCGAAGGGTCGGCAACGCGCATCGTGTCCGCGGCTGGCAGGGCCGCTGCGAGGCGACCGTAGAAGCCGCGGACATCGGTCATCTCCGCGGTGCCCTGACCTACAGGGCCCTCGAAGGCGGCCGCCTCGCGAATCGCTTCGTACAGCCCCGACCGTATGCGCAGCGCCAGGGCGGGCTGGCCCAGGGCGACGAGATTCACGTCCAGGTGGTCGACGTCGACTATCTCCGAAATCAGGCCTACGTCCGGGCCCTCCAGCCGGAGGTCGCTGGAGCGCACCTGCGCGTGCACGAGCGACGGCCGCGCCGGGCGGTACGACCCCGGATCGCGCGCGAACAGGCAGGCCTGATCGGGGACGATCAACCCCTCGGTTGAGCTCGAGAACCCGCATACCAGGAAGTTCAGGCCCTTCACGATGTCGGCCAGCTCGAGTACGGCGTCGTCGCCACGGGCGACGGTTTCGGCGAGCGCCAGAAAGTCGCCGAGATGACGGACCTCCAGCAGCCGCGAGCAGGCCTCGCTGCGGCCCCCTAGCGCCCCCGGCTGCTCGAAGAAGAGCCGCTGGCGCCACAGCGCCTGCAGCGGGGTGTCGTAAGGCGGCCGGCCCACCAAGGCCTCGAGGCATCGCTCGACGCGCTCGATGTCCTCGCTGGTCGAGATCGTCTCGCCGAGGGAGTGAAAGGTCATGGTGCCGACGGCGGTGGCTACGCGGTCCAGCGGCGAGCGGGTTCCGGCAAGCGGGGCGCCACCCTCCTCCGCCTCGGGCGCTCCGGCCAGCGCCTTGACCTCGGCCGGTGCGCTCGAGCTGTCCCTCAGCCATTCGTCGGCCTCGAGGTCGGACATCTCGCCGAGGCCCGACCGCCGCATGCCCATCAGCAGCGGCGAGCGCTCGGCCGCCTCGGTCCGAAGCCCTTGGCCCAGTGCGCGGGCGAAGTAGGCGTCCTCGGCGGTGAAGCCCTCCCGACCGCGGTCCCGAGCGCGGTCTTTGACCTCCCCGCAGGAGCCTCCCCCCACCAGGGTCCAGGCGAGAATCGCCAAGACCTCGCGCATAGTCGGCACCGCCTCGCCGGCGCCGAAGCGGACGAGCGTCCGAAGCGTTTCGGCGACTTCGTCGCGCCGCAGTGCAGCGGCGTTCGTCCGCATCGGGCAGCCGGCGCCGTCGGCTGGGCAGTCCCGGCAGCCGGGCTCCCAAAGCTCCTCGCGGCAGACGTAATGAACCAGCGGGCGCCAAAGCCCCTCGGCGGTCGGGCGCTGCCGATTGACGTTGACCACAACGGTCCCCCCGACCTCGGCCGCGCCCGAGCGCAGTGCCTTTTCAAGCAGGCCGCCGAAGCCGGGCGCGTCCGCGTCGAGGTCCTCCACCGCATCGCGCAAGACGCCTTCATTTGCGCAGACGAGCGCCTGGCCGCCGGCCTCGTGCGCCTTGAATGCGGATCGCACAGCCGAGAGGCGCTCCTCGGGCCCGGGCAGGCCCGAGAGGTCCTTTACCACCCAGCGGCCTGGGGCCACCTCGGCCGGCGCGTCGCGGCCGGGAAGCGCGGCCCCCAACGCCCGGCAGTAGGCCTCGGCGACCGCGGTCTTACCGGTGCCCGCGTTGCCGGTGAGGAAGCGAGCGCCGGCAACGCCCGACCGGGCCCAAGCCGCAGCGCCGGTGTTCAGGCGCGTCTCTACGTCTTCGCCGAGCGTTTGAGCGACCGCTCCGAAATGCTCTCTGTAGGCCCCGCCCTGGTCGGCGCCGAAGATCGACAACGTCCGCAGAGCGGCTACCACCGGTAGCTCTTCAGGCCCCGTGGCCTCCACTAGGCCGCCTGCGGAAGGGGCGCGGCGACCGGCAGGGCCTGACCGAGCTTCAGCGCCGCGCGCCGCATTCCGGCAAGCTCGTGCGCGCTGCGCCCGGCCACGCCGGCCCGTTCCAGGCGCGCAGCAAGCGAGTCGATGATCCGCTCGGCGGCCAGCGGCGGAACTGCGTTGCCCACCTGGCGGCGCACACGCGGGTAGGCGGACCGGCCGCCCTTCCCCCCTCCACCGTCGGCGAAGACGAAGTCGTCGGGGAAGGTCTGCAAACGCGCGCGCTCGCGGTTCGACAGGCGTCGCGGTTCTACGTGGTGGTAGCCGTGCGTCCCACCGCCACCGTTGGCGATCATTGTGTAGCTCGGCTGGGTGGGGTCGAGGCGACGGTACACATGGCTGATCAGGCCCTTCACCGCGAGCCGGTGGTCCTCTGGAATCGCCTTGTAGTTCCGCCCCGGGGGGATGAGCCTGAGCCGTTCGACGACCTCGGGCGAATCCAGTCCTCGCTCGTGGTTCGGCGCGTCCTCGGGGATCGGGTTCTCGTCTAGAACCTCCCCGACGGTGCGGTGGCGATCGGCGGTGGGCGCAGGGATCAGCGGCGGGCGCACGCCGAGGTCGCGGCGGACCCCGACCACGAATAGGCGCTCTCGGTGCTGGGGCACGCCGAGGTCGGCCATGTCGACGACCTGCGCCGTAAGGTCGTACCGCGGTCCGGCGCGACCGTACAAGAAGCTTGCCGGCGCGCGCAGGGCGTGGCGCACGATCGTCCACGCCGCCCCGCGGTTTGCAGATAGCAGCCCCGGCACGTTCTCCATCACGAAGCCCGCTGGCTCAAGCTCCGCCAGGAAACGCGCGACTTCCTTGAAGAGGTTGCCCCGAGCCGTGCGCGCACCGTCGTGATTCCACAGCGTCGAGAAGTCCTGGCAGGGAGGGCCGGCTAGTAGGAGGTCGCAGTCGACGGAGGGCACCGGCAGCTCGCGGACGTCACCCTCGAGGATGTGGGCTCCGAGGTTGCGCCGGTAGGTATCACAGGCGAATGGATCGTTGTCGTTGGCCCAGACGACTCGGGCGCAGCCACTCTTCTCGGCGCCGAGGTCGAGGCCCCCCGCACCTGCGAACAGCGAAACGGCCGCGTAACGCGCACGCCTCGGTCGGCCCTCGGGCCGGGGGGCTGTGGGCGAGGCAATGCCAGGCGGAGGCGGACGCATCAGCCGCGAAGCTTCTCATGGACCGCGGACGCCCGGCGGCGCACCGGCCCTAAGATGGGTCGGGGTGCGGGCGCCGCTCACTGGCAAAGCAAGGGAGCGACAGGCGGGCGGTCCAAGAAGGCTGCTGCTCGGTGTGCCCGGGCGCTCCATCAGTGCCCTCGTCGAAGGCTGCCGCGACGGCCTACTTCGCTACGCGGCCCACGAGCGGCTGCGAAGCACGCGCATCGGGTCCGGTGACCTGCTCTACCTCGGAGGCTTCGCCGACGGCAGGCTGGCGCTGTTGGGCCGGATCGCCGTCCAGACCGTCGCCGAGCCCGCTGAGGCTTCGGCCCTCCTCGGCGAACGGGTGGACGCCTTCTGCGCGATCGGCGGCAGCCCCTTTACCGAAGCCAGCGCCGATCGAGTCGTTCCGCACTCCACGGCGCGGAAACTGCGCAGCGCCTCCGGAGCCGGCCTTCGGTTTACGCGTGAGCGCGAGTACGAGCTGCACCCCGCCGCCCTGCTCGGTGTGCTCGAACTCGACGTGCCCTCCGGCAGCATCCTCGATGCCCTCCTGCGCGAAGTCGAGGCCCCGGAGGCACCGGCGCCTCTGGCGGGCGGCGGCGGCCCCCCACCCGGCCTAGAGGAGCTCGGGCCAAGGGCGGTGAACAGCCTGGCACGCGCGGGGGTGGGGAGCCTTCCCGAGCTGGCGGAGATGACCGAGGCGGCACTGCTGGCCATGCCTGCTTTCGGAGCCGGCTCGCTCCGGGAGGTCCGCACAGTGCTCGCCCGTCACGGTCTCGCGCCGCGAAGGGCGGAAGCCCCAGCACCCGCCGGCGCCGGCTCTTTCTTCTCCCCGGCGGAGCCTTCGGCGGCTAAGGAGGAACGCGCTGCGTGGACAGCGCAGCAACCCGCCTTCTCGGCACGCGGCGAAGAGATCGTGCGCCGGCGGACCTCCGGTGAAACGCTAGCCCAGATAGGGGCCAGCCTCGGCATTTCGCGAGAGCGGGTGCGCCAGATCGCGAAGTCCTCTGGCGGACCGGACGGGCGCCGCGCGGGCGAAGCCCGGCGGCGGCAGGCACGGAAGCAGGCTTATGCGAACCGCACGGCCATTCTCGAGGCGTGGCGTGCGGGAATCAACGCGCGGGAGATCGCGTCTCAACAGCACATGTCCATGCGTGAAGTCGAGGACTTCATCCGCGCCGAGGCTGGAGAGCAAGACCTCGCAGCGCGCACCCTCGCCAAGGTGAAGTCACGGACCCCCGCCGCGTGCGTGTTCAGCGATGCGGAGCTCGTCGACGCGGTGAGAACGGCCGCCGGGTCGACCCGCGGGTTACTGAGCTCGGCCGAGTACGGGCGCATCGCCCGTACTCGAGGTCTTCCTAGCCTCCAAACACTGACCAACCGCCTGGGCTCGTGGAACGAAGCGCTTGCCGCCGCAGGCTCGGCGCCTCCGGCAGCCCACCGCAGCTATACCCGCAGGTGGACGGAGGAAAGCTGCCTTGACGCCGTGCGCAGAGTCGCCGTCGAGGAGGGCCGCCTGCCCACCGTCCAGCGCTATGAAGCGATCGCGAAGGGCCGTGGGGATCTACCCTCCTCAGCGACGGTCCGGCTGCGGCTCGGCACGTGGACATCGGTGCTCACGCTTCTCGCCGACTGAAGGACGCCGGCCACGCGCCCCCTCCCCGAGCTGGACCCCAGGTCGTTCGGGTACAGCGGATGTTCTCCTCTCGCCAGGACGGACCATCTCGGCTTTGACGGCTCCGTCGAACTCGGGTCGGCTCCGCCGAAGGTGATCGAGAGGCAGGCCAGGGCGTCGTGCGGCTCGCGTACGAGTCGCAGGTCGTCGGCTAGCCCGGATCGTTCACGAGCCCGCCGCCTGAGCACCGGCTGAGCCCGAAGATACGTCCTCCTGAGCAGGGAGAATGCGTGGTGTCGAAGCTATCGCACGCAGCAGCAGGATTCGGAGCTCAAAGCGTCCGTTCGGTCCTTCACAGAGAAGCGGTCGACGTTCAACGCGCCGGGTGGCGTGCGTACGGACCGCAAGCGGTGGCCGCACCCGACAAAAAGGGGGTGGGGCCGGAGTACCTGCCCCGCGCGTACTTCCACAGCGCGCTCCTCGCGGGTCTTACGTCCGAACCGCGCAAGAACCGAAGGACCACGGTAACCTCTCCGTCCCATGCCCCGCGTCCTCGTCACCGGCGGCGCCGGGACCATCGGCGGTGCGGTCGTGCGGCGCCTGGTGGGCGACCCCGAGTGGGAGGTCCGCGTCTCCGACCAGCGCCCAGCGCCGGCGTGGATGCGCGAGGCCTGCCAGGTCCACACCGGCGATCTGCGCGACACCGGTCAGGCCCGCGAGGCGCTGGCCGGCTGCTCGCACGTCATCCACCTGGCCGCGATCGTCGGCGGCATCGCGAACTTCCACCGGCTCCCGCACACGCTGCTCGAGGTCAACACCGCGCTCTACAACGGCGTGTTCCGCGCGGCGCTCGAGGCCCGGGTCGAGCGCCTCGTCTACGTCTCCTCGTCGATGGTCTTCGAGCGCGCCACCGAGTTCCCCACCACCGAGGGCCACGTCCTGAACACCCCGATCCCGCAGTCGGCCTACGGCTTCTCGAAGCTCGCGGGCGAGGTCTACTGCCGGGCGCTCGGCGACGAGCACGACCTCCCGTGGACCATCTGCCGGCCCTTCAACGCCTACGGGCCGGGCGAGGTGCCCGACGCCGAGCCGGGCATCGCCCACGCGGTGCCCGACCTCATCCGCAAGGTGCTCTCCGGCATGCGCCCGCTGCCGATCTTCGGCTCCGGCGAGCAGACGCGCACGCTCACCCACGTCGACGACATCGCCGACGGCATCGTCGTCGCCATGGGTCATCCCGCCGGGCTGCGCGAGGACTTCAACGTCTCCGCCTCGGAGGAGATGACCGTGGCCGAGATCGCCCGCGTGGTGTGGGAGGCGTGCGGCGAGGACCCCGACGAGTTCGAGCTGCTGCACGAGCCGAGCTTCGAGGTCGACGTGGTCCGCCGCTGGCCCTCGGTCGAGAAGGCGCGCGCGCTGCTCGGTTGGGAGGCGCGGATCGGCGCCCGGGAGGGCATCGCGCAGACCGTCGAGTGGCTGCGCAAGCACGACGCGGCGCTCGCGGGAGGGCGCTGATCGGACTCCCCGCGGACGGCCTCGTGCTGGGGCTCCTCGCGGAGGCGTGGCCGTACGTGGTGGCGCTCGGGGCCGGGGCGCTACTCGGACTCGTGCTCGGGAGCTGGAAGGCCGTGCCGCTGGCGGCGTGCCTCGCGTTCCTGGCGAGCATCGCGGCCTACGCGGCGCTGGCGGCGACCGCCCGCGGCGGAAAGAGGTACTACGCGGCCCTATGGGAGAGCCTCGGGGGCAGTTCCTTCTCGGCCGAGAGCGCCGTGGCCGCCGTCCTGCCCATCGCGCTCGTGACCGCCGGGTGGGGCGTGCCCGCGATGGTGGGGGCGGCGCTCGGGACGGTGCTCCGGCGGTACGGGGGTCGCACTCGCGGGCCCACCCCTTCCTCCTCGCCCTGACCGGTACTACCGCTGGTAGCATCACCGCGATGGCCACCGCCAAGCGCTCCATCTCGTTCGACCCCGAGCTGCTCGCCCGGCTCGAGCAGGCTGCCGAAGCCGAGCCCTACGACGGGAATCTCAGCGGGCTGGTCAATGAAGCGCTCGACCGGTACCTCAAGGCCCAGAGAGGCCGCGAACTGCTCGACGACCTCGATCGCGAGCTCGGGCCGGTTCCTGACGCGGTCCGTAAGCGAGTAGACCGCGAGTGGCCCGACTGACCTTGGACACGGGCGTGCTCGTCGCCTTCGAGCGCGGAGAGTCCTCGGTTCGCGATTGGCTCGACCGAGCGTTCGCCCGCATCGAACCCCCGACGGTCCCTACGGTCGTGGTCGCCGAGGCTTGGCGTGGCGGACGGCAGGCGCGGATCGCTCGGCTGCTACGTGCCTGCGAGGTCGAGCCCGTGGACGAGGTGCTGGCCCGGCGCGCCGGCGAGCTGCTCGCGCGCACGGGCACCGACGATCCCGTCGACGCGATCGTCGCCCAGAGCGCCGCTCGCCGCGGCGACGTCGTGCTCACCTCGGACCCGGGCGACATGCAGCGGCTGGCGGACGATCTCGGATCGATACGCGTACGCGCGATCTGAGGCCCCGAGCGAACCGATGACCTCCGCGAGTGCGCACCCTCCCCCAGACCTCGAGGCGGCCATCCTCGGCCTCCTCGCCGAGCGCGATCCGGGCAAGACGATCTGCCCCTCCGAGGCGGCGCGGCGGGTGGGCGGCGTCGACTGGCGCGAGTACATGGAGCGGTCGCGCGAGGCCGCCCGGAGGCTGGCGGCCGAGCGTCGCATCGAGATCCTCCAGCGGGGCGAGGTGCGCGATCCGGCCGAGGCGTTCCGGGGGCCGATCCGCCTGCGGGCCGTCGGCCCGGACAGGTGATCTCATCGAGTCGGCGCAGGACCGGGTGGGATAGGCCGGAGCTCGCGCCCCCCGGGCGAAACTCGAGGATCCTCCCCGCCCAGCGGGGAAGAATCGGCATCTCGTGGCGTCTCGGGCCCACCGGGTGCCCCGAGATTCCCGTAGCGTGCGCCCGCGATGCGGGTGCTCGTGTGCGGCTGGTTCTCGTTCGAGCCCATGGGCGCCACCGCCGGCGACCTCCAGGCCCGTGACGTGGCCTGCCGCTGGCTCGAGGAGGCGGGGGTGGACCACGACGTCGCGCTCGCGCCGGTGTTCGCCGCGGGCCTCGACTGGCGCAGCGCCGACCCCGGGCGCTACTCCCACCTGCTCTTCGTCTGCGGCCCGTTCGACCCCGACCGCGACCCGGTGGCCGGCCTGCTCGCACGCTTCGCCGGCGCGCGGCTCGTGGGGCTCGACGTCTCGGTCGCGCGTCCGCTGGACGAGCAGGACCCGTTCCATCTCCTCTTCGCCCGCGACTCCTCGCGGGGCGGCGCTCCGGACCTCGCGTTCGCGGCGGAGCACGTCCGCATACCGGCGGTCGGGGTGATCCTCGTGCCCCGCCAGCGCGAGTACGGGGAGCGCGCACGCCACACCGAGGCGGAGGCCCTGATCGACCGCGTCGTAAGCACGCGCCCGGTGGCCCGGGTCGACCTCGACACGGCCCTGACCAACGACCCGTACACCCGCGAGGGGAGCCTGCGCTCGCCGGCGGAGGTCGAGTCCCTCGTGGCCCGCGTGGACGCGGTGGTCACCACGCGCCTGCACGGGCTCGTGCTCGCCCTCAAGGTCGGGGTGCCGGTCGTGGCCGTCGACCCCGTCGCCGGGGGGGCGAAGGTCCTCCGCCAGGCCCGGGAGATCGGCTGGCCCCACGTCCGGGCCGCCGACGACGCCGACGACGCGTGGCTCGGCGCGGCTCTCGACGCCTGCCTCGGACCGGGAGCTCGCGACGATGCCCGGGCCTGCGCCGGCAACGCCGCCGGAGAGCTCGAACGTGTCCGAGAGAGATTCGTGGCCGCTCTACGGGTCGAGGCCGGTTAAGAAGCCGCCAACCGCCCGTACAGGTCCAGCAGGCGCGCCACGTAGCGCTCCTCCCCGTGGCGCCCGCGGGCGCGGGCCAGCAGGGCCTCGCCCTCCGAGCGGCGGCGGTCCGGGTCGTGCCACAGGGCCCGCATCGCCGCGGCCAGCGCGGCCGGGTAGCGTCGGGGCACGCAGCGCTCCTCGCCCACCATCTCGGTCAGGCCGCCGGTGCGCGAGGCGATCACCGGTACCCCGGCGGCCATGGCCTCGAGCGCCGAGTACGGGAACACGTCAGGACCCACCGAGGGCATCACCACCATCGCGGCGCCGGCCAGCAGCGCCTCGAGCTCCGCCCGCTCGACGCGACCGAGGAACTCGACCGGGGCGCAAAGGCGCGCGGCCAGCCCCCGCACCTCCTCCTCGAGCGGTCCCGACCCCGTCACCTTCAGCGGCACGCCGGAGAGGGCCGCGGCCTCGACCGCCACCTCGGGGCCCTTCTCGCGCGCCAGGCGCCCGAACATGAGCGCGTAGCGCCCCTCGTGCGCCCGCGTGCCCGGCGCGAAGGCGTCGTGCGAGAGATGGTTGGGGATCACGTCGATGCGCTCCGCCGGCAGGCCGAGGCGGGCCAGCTGGCCGGCGGCGAACTCGCTGGCGGTCACGAACCGATCCACGGCCCGGAAGACCGCGGGCTGGTGCGCGGCCAGCGAAGCGGTGTAGACCGCGGACTCCGCCGGCGACTCGCGGCAGTCGAGGGCGAGGCCGGGCAGCGTGAGCCGTCCGCGACACCGGAAGCACGTGGCGCCGTCACGGAAGGCCACACCGATGGCGCAGAACAGGCGGAAGTTGTGCACCGAGAGGACGACCCGCGCACCTCCGCGCCGCGCGGCGGCCAGGGCCCGCGGGCCGAACAGCGGCTGGATGTTGTGGGCGTGGACCACGGTGGCCCCAAAGGCGCGCACCGCTTCCTCCACTCCCCGTGCGCCGCTCCCACCGCCCAGCATGGACGCGGCCGCCCGCGCGGGGCCGGCCTCGGCCGAGTCGCGGAACAGCGCGCGATGGTCGACGCCGGCGTCGCGCAGCGCGGCCGTCTGGAGCTCCACCGCCCGCTCCTCCCCCCCGTGGTGGCGGTAGCGGTTGTGGAGGACGAGGACCCGCGGACCGGAGACGCCCGCCGTGGCGCTCACGTCCTCACCCCGAGCGCGGGCAGCACCCGCCCGGCGAGCGTCTCGAGCACGGCCGGCCGGCGGTAGGGACGCAGGAGCTCGTGCGCCCGCTCGGCGTACTCCTCGCGGGCCGCGGACCGCATCTTGAGCCCCGCCCGCAGTGCGTCCGCGAGCGCCGCGGGCGTGGCCTCGGCGGCCACCAGCCGCGCGTCGAGCGTCCGGGCCAGCGGCAGCGCTTCGTAGGGACCCGGGGAGGCGACGGTCACGAGCGGCGTGCCCGCGGCCAGGGCCTCGAGCTGGGAGAGCCCGTGGTCCTCCCACCGCGAGGCGTTCACGAACACCCGCGCACGCCCGACCACCTCGAGCCAGCGCTCGCGCGGGAGCTCCCCGGCCCACTCGACGCCCGCCGGCTCGGGGACTCCGCAGCGCTCGAGCCACGCCGTCCCCTTGGCCCGGTCGAGCCCCCCGAGCACCAGGCGCCCGGGCGACCCCGCCGCCGCCCACGCCACACACAACAGCTCGAGCCCGCGCTTGCGCGGGTAGCCGGCGTAGGCGGCGGCGTCGACGTCGCGCTCCGCCCCCTGGGCCAGCTCCTCGATCGGGACGGGGAGGGGGATGGACGGCGCCGATCCGGACGGCACGGCCTCGGCCGCCACCCTCCCCCAGGGCAGGAGCACGCGCGCGCCCCAGAGCGCCCGGCGCTCGGCCGCCCGCTGCCAGGCCCCGTCCGGCCCCGGCCGGTTGAGCGCGGCCGGCGAGTCGAAGCGCACGGCGTACGGGGCCTCGGGGCGCCGGAGCAGCGCGGCGGTGACCGTGGAGAAGATCACCGCGCGGGCGTCGAGCGAGCGGCCCGCACGGCGCGCGGCGAGCGCCTCGACCAGGTCGGTGACCGCCACGTGGCGGCGCAGCCGCGCCGCGCGCGGGCGCAACGTCACCGCCACCACCCGGCACGAGGCTCCGGCGTCGCGCACGAGGGAGGCGAGCGCCGCATCGGCCGCCCGCAGCCCCGGGGTGGTGCCGAGCGAGACGAGGGCGATGTCGCTTCGGTCCGGCAGGGGGCCGGACACTAGTGTCAGGCCCATGCCTCAGGTGTCCGTGGTCATCCCCACCCGGGATCGCGCGGACTACCTCGACGTGGCGCTCGACTCCCTCGACGCCCAGGGCGCCGCCCACGAGGTGATCGTCGTGGACGACGGCTCGACCGACGCGACGCCGGACGTGGCCCGTCGCCACGGCGCCCGGGTGATCGGCCCCGGCGAGCGCGGCGGCCTGAACGCCGCCCGCAACGCCGGCGCCCGGGTCGCCACGGCCGATCTGGTGGCCTACGTCGACGACGACGTCGCGGCGCCGCCCGGATGGATCGCCGCGCTCGTGGACGGCGCCGCACGCCACCCCGAGGCCGAGGCGTTCGGCGGCCCGATCCGCGCCCGGCTCGAGGGTCCGGCGCCGCGCTCCTGCGGACGCGAGCGCCCGCCGATCACCACGCTCGACCTCGGTCCGCACGACCGCGAGGCCGAGCTCGTGTGGGGGGCGAACATGATGGTGCGCGCCTCCGCGCTCGAGCGCATCGGCGAGTTCCCGGAGGAGATCGCCGGAGGCGGGGACGAGGAGGAGTGGCTGCGGCGGCTGCGCGCCCACGGCGGCACCGTGATGTACCTGGCCGGCGCCGGTCTCGACCATCGCCGCGCCGGCGAGGACGCCCGCCTGCGCTCGCTCATGCGCGCCGCCTTCGGCCGCGGACGGGCTCTGCGCGCCTACGACCTACGCCTCGGCACGGGCCCGCCGCTCGGCCGCGAGCTGCGCGTGCTGGCCGGGTGCGGGTGGCACACCGTCCGCCGTGCGTGTCCCCAGGGGCTGATCATGGGCGCCCACTCGGCGGGCCGGGTGCTCGAGACCGTGAGGCGTCGATGAGCGACTCCGCGGGGCCCGACCCCGCCGCGTTCTCCTCTGGGGAGTCCGGGCACGTGGCCGGAGTGCGGCGCGTGGTGGGACGGCGCGCCGCCGACCTCGCCCTCGACGCCGGCGAGCGGCTGCGCGGCACCGGCCGCCGTCTCGACCGCCTGGCCGCCGCCGGACCACGACGCTCGGTGCTGGCCCTCTCGATCTACCGCCCCGGAGAGACCCTGCTGGCGGCCGCCGCGGTGGAGCTCCAGCGCAGCCGCCACGACGTGCGCCTGGCCTTCGGATCGACCGGCGGCTCGCACGCCGCCCTCGCGCCCCACACGGTCGTCACCGACCTGGCCGGCGGCAAGTTCCCGAACCTGAACCGCGTGCTCGGGCGCCTCGAGGACGGGGCGGCCGGTGCGGTCGACTGGGTGCTGGTGGTGGACGACGACGTGGTGCTCCCCCACGGGTTCGTCGACCGCTTCCTGGCCCTCTGCGAGGCGTTCGCCCTGGACCTCGCGCAGCCGGCCCAGACCCTGCGCTCCCACGCCGCCTGGCGCGTGACCCGGCGGCGGCCGGCCTCGCTGCTGCGGCGCACCCGCTTCGTGGAGATCGGCCCGGTGACGGCCTTCGGAAGCCGCGCGGCCGCCGAGCTCCTGCCGTTCCCGGAGATGCGCTACGGGTGGGGACTCGACCTCCACTGGGCCGCGCTGGCCGAGGCCCGCGGCTGGCGCCTCGGCGTGGTCGACGCGACGGCGGTGCGCCACGAGCAGAGCCCGGTGGCCGGCGCCTACGGGCACGACGACGCGATCGCCGAGACCCGCGCGTTCCTCCGCGACCGCCCGTTCGTATCGAGCGGCCGCGCCCAGGCCACGCTGTCGGCGCACCGGCGCCTCCCGCTCGCCGCGCGCCGGCGCGTCGCACGCTGAAGGGAGCGAGGATGCGCGTCTGCGTCGTGGCCGAGCACTATCCGCGCCGGCGCGATCCGGTGCTCGGCGTGTGGGCGCACCGCCAGGCCCTCGCCGCACGCGACGCCGGCGCCGACGTCCGCGTGCTCGTGCTCGAGCGGCCGGTGCCGCCCGTGGCCACCCTCCGTGCGCTGCGGCGCGGCCGGCCCGGCCCCCTTGTTTGCGCGGCACGCGACTTCGCGACCCAGCCCGCCCGGACGACGCTCGACGGGATCGAGGTCGAGTACGTGCGCTTCTTCGCGCCTCCGCGCGAGCGCGCCTACGCGGCGTGGCACCGACACGCGACGCCGGCCCTCGAGCGCGCGCTCACGCGCCTGCGCGCGGTCTGGCCGTTCGACCTCGTGCACGCCCACTACGCGCTGCCGGCCGCCGGCGCGGCGCGTCGATGGGCCGCGGGCCGGGGCCTCCCGATGGCGGTGTCGGTGCACGGCGGCGACGTGCTCTCCCCGCTGCTCACCACGCCGGCCGCGCGGGCCGAGGTGGCCACGGTGCTCCGCTCGAGCGCAGCGGTGCTCTGCAACAGCGCCGCGACGCTCGAGCGCGCCGCCTCGCTGGCCGGGACCGCCGAGCGCATGCGCGTGGTGCACCTCGGGGCGCAGGCGCCGGCGCAGGCGCCACCGCGGCGCGAGGCCCCCACCGTCGCCACGCTCGGGCACGTGGTCCCGCGCAAGCGCCACCTCGACGTGCTGCGCGCGCTCGAGGCCCTCGCCGCCCGCCGGGTGGACGTTCGCTGGCTGGTGATCGGCGACGGCCCCGCGCTGCCGGAGCTCCGGGCGCAGGCCGCCCGCGCCGGACTGGCCGACCGCGTGGAGCTGGCCGGCCAGCTCGGTCCCGAGCGTGCGCTCGAGGAGCTGGCCGCGTGCCACGTCATGGCGCTGCCGAGCGTGGACGAGGCCTTCGGCGTGGCCTACGCCGAGGCGCTCGCGTGCGGGCTGCCCGCGATCGGCTGCCGCGGCGAGGGAGGCCCGGAGGAGATAGCGGCCCTGGGCCCCGGGATGACGCTCGTGCCGCCGGGCGATCCGCAGTCCCTGGCCGCCGCGCTCGACCACCTCCTCGCCGACCCCGAGCGCCTGGCCGCGGCGGGGGCCCGTGCCCGGCGGACGGCCGCCGAGCACCTCTCCTGGCCCGCGTGCGGCGGCGCCACGGTGGCCGCCTACGAGGCTGCGCTCGCGCACGGGGGGCGATGAGCCGCCGCCACGACCCCCGCCCGGTCGCCCTGGTCACCGGCGCGGTGAGCCCCTACCGCCGCGAGCCGTTCCGGCTCCTGGCCGAGCGTGAGGAGGTGGAGGTGATCACCTGGGGCGAGGGTGCATCCGGCGAGGCGGATCGGGACTCCGGCCTCGGCGCACCGCTCCGGCGCACCTCCGAGGCCGGCGCCGCCCGCCTCGTGGCCTCCGGTCGCTACCGCGCGGTGATCTGCGGGCTCGGCGGCCGCGTCGCCCTACCCGGCTGTTACCTCGCGGCGCGAAGGGCGCGGGTGCCGTTCGTGTTGTGGGCGTCGCTCTGGGCGCACCCGCGCAGCGCCGCGCACCTGGCCTCCTACCTGCCCACAAGGCGTCTCTACCGCGACGCCGACGCGGTCGTCACCTACGGGCCGCACGTGAGCGCGTACGTGGCCGCCCGGCGGCGCGGGCGCGGCGGGATCTTCGAGGCCCCCCAGGCGGTGTCGGTCGAGCACTTCGGCCAGAAGGTGCCCGCCGACCGCGTGGCCGCCGCACGCCGTGCCGCGCACGCCGACGCCGGCGGCTTCCTCGCGTTGTTCGTCGGGCGCCTCGTGCCCGAGAAGGGAGTGCTCACCCTGCTCGAGGCCTGGCGGGTCACCGGCCTGCGCGGCGACGCCTCCCTGGCGCTGGCCGGAGAGGGCCCGCTCCGGGGGCTCGTGAAGCGCGCCGGCCCCAGGGTGCGGGGGCTCGGCAGCGTGTCCCGGGAGGACCTCCCGGCGCTTTACGCGGCGGCCGACGTGCTCGTGCTGCCCTCGGAGCGCACCGCAACTTTCCTCGAGCCGTGGGGCTTGGTGATCAACGAAGCCATGCTCCAGTCGACTCCCATAATCGCCTCCACCGACGTCGGCGCCGTCGCCGGCGGACTCGTGCGGGACGGATATAACGGTTTTGTGTGCTCACCCGCACGCGGGCAGGAACTGGGCGCTCGGCTCCGTACTCTTTACAATGACCCTGTTCTTCGGCACCGGCTCGGTGCCGCGGGCAGGGTTGACGCACTCGAGTACACCGAGCGTGCGTGGGCCGACGGCATGAGCCGTGCTCTAGCCTCGATCGGAGCATCACGAACATGAACCGACTCTTCCGCATCACACTTCTCATGGCCCTCCTCGGGGGTCTCCTCGTCCTGCCCGCCGCGGCTCAGGCCCAGGGCGGCAACCAGGTGCGCGAGGACTGCCTCGAGGACGGCAAGCTCGACCGCGACTACTCCGCGGCCGCGCTCAAGTCCGCGCTCAGCGACGCGCCGAGCAACGAGGACGAGTACGGGGGCGACTGCCGCGAGATCATCCGCCAGGCGCTCGCCAACAAGACCGCAGGACGATCCGGCTCGAGCGCGGGCGCCGGGGCCCGCCCCGGCGGGGTGGGCGGCGTCAAGGGCGACTCGAGCGCCGACGGCATCCCCGATACCGACAAGGACTTCAGCGCACTTCAGGCCGCGATCAACGGCGGCTCGGACGGCGACGGCAATGGCGACGGCAACTCGAGCTCCTACAGGGCGCCGGCGCCGCCGTACCTCGCGCTCGGCGAGGAGACCATCGTGCCGAAGGCGCCCCCCGCCGCCCTCGCCAGCGCCTCCAACCGGCTCCCCGTGCCGATCTGGCTGGCGCTGTTCGGCCTGGCCGCGCTCACCCTGACCGCCGGCATGATCGCCGTCCGTCGCCGGTTCCCGCAGGTCCGCCGTGCCACGCTCGGCCTACTCCGCCGCTAGCGCCCTACTCGGCCTGGCGTTCGTCGCCTTCGTCTTCGCGGGTGGAGGCGGGCTCCAGCTGGACGACATCACACGCGTCGAGCTCCCGCTCATCGTGCTCGGCGGGCTCGTCATCGCCCTCGCCGTCCTCTACGGTCGCCGGGGTCCGCTGAGCGGCGCCCTGCCGCTCGTCCTCTTCGCCGCCCTCGCCGCGCTCACCGCGCTCTCGGTGGCGTGGTCGATCGCTCCGTCGGACTCGTGGGCGGAGGCCAACCGCACGCTCGCCTACCTGATGGCGTTCGGGGCCGCCCTCGTGGCCGCGCGGATGTTCCCGCGCGGGTCGCCCGTGCTCCTCAACGCGCTGATCGTGGCCCTCGGCTCCGTGGCCGTCTACGCCCTCGTGACGAGGGTGTGGCCGCAGGTGCTCTCCGCGCAGGATCAGTTCGCGCGGATCTCCGAGCCGCTCGGCTACTGGAACGCGGTCGGCGCCACCGCCGCCATGTCGATCCCTCCGCTCCTGTGGCTCGGCACGCGGCGATCGGGCAGCCCGCTGGGTCGCGCGCTCGCCTTTCCCATGCTGGGGCTCGTCATGCTCACCATGCTCCTCACGCAGTCGCGCGGCTCCCTGGCCGTGGGCCTCTTCGGCATCGGCCTGTGGCTCGCCCTCGTGCCGCTGCGGCTGCGGACGCTGCCGCTCCTGCTGGTCCCCGCGGCGGTGGCCGGGGCTATCGCGGCGTGGGCGCTGTCGAAGGGCGCCTTCACGCTCGACCGGGTGCCGGGGATAGTGCGCGAGAGCGTGGCCAACGAGTTCGGAGCGATGCTCCTCGTGGGCTTCGGACTGCTCCTGCTGATCGGCCTGGCCGTCGGCTTCCGCCAGAGCCT
>JBPCQB010000185.1:0-7494 GCA_050998555.1 Thermoleophilaceae bacterium
TCCCTCGTGTTGGGTTCGATGCCGTTGTGGGGAGGGGTGACGGTGTGGTGGGTCGGTGTTGCGGGCTCATTCCGGGGCGCGCTGGCCGGCGCGCGTCATCGCGGTCGGTAGACGTCGGCGCGATGGCCGACGGCCAGGACGGTGACGAGCCGTCGCTCCTCGTCGATCTCGCCTCGGCGATGCAG
Organism: Thermoleophilaceae bacterium; assembly: GCA_050998555.1. GTDB lineage: Bacteria > Actinomycetota > Thermoleophilia > Solirubrobacterales > Thermoleophilaceae > JACCZP01. The sequence goes on from JBPCQB010000185.1 coordinate 186, forward strand.
CCGCGGCCTTCTCCGGCAGGCGCTCCAGCGCCCTCCGCGCCGGTCCCGTGACGTCGAGGGCCCACTCCATCCTCACTCGCCACGCGAGCGACGTGTATCGAGATCGGTTGATCTCCTCGAGCGAGTGGACGTCGCCGTGTCGAGCGGCCTGTCGACCCTCCGCAATGCTCTCCATCAAGGGCGGGTCGGAGATGATCGCCCGAGAGGGAGAGCGTCTCGCTCATGACTACAACCCTAGTCTCGGAGGCCGTCGCCACCTCCTGGTCGCCTACTCAGACCGGTGAAGCGGGCGGTGAATCGAACGAGGGCGTCGAGTGCTGCCGCAATCAGGACCGCGCCGGTGACGGCCATCGGCACCAGGAGAAAGCCGACGCCAGCGACTGGGTCGGTGTCCAGATCTCGGTGAGTCAACCAGTCGCCATACCCGAGCGCCAGAAGGGCCAGAGGCAGGATCGCCCACCCCCCGCTGCGACTCAACACGGTGGACAGCCCAGCCAGCAGGCCGAAGGGCACTGCGTGAGCGACAGCCATGAGTGCCGGTAGCGCGAGGCCAGGGCCGAGATTCTCTCCTTCGAGTATGAGGAACACTCCACTTACCACAAACGCAGCGAAGAGGCTGACAGCGATCCGCGGCGTCACGGGCGGCGGGCCGAGAGGTTCAGCCGCACGTAGTCGAGATGCAGCGGCTCCCCGAGCTCGCTCACCAGCCGGTCGGTGAACTGCTCGTGCAGGTCCTCCGGCAGGCGCTCGAAGAAGGGCGGGAGGCACGAGCCGCGCAGGAACCCGCGGCCGTCGGGCGGGTCGACGTCGCGCTCCTCGAGCCAGGCCTCGACGTCGACGAAGCCCGCCTCGCGCAGCGCGGCGGCGGCCGTCTCGGGATCGTCGAACCGCCACGGCGAGGGCCGCCGGTCGAGGTGCGTCATGAACTGCTCCTCGGTGGCCACGCGCTTCGGCCGCCCGGCCGAAGCGCGCGTTGTTCCCGCGACCGCAGCACTGAGCCTCGAGCCGCCCACCCGCTCGGAGTGCTTCGAAGAGACTGCTGAAGAGCCGCTCACGGTCGGGGACCCAGTGGAAGACCGCATTGGAGAACACGACGTCCACCGGCTCGGACAGCTCGAGGTCGGCGAGGTCGGCGAGCCTGACCTCGGCGGCTTCGCCGAGCGTCGCCCGGGCCCGCTCCACCATCGACTGCGCGCCGTCCACGGCCACGACACGGCCGCGAGGCAGGCGCTCGACCAGCGCACGGGTGAGCGCTCCGCTCCCGCAGCCGGCGTCGAGCACACTCTCGTCGCCGCGCAGCGCCAGGCGGTCGAGGATCTCGAGGCCCCAGGTGAGCTGGGGATCCGAGTTGCGCTCGTAGACCTCGGCGTCCCAGTGCGGAGGCCGCGGCGCTCACAGCGCGGTGGTCTCCGGTCCCGGCCGCTCCCGGTCGCGCTCGTAGCGCTCGAGGGCCTCGCCCTGCTGGAGGGTGACCGCGATGTCGTCGAGGCCGCCGAGCAGCCGGCGGCGGGTCTCGGGGTGGATGTCGAAGGCGAACTCGAGGCCCGACGCCGCGACCACCTGACGCTCGAGGTCCACCACCGCCTCGCCGGCGGCCATGAGCGTCTGCACCTCGGTCTCCTCGAGCACCACCGGCAGCAATCCGATCTTCGTGCAGTTCGAGTAGAAGATGTCGGCGAAGGACGGCGCGACGACGGCTCGGAAGCCGTAGTCCTGGAGTCCCCAGGGCGCATGCTCACGCGAGGACCCCGAGCCGAAGTTGCGGCCGGTGGCGAGGATCGGGTTGCGCGGGAGGTGCCACCCGGGCTCCTTGGCCCAGTCGAAGAACAGGAACTCGCCGAAGCCCGTGCGCTCCACGCGCTTCAGGAACTGCTTGGGCATGATCTGGTCGGTGTCGACGTCGGAGCGGTCGAGCACCGAGACGCCCCCGGCGACGACGGTGACGGGCTCCATCGCCTACGCCGGGACCGGCGAGGCCGCCGGCTCCCAGTCGCGGATGTCAACGAAGCGTCCCTCGATGGCCGCGGCGGCGGCCATCTGCGGCGAAACGAGATGGCTGCGTCCGCCCCGGCCCTGGCGGCCCTCGAAGTTGCGGTTCGAGGTCGAGGCACAGCGCTCACCCGGGGCGAGCACGTCGGGGTTCATCCCGAGGCACATCGAGCAGCCCGCCGAGCGCCAGTCGAAGCCCGCGCGGCGGAACACCTCGTCGAGGCCCTCGGCCTCGGCCTGGGCCTTCACCTGCTGGGAGCCGGGCACCACCATCGCGCTGACCCGCCCGGACACGCGGCGGCCGCGCACCACCTCGGCCGCGGCCCGCAGGTCGCCGATGCGGGAGTTCGTGCACGAGCCGATGAACACGCGGTCGAGCTCGATGTCCTCGATCGGCGTTCCGGCCTCGAGGCCCATGTACACGAGCGCCCGCTCCTCCCCGGGGTCGCGGGGGTCCGGGATCGCGCTGGTGACCGGCGCGACCATTCCGGGGGTCGTCCCCCAGGTGACGAGCGGCGAGAGCGCCGAGGCGTCCACCGTCTCGTCGCGGTCGAAGGCCGCGCCGGAGTCCGAGCGCAGCGCGAGCCACTCCTCGGCGGGAAGCGGGCTCGGCGCCGCCGGCCGGCCCTCGATCCACTCCAGGGTGGTCGCGTCGGGCGGGACCATCCCCGCGCGACCGCCGCCCTCGATGGTCATGTTGCACATGGTCATCCGGCCCTCCATGGAAAGGCTCTCCACCGCGGGGCCCGCGTACTCGATGGCGTAGCCGGCGCCGCCGGCCACCCCGAAGCGCCCGATGGTGCCGAGGATCAGGTCCTTGGCGGTCACGCCGAAGCCGAGCTCGCCCTCGTAGGAGATCCGCATGGAGCGCGGCTTTCGCTGCTGGAGGGTCTGGGTGGCCAGCACGTGCTCCACCTCGCTCGTGCCAATGCCGAAGGCCAGCGCCCCGAAGGCCCCGTGGGTGGCGGTGTGGGAGTCGCCGCAGACGATGGTCATGCCCGGCTGGGTGACCCCGAGCTCAGGGCCGATCACGTGGACGATGCCCTGGAGCGGGGAGCCGATCGAGTAGATCGGAACCCCGAACTCCTCGCAGTTGCGCTCGAGGGTCTCGACCTGCACGCGGGAGAGCTGGTCGACGATCTGCTGGGCTGCGGTGGAGCCGTCGGTGGGGACGTTGTGGTCGGCGGTGGCGAGCGTGCGGTCCGGCCGGCGTACGCCGCGCCCGGCCAGGCGTAGCGCGTCGAAGGCCTGGGGCGAGGTGACCTCGTGGACCAGGTGGAGATCGACGTAGAGGATGCCCTCGGCCACCTCGTGGGCGTCCCAGATCTTGTCGAGCATCGTGCGTGGGGTGGCGGACATCAGCTCCTCCTCAGGCCGGCGGAGACGACCGCGAAGAAGCGGGCCTCGTCCTGGCCGGGGTTCTCGAAGTGGTGGGGCAGGTCGGCGTCGAAGGTCACGGCGTCACCCTCGGCCAGGTCGTGGGCGGCGCCGTCGCACAGCAGCGTGAGCCGTCCAATGGTGACCACCGCGGTCTCGCGCGACCCGGGCTCGTGGATCGGGGGGTCACCGAGTCCTCCGGTGGCCGCTCGCGGCGCGAGCGTGTGCAGGGAGACCTCGGCCCGCTGACCGGGGATGGGCGGCGTGAGCACCTCGTAGGAATGCCCGTCGTCGCCGGTGCGGCCCGGCCGGCGACGCCCGGCGCGGACGACCGAGACCCCGTCGGCCTCGTCGAGGCGCAGCAGCTGGGAGAGCGAGAGGTCGAGGCCCGAGGCGATCCGTCCCGCAACCGCAAGCGTGGGGCTCGTCTCGCCGCGCTCGACCTGGGAGAGCATCGGCGCGGAGACGCCCGCGCGCTCGCCCAGGTCGCGCAGCGAGAGGCGCATCGCCTCGCGTAGTGCCCGGACGCGCGGGCCTATGGGACGGCCGAGCTGGTCGGCCGGTGCGAGAGGGGCGGGTGCGGCGGTCACTGCTCGCGTACGGTATCACGTACAAGCGTATGTAGCTACGACGCGGAGCGCAGAGAGCGGGCGAGCAGCACCATCGCACCGAGCTCCACACCCACGAGCACGCGCTGGGTGAGGCCGATGGCCGTCGGCGAAGCGAGGACCGGCCCGCCGACCGCGATCAAGAAGAGGAGCAGTACGAGGGCCGCCACCCTCCATCCACGCGTGGCCGCCCAACCGAGGCACAGGGCGAGTGCCAGCGCGGCCACCGCCGCCCGCCCGGAGGCGATGTGGATCGCCCCTTCCGTGGTGGAAGGTGGCTCGAGGCTCGGGCCGTCGATCTGAAGGGAGGCGGCCACGAGAATGAGCGCGGCGAAGAGGACGAGCAGCCCGGCGCTTCCCTTGCCCGCCGCGCCTCCGGTTCGCCACAGCGCGGGCGCGAGGACGGCGGCGGCCAGCGCCCACGCGATGAACCCCGCTCCCAGTAGGAGTGGGTGGTCCACGCCGTACTCGGAGACAAAGCGCCGCCACGGGTCGCGCGGGTCGAGCACGTGGAGGAGGCCGACGATCGCGAGCAGGACGGCCAGCGCCCACGGGGTGAGCCGTGGCAGCGATCGATGCCGGTCGCTCAGGCGCGTCGGCGTGCGGGCGGGCACCCGGGGGCGGCGATCACAGCGCCGCCTCGAGGAGCTCCCGCAGCTCGCGCTCGCTCGGGGGTCCGCCCGGCGTCTCGTCGAGCTCCGCGCGCCCGGACACGGCCTCGACCACGTCGTCGAGGTGCCCGGACTCCACGCCCAGCTCCGACAGGCGTGTCGGCCCGGCGCGCGCGGCGAGCGTGGCCACGAGGTCGGCCGCGAGCCCCGGGTCGGCTCGCTCCGCGCCGAGCGCGACGGCCAGCCGGCCGACGGGCCCGGGAGCCCGGGGGGCGGCGAAGCGCACGCTGTGCGGGAGGAGCACCGCGTTGGTGGCGGCGTGCGGCGTGCCCACCCCGGCCACGAGCGTCTGACACACCGGATGGTGGACCGAGTACCCGGTCGCCCCGACGGCCCAGGCCCCGAGCACCGCGCCGAGCGCGAGCTTCCGGCGCTCGGGTTCCTCGTTCGCCAGGCCCGCGGCGATCGCGGCGACAGCCCGCATCGCGGCCATCTCGGTCACCGGGCTGCGCCGCGGCGCGTACAGCGACTCGACGGCGTGGGCCAGGGCGTTCATGGCGCTCGCGGCGAGGTCGGGCATCGGCTGGGAGGCCGAGAGGTCGGGATCGGCCACCACGAGCGACGGCCGCACGAGCCCGACCCCTGACACCCCGTCGGGCAGCCGGTGGACGCGGGTGATCGGCGACCCGGCCAGTGTGGTGGGCACGGCGGCGCATGGCGGTCCGTCGGCGGCGGAGATGGCCTTGGCGGCATCCACCACCCGCCCGCCGCCGAGTGCGACCAGGGCGCGACCCTCCACCCGCCCGCGCACCGCGGCCGCGGCGTCGGGCACGAGCCCCCCGGGCACGTGGAGCACCACGCTCGCGCGCTCGGCGATCGCCGGCGCCTGCCCGCTCGCGCGCTCGGTGGTGAGCAGCGCGTAGCCGTCGAAGCCCCGCTCGGCCAGCAGCGCCGGGACGTCGCCCACCGCGCCGGAGCCGAATCGGATGAGGCGCTCGGCATCGTGCCAGGTGAAGTCCTCGACCTCGCCTCCGGCGCTGTCGAGCACGATGTCGCCGGCTGGGTCGGAGGGCACGATGGGCCGCCACGGTCGCATACCCGGGCCGCTTGCGCTTCGTACTCGGCCGCCGTAGGGTCGGGCGAACTCGATTCACGGCCACCGGGTCGTGGGAAAGCTGAGGCCCATGGACACCTACGTGATCCTTCGCCGGGGCGGATGGAAGTCTCCGGAGGAGCTCGACCAGGCCGCGGAGCGCTCGACCGAGGAGGGCGACCGGATGTCGGAGGACGTCCGCTGGATCCGCTCCTACGTGACCGACGAGGGCGACGGCGCCGTGGGGACGGTCTGCGTCTACCAGGCCACGAGCCCCGAGGCCATCCGCGAGCACTCGAACGCCGCGAACCTGCCCTGTGACGAGATCGTCAAGGTGGCGGACACGGTGATCATCAGGGAGGACCCGCCGGCGGCAGCCGCGTAGGTGCCCACGCCCCGGCGCCTACGGCGTCGGCGTCTCCACGGCCTCGGCCAGATGCCGCTCGGCTCCCGCCGCCGGGGAGACCTCGGCGAGCGCGTTCGCCAGAGCCCGCAGGTACGCACGCCCCGACGCCTCGAGGATGTCGGTCGAGACTCCCTGGCCGGAGGCCAGCGCGCCCTCGAGCTCGAGCAGGACCGTGACCTCGCCCAGGGCGTCGCGGCCCCCGGTGACCGCGGAGACGTGGTACTCCTTGAGCCGAGCCTCGTGGCCGGTGGCCGCGTTGATCGCGCTGAAGAAGGCATCGACCGGCCCGTCGCCCGTGAACGATCCCTCGACCACGCGACCGCCCGGCAGGGCGACCCGGACGCGGGCGAGCGGGGCGCGCTCGGACGATGCCTCGACCTCGAAGGACTCGAGCACGTAGGCCGCCGGGGACTGACGCATCTCGTCGGAGACCAGGGCCTCGAGATCGAGCGCGGTCACCTGCTTCTTCTTGTCCGCGAGCTCCTTGAACCGCTTGAACGCGGTGTTCAGCGCAGGGCCCTCGACGGCGAAGCCGAGCTCCTCCAGTGCCTTGCGCAGCGCGTGGCGGCCGGAGTGCTTGCCGAGGACGATGTCGTTGCGCTCGAGGCCGATCGTGGTGGCGTCCATGATCTCGTAGGTGGTGCGCTCCTTGAGCACCCCGTCCTGGTGGATGCCCGACTCGTGGGCGAACGCGTTGCGTCCCACCACGGCCTTGTTGGGCTGGACCACGTAGCCGGTGAGACGGGAGACGAGGCGGCTGGTGCGGGCGATCTCGCGCGTGGTGATGCCCGTGTCGAGGCCGAGGCTCGCGGCGCGGGTGCGCAGCAGCATCACGACCTCCTCGAGCGATGCGTTGCCCGCACGCTCGCCGATCCCGTTCACCGCGCACTCGACCTGACGCGCGCCGGCCTCGACGCCGGCCAGCGAGTTGGCCACGGCGAGACCGAGGTCGTTGTGACAGTGGACCGAGAGCGTGACCCCGCGCAGGTCGGGCACCAGGCGGTAGAGCTCGGCGAACATGGCCGCGTACTCGGAGGGCATGGTGTAGCCGACCGTGTCCGGCACGTTGATCGTCGTGGCGCCCTCGTCGATGGCGATCTGGATGACCTCGGCGGTGAACGCGACGTCCGCCCGGGTGGCGTCCATGGGCGAGAACTCGACGTCGTCGGTGTAGCCGCGGGCGTGGGCCACCGCTGCGCGGGCCTGGCCCTTGACGTCCTCGTAG
>JBPCQB010000142.1:0-11243 GCA_050998555.1 Thermoleophilaceae bacterium
GCGCAACCCGCTGAAGCGCCCGGTCGCGACCACCATGGGCATCCTGACCATGGTGATGATGGCCTTCCTCACCATCGAGGGCGCGACGGCCGGCGCGCCGACCGCGATCGAGCTCTCCACCTCGCCGAAGTACGAGCAGGGCCGCGCCGCCGTGGCCTCCTCGGGGTGCCTCGGGTGCCACAAGATCGGTGAGAACGGCAACGGCGGGCCGGGTCCGGAGCTCACCTCCATCGGCGAGCGCCTGCCGGCCCAGGCCATCGGCCGGACGCTGGTGAACCCCACCCGGCCGATGCCCTCCTACGCCAGCCTGCGCCAGCGCGAGCCCGAGAAGTTCGACGAGCTCGTGGCCTACCTCGCCTCGCTGAAGCGCGAATCGCCGTAGCCCCGGCCGTGGGGCCCCCTGCGACGGCCACGGCTCCCGGGACGCTCCCCGAGGACCGGGTGCGGGGGATGTTCGACCGCATCGCCCGCGTCTACGACCGCATGAACGCGGTCATGACGGCCGGCCTGGACGAGCGCTGGCGCGAGCGGGCGGCGGACCTCGCCGCTGCTGCGCCGGGCGCGAGCGCCCTCGACGTGGCCTGCGGCACGGGCGACCTGACGCTGGCCCTGGCGCGACGGGTCGGGCCCGCCGGCGAGGTCGTCGGCCTCGACTTCTCCCCCGGCATGCTCGTCGAGGCCCGGCGTAAGGCGGCGAAGCTCGGCGGAGCCCTCGCCGTCACCTACGAGGAGGGCGACGCCCTGTCCCTTCCCCACCCCGACGACGCCTTCGACGCCGCGACAGTCGGGTTCGGCGCGCGGAACTTCGCGGACCTCGACCGCGGCCTGGCGGAGATGGCTCGGGTCGTGCGTCCCGGCGGGCGGGTGGTCGTGCTCGAGATCACCACGCCGAAGCGCCCACCCCTGTCCTGGTTCTTCTCGGTGTGGTTCGACCGCGTGGTGCCGGCCATCGGCCGGCTGGCCGGCGACCCCGACGCCTACACCTACCTGCCCGCCTCCGTACGCCGGTTCCCCGGTCCCGAGGCGCTCGGCGCGGAGCTCGAGCGAGCCGGCCTCGAGCACATCCGCTGGGTGCTCACCGCCGGCGGCATCATCGCGCTGCACGTTGGGACGGTGCGGGGGTGAAGCGCACTCAGACCCTCGAGACCCCGGCCGGTCCCGAGCCTCCGCTCGCTCGCCTGACCGCCGCGCTCGGGGAGGGCGGTACCGACCTCTCACGCCTGCTGGCCGCCACCGAGCGTCGACTCCTCGAGGTGGCCGAGGCGCACGGCGAGGTGCTCGGCCGCCACGCCGGGGCCACGCTCGGCGCCGGCGGCAAGCGCCTGCGGCCGATGCTGGTCTTCCTGTGCGCCGGCGGGCAGACCGGCGAGCACGTGGTGCGGGCCGGCGCGGCGGTGGAGCTCGTGCACATGGCCACGCTCGTGCACGACGACGTGGTGGATCGTGCCTCCCTCCGCCGGGGCCGGCCGACGGTGTTCGTGGAGGGCGGCCGCCAGACCGCGATCGCCACCGGCGACCTGCTGTTCTCGCGCGCGTTCGCGGAGCTCGTGCCCACCGGGGACGTCGAGTGCGTGCGGGCCCTGTCGACCGCGTGCTCGGCGCTCGCCCGGGGCGAGCTCATGCAGCGAGAGGACGCGTGGTCGGTGGCGGTGACCCCCGAGCGCTACCTCGAGCGCTGCGAGCTGAAGACCGCCCGGCTGTTCGAGGCCGCGTGCCGCCTGGGCGCCCGGCTCGGCACCGCGGACACCCTCAGGGCGGTCGACGGCCTCGCCTTCTTCGGAGCCCGGATCGGCCTCGCGTTCCAGCTCTTCGACGACGTGCTCGACGTCTCCGGGCCCGCGGAGCGCACCGGCAAGCGGCGCGGGGCGGACCTCCTCGACGGCACCGTCACGCTCCCGCTGATACTCGCCCGCCGCCGCGACCCGGCGCTGCGGGAGCTCGACCTGTGCGAGGCGGTCACCGACCCGGCGCAGGCCGACGCCCTCTGCGACCGCATCGCCCTCACGGGCGCGCTCGGCGCCGCACGCGAGCAGGCGCTCGGCTACGTGGCCGAGGCGAAGGCCGCGCTGAGCGGGGCGGAGCTGAGCGCCGAGCGCCACGCCGCCCTGGCCCTGGTGGCCGACGGCGTGGTGGAGCGCTACGCCTGATGGCGCCGGGAACGTCGAGCCCGGCGCCCTACGCCTAGAAGTCCTCGGGCAGGATCGCGCCCGCGGCCAGGGCGCGCGCAAAGCGATCGGTGACGTCGGTCATGTTCGCCCGGACCAGGCGGTCGAGGTCGGCCATCACGTCGTCGGTGCCCCGGTCGAGCTCGTGGTCGAAGGCGTCGGCCTGACGCTGGCAGAACACTCCACCGTCGGCCCACTCGCAGTCGGGGCAGCGCAGCTCGATGCTCCAGTGATCGCGGCCCTGCTCCTCCCACCAGACCGGGTAGACGAGCTTCGACGCGCAGGCCGGGCACACGTGGAGCGGGCGCGTCCCGGCCGAGGGCTCCGGCCGGGAGCGGACGCCCCGGGCCGCGCTCGCGTCGCTCGTCTCTCCGTACATGGCCCGTGGATCGGCATCCGCGGCTCATGCTTGAGAGGAGATCGACGAACGGGCGGGCGGGCGTCCGTCCCGAGGCACACCGGTGCGGGGTAGACTGCCGCGGGGAGTGGTGCTGAGCGACCGCACGATCCGGACCGAGATCGAGGCCGGTCGGATCGCCATCGAGCCGTTCGACCCCGGGCTGGTGCAGCCGTCGAGCGTCGACGTGAGGGTGGATCGCCGCTTCCGCGTCTTCCACAACGCCCGCTACCCCTACATCGACGTGCGCGCGCCGATGGACGGGCTGACCGAGCTGATCGAGATGGAGGGCGACGAGCCGTTCATCCTCCACCCCGGGGAGTTCGTGCTCGGCCAGACGCTCGAGCGGGTGACGCTGCCCGACGATCTGGTGGCCCGGCTGGAGGGCAAGAGCTCGCTCGGCCGCCTGGGGCTGCTCATCCACTCGACGGCCGGCTTCGTGGACGCGGGCTTCTCGGGCAACCTGACGCTCGAGCTCTCGAACGTGGCGAACCTGCCGATCACGCTCTACCACGCCATGCCGATCGGCCAGATCTCCTTCATGCGGATGGACGGCCCGGTGGAGAACCCCTACGGATCGCGCGCGAGCGGCTCCAAGTATCAGGGCCAGACCGAGCCCACCGCGAGCCGCTTCCACCTCAACTTCGAGCGCCCTGCGGACGAGGACGCCGGCGAGCGCTGATCCGCGGGCGTCCGGGGCGCGCACTCCCACCGAGCCGACCGTCCCCGATCCGGGGCTAGCATGGTCGGTAACGCAACCTGGAGGAGCACCATGGGGCCGTTCGGCGGAGTCGGACTTCCTGAGATCATCATCGTCCTCGTAATCGCGCTTCTGATCTTCGGGCCGAAGCGGCTCCCGGGGCTCGGGAAGTCGCTCGGTTCCGGGCTGCGCGAGTTCAAGGACTCGGTGTCCGGTGGCGGCTCGGACCGCACCGAGCTACCCGAGTCGCGTGAGGATCGCGGAGTAGAGCGGGACGGTGTCCGCGCCTCCGAGGATCCGGAGCCGGTCACCGCGGAGCCGGTCACGGGTGCGGCCGGCCGCAGCGCGGGCCGGGACCGCGCCTCCTAGCGCCCCCGGAGGCGGAATCCCCTCGTGGCCCGGCTCAAGTCCGTACGCCACGACGAGGAGCTGAGCCTCGTCGACCACCTCGACGAGCTGCGCTCGCGGCTCATCGTCGTGGTCATAGCGTTCGGCGTCGCGTTCGCGGCCTGCTTCTGGCAGAACCACTACGTCCTCGCCGCGCTCAACCGCCCCCTCGACGGGCTCATCCCGGTCACGCTCGGCGTGGCCGAGCAGTTCACCACCACCCTCACGGTGGCGGCCTACGCGGCGATCCTGGTGATCATGCCCGTGCTCCTCTTCCAGGCCTACGCCTTCCTGCTGCCCGCCTTCAGCCCCGGCGAGCGCAAGGTGGCGCTGCCGCTGCTGCTCATGGTGCCGGTGCTGTTCATCGGCGGCGTGGTGTTCGGGTACTTCGTGGTGCTGCCCAACGCGATCAGCTTCCTGCTCGCGTTCAACTCCGACGAGTTCAACGTGATGCTCCGGGCCCGCGACTACTACTCGTTCACGGCGCTCACCCTCGTGGCCATCGGCATCCTCTTCCAGATCCCCGTGGGCATCCTCGCGGTCACGCGGCTGGGGATCATCACCCCGCGCCAGCTGCGCAAGAACCGTCGCTACGCGTTCCTGGGGATCGCGGTGGTGGCCATGCTCCTGCCCGGCACCGACCCGGTGACCATGCTCCTCTCGATGGCTCCGCTGGTGGTCCTCTTCGAGCTCTCGGTGCTGATGGCCTCGGCCTTCGATCGCCGCCGCGCTCGGGACGACACCGACGACGACGATGACGATGAGGAACCGGACGACGAGGGCGACCCCCCCGACGGCCCGGGCGGCGACGGCGCGGGGCTCGGCTCCGGCGAGCGCAACGGGCGTCCGGATGCCCTGCGCTCCCCGGCGCGGACCCCGTAGAGCACCAGCCCCTCCGGTCTCTAACCTCAGCGCCGTGCTGTTCGACCTGAAGGGCAGGCGGAAGTACGTGGTCCAGGCCACCTATCTCCTTCTCGCCCTGCTCATGGGTGGAGGACTGGTGCTCTTCGGCATCGGATCGGACGCCGGGCAGGGTGGCCTGGTCGACGCCTTCACGGACGACAAGACAGGCGACAACGGCGATTCCCAGGCCGCCGCACGGGTCGAGCAGGCCGAGGGCCGGCTGCGCGCTAACCCGCGCGACCCCGCCGCGCTCACCGCCGTAATCCGCGGCCACTACCAGCTCGCGACGGCGAAGACCTCCGCCGAGTCCACGTCCTTCCCTCCCGAGGCACGCGCGGACCTCGGGCGCGCCTCGGACGCCTGGCAGCGCTACCTGGCGCTCGAGCTGCCGCGCCCGGACGACTCGCTCGCCGGTCTGATGCTCCAGGTCTACGGCCCCTCGGGCCTCGGACGCGCCGACCAGGCCGCGCGAGCCGCCGAGATCGTCGCCGACGCGCGCCCGAGCGCCTCGGCGTACCTCAACGTCGCGCTGTACGCGAAGCTCGCGGGGCAGGAGCGAAAGGCCAAGCTGGCCGAGCGCCAGGCCCTCGCGCGGGCGTCCTCGCCGAAGGAGAAGAAGGCGATCAAGGAGCAGCTCACCGCGCTCGACGCTCTCGCCTCGCAGCAGGCAAAGGGCGGACCGGCGGGTCAGGTGAAAGGCCCGGGCGGCGGCGCCCCCGGTGGCAGCGCCCCCAGCGGCGGCGGGGCGGCTCCACCGGGCGGCGGGGCTCCCGGCGGGTCCGGCGCACCGCCCCGCTGATCCGTCCCCACGCGGCCAACCGGCGCCGGAGCCGTTCCGTCGGGACCGCGTCGACGCCCCGCCGATACCCTTCCCGCCCGTGACCATCGACTTCAGGATCTCCGACCGGGAGATCGACTCGCGCACCCATCTGGTCGAGCTCGGCGGGGAGGTGGATCTGTACACGGCGCCCGAGTTCAAGGAGCGCCTGTCCGGCGTGATCGAGTCCGGCAAGCAGCGGCTCGTGGTCGACCTGAGCCAGACCACGTTCATCGACTCCACCACGCTCGGCGTCCTCGTCGGCGCAGAGAAGCAGCTCCGCGGCTCGGACGGCGCCGTCGTACTCGTGTGCCCGGAGCGCAACATCCGCAAGGTCTTCGAGATCACCGGGCTCGACCGCGTCTTCACGATGCACGACTCCCGTGAAGAGGCCCTGGCGGACGTACCCGAGGAGCCCGCCGGCTGAGGCGGAGCCTCTTTCGCGCGGCCCTAGAATGGGCCGTCGCTCCGGGCCGTTAGCTCAATTGGCAGAGCAGGGGACTCTTAATCCCAAGGTTGGAGGTTCGATTCCTCCACGGCCCACTGCTTCCGTGCGAGTCTGCGCTATGACACCGGGTTCCCCGGTCGCGGAACTCTTCGCCGCTCCGGGGTTCTCATCTTCGCCCTACCCAATCCAAGCTGCGGGAGCCTCTTCATGCGACGTCTGCTCATCCTCCTGACCCTCGCGGTCTTCCTCTCCGCCACTGCGGTGGCGGTCGCGGACACCCTCACCGGGACCGATGGTCCCGAAACCGTCGGCGGCACCGTCCGTGACGATCGGATCTTCGCGCTGGCCGGCAACGACACCGTCATAGGCGGTCCGGGTGCTGACTTCCTCGACGGTGGCCGGGGTAGCGACGTCCTGCGCGGCGAGTCCGGGAACGACGAGCTGATCGGTGAGGCCTGCAACAACGAGCGTTGCGACGCCCCCGAGACCGACACCATGTACGGCGGCTCCGGCAACGACACGAGGGAGAGCAACAGCTGCCGAGGCAGCGAGTGCCCCGACGGGCGGTCGAGCGACCGGCTCTACGGCGAGGCCGGCAACGACCGGCTGAAGCTGAACGCGCCGGGACGGGGACAGCTGCTCGGCGGCTCGGGCAACGACCGCCTGACGGGTAACTCCGGCGGCGAGACCTTCGTCGCCGGGACCGGCAACGACGTCGTCCGCGCGGGCTCGGGCAACGACCGGATCAACGTCGGCGGCGGCGGCCGCGACGTCGTCTCGTGCGGCGGAGGGCGCGACACCGTGCGGGCCGACCGCTCCGATCGCCTCTCGGGCTGTGAGCAGGTGAGCCGTAGATAGGACGCCCGCCGCCGGACAGATGGCCGCGGCGCGCACGGCGCCGCGGCGGGGCGGACCGCGAGCGGTCGGCCCAACACGACGCCCTACCGCCTCAGCGCCTGCGGCCGATCGCCCCCACCGCGCCGGTCAGCCCGACGCAACCCACGCACCCGACGCAGCCGGTGCACCTGAGGTTCGCCAGGCCGGCGATGACACCGGCGCTGCCCACGACGGCCGCGCTGAGAATCACGCCCGCGCTGCCCACCACCGCGGTACTTGCGGCGGTGGCGGCGCTGCCGACCACCCCGGCGCTCCCCACCGTCGCGCCGCTTCCCACCACACCGGCGGACCCGACCGTCGCGGCGCTCCCGACCACGGCCGAGCTACCCACGGTGGCCACGCTGCCCACCACCCCGGCGTCGATGGACAGGCCATCCGATAAGCCGGGAAGGTGTGCGGTCGCGCCGCCCTCGAGCACGTCGAAGCCGGCCGAGCTGGGCGTGGGCGATGGCTCGTCGGGTGTCCTCACTTCATCGGCTCGGGGCGCGCGCCGACGGTGCGGCCGTTCCCCGGTAGGGCCCAGCCTAACCGGAGCGGCGATCATCTCCACCGGCGTTAGGGTCCGCGTCATGAGCGAGGCCGCCACACCGCAGAGCGCCCCGGCCACCGCGGAGCTCGCGTGTCTCGACGGCCGCGTCGCTCCCGCCGCGGAGACCGTCATCCCCGTCGTGGACGACGGCTTCATCCGCGGCGACGGCGTCTTCGAGGTCGTGCGCGTCTACGACGGGCGTCCCTTCGCCCTGTCCGAGCACCTGGACCGGATCGAGCGCTCCGCGGCCAACCTGCGCCTCGGCCGCGAGGTCCCCCGCCGCGAGCTCGAGGAGGAGGCGGCCGCGCTCCTCGAGGACCGTGGGGGCTCGCGCTTCGACGGGTGCCTGCGGCTCGTCCTCACCCGCGGGGGACGCCGGCTGCTGATGACCGAGCCGCTTCCGTCCGGCCCCGAGCGTCCCCGGCTCGCCTTCGTCACCTACGCGCCGACGCGCGTGCTCGACGGCGTCAAGTCGCTCTCCTACGCGGCGAACATGCTGTCGGGGCGCCTGGCCAGGGAGCGCGGCTTCGACGAGGCGCTGCTCACCACGCCCCACGGACGAGTGCTCGAGGCGCCCACCTCCTCGATCTTCTGGGTCGACGCCCGGGGGCGCCTGTGCACCCCACCGCTGGACGACCACATCCTGGCCTCGATCACCCGCGACCGCGTGCTCGGCCTGGTCGAGGTCGATGAGCGCCCGCTCACCACCGAGGAGCTGCTCGGGGCCGGCGAGGCGTTCCTCGCCTCGACCACCCGCGAGGTGCAGTCGGTGGCCGGGGTAGAGGGAACCGAGTGGGCGGAGGCCGGGCCGCAGACCGTCGAGGCCGCGCGGCTGCTCCGCGAGCACGTCGAGCAGTCGCTGTCCTAGGCGCTCTGCGGAGTGCGCATAGCCACCATCGTCGGGAACCGGCCCCAGTTCGTCAAGGCGGCGGCGGTGTCGAGGCGGCTACGGGCTACGCACGAGGAGCTCATCGTGCACACGGGCCAACATCACGACGATCTCCTGTCGCGGGTCTTCTTCGAGGAGCTCGGGGTACCGCCCCCCGATCGCCAGCTCGGCGCGGCGTCGGGGACCAACACCGCCCAGACCGCCCGCATCCTCGCCGAGCTCGAGCCCCATCTCCAGGAGCTCGACCCCGACCTCGTTTTCGTCTACGGCGACACGAGCTCGACGCTGGCGGGCGCGATCGCGGCTGCGCAGGCCTCTCGCCCGGTCGCTCACGTGGAGGCGGGCATGCGCTCGGGCGACCGTTCGATGCCCGAGGAGCTGAACCGCGTGCTGTGCGACCACGCGAGCGACCTCCTCCTGTGCTCGACGCCGACGGCGGTCGCCAACCTCGAGCATGAGGGCATCCGCGCGGGGGTGCACCTGGTGGGCGACGTGATGGCCGACGTCTCGCTGACCTTCGCGTCGGTGGCCCGGGAGCGCTCCCGTGCGCTCGAGGAGCACGACCTGGTGGAGGGCGAGTACGTGCTGGTGACCGCCCACCGCGCCGGGAACGTGGACCCCCTCGCGCGGCTGCGGGCGCTGGTGGAGCTGCTCGAGGCCGTGCCCCTGCCCGCCGTCTTCCCGATCCACCCGCGGACGGACGCGCGGCTGCGCGCGGCCGGCCTGCGCGAGCGCCTCGAGGCGGCGCCGCGGCTGCGACCGATCCCGCCGGTCGGATACCTCGACTTCCTCGCCCTCCTGCGCGGAGCCGCGGCGGTGCTCACCGACTCCGGGGGCGTGCAGAAGGAGGCCTATCTGCTGGCTACGCCGTGCGTGACCATGCGTCCGAGCACCGAGTGGGTAGAGACCGTGGAGGCCGGCTGGAACGAGCTCGTGGACCTCGACGCCGATGCCGCGGTCGCCGCGCTGGCCCGTGCCGTGGACGGTGAGGTGGCCGTCCGTCCGCGACCCGATCTCTACGGCGCAGGACGTGCCGCCGAGCGGATAGGCGACCTTCTCGACTCCTACACTCCAGCGCGATGAGGATCGGCATCGTCGGACTCGGGTACGTCGGGTTGCCGCTCGGCGTCGACTTCGCCGAGGCGGGACACGAGGTGGTCGGCCTCGACGTCGACGTGCGGAAGGTCGCCGCGCTCGACCGCCACGAGTCCTACATCGAGGACGTGGCCTCGTCGCGGCTCGAAGCGGTCGGCGAGCGCTTCCGCGCCACCACCCGCTACGCCGACCTGGCCGGCACCGACGCCGCGATCATCGCGGTGCCGACGCCGCTCACGCGCAACCGGGAGCCCGACCTCGGCCCGCTGCTCGGTGCGGCGGCGTCGCTGGCCGGCGTGCTCCAGCGCGGTCAGCTCGTCGTGCTCGAGTCCACCACCTACCCCGGTACCACCCGCGATCGCCTGGGTCCGCTGCTCGAGGAGTCCGGTCTGCGGGCCGGGGTCGACTTCAACCTGGCCTTCTCGCCCGAGCGCGTCGACCCCGGGCGCACCGATTACACGATGCGGACCACGCCCAAGGTGCTCGGAGGCCTCACGCCGGCGTGCCTCGAGCGAGCCACCGCCCTCTACGCCGAGGTGTGCGATCAGCTCGTCCCGGTCTCCACGCCCGAGGCGGCCGAGCTCACCAAGCTGCTCGAGAACGTCTTCCGGTCGGTGAACATCGCGATGGTCAACGAGCTGGCCATGCTCTGCGATCGGATGGGCATCGACATCTGGGAGGTGGTCGACGCCGCCGCCACGAAGCCCTACGGCTTCATGCGCTTCAACCCCGGTCCCGGCATGGGCGGTCACTGCCTCCCCGTCGACCCCTTCTACCTCGCGTGGAAGGCACGCGAGTACGACGTGCCCACCGAGTTCATCGAGCTGGCCGGCGAGGTCAACCAGGCCATGCCCTACTTCTGCGCCGACAAGGTCTCGCGAGCGCTGAACGAGCACTCGAAGGCGGTCCGCGGATCCTCGATCGCGGTCGTCGGCGTCTCCTACAAGGCGGGTGTCGGCGACCTGCGCGAGGCCCCGGCGCTGAAGATCATGGGCATCCTGCGCGACCGTGGGGCGCGCCTTGCCTACCACGACGAGCACGTGCCCGACCTGCCGGACTTCAGGCTCTCCTCGGAGCCGCTCGACACCGCGCTCGAGGGGGTGGACGCCGCGGTGATCGTCACCGCGCACCCGGGCCTCGACGTCCAGAGGATCGTCAGCAGCGCGCCGCTCGTCGTGGACTTCCGCGGGGTCACGCGCGGGATCACCGCGGAGAACCTCGTACGCCTATGAGCCGGCCGGGCGCGTCCCGGCCCGTATCGGTGGGCGTGGTCGGGCTCGGGTACTGGGGCCCGAACCTGGCGCGGAACTTCGACCGCCTGCCCGACGCCGACCTGCGTTGGATCTGCGACGCCTCTGAGACGGCGCGCGAGCGCTGGGGTGCCGAGCTGCCCGCGGCCCGCGTGAGCGCCGACCTCGACGAGCTCCTGGTCGACCCCGAGCTCGACGCCGTCGTCGTGGCCACGCACGTGCCGAGCCACGCGGACCTCGCCGAGCGGATCCTCGCCGCGGGCAAGCACTGCATGGTGGAGAAGCCGCTCGCGCAGTCCGTGATCGACGCCGAGCGGGTTCTCGCCGCGGCCGCCGACGCCGAGCGGGTGCTCATGGTCGGGCACCTGCTCGAGTACCACCCCGGGATAGAGCTGCTCCGCGACATCGCGGTCCGGGGCGACCTCGGTGACATCCACTACGTCTACTCCCACCGCGTGAACCTCGGCAAGATCCGCGCCGACGAGAACGCCCTGTGGAGCCTCGGCGCCCACGACGTCTCGGTGGTCCTGCGCCTGGTCGGCGAGGAGCCCAGCGAGCTCGACGCGTGGGGCGAGAGCTACATGCGCGCCGGGGTCGAGGACGTCGTGTTCTGCTACCTGCGCTTCCCTTCCGGGGTAGCGGCCCACCTCCACCTGTCGTGGCTCGATCCTCACAAGGAGCGGCGGCTCACGGTCGTGGGCTCGCGACGCATGGCCACCTTCGACGACATGGCCCTCGAGCAGAAGGTCACCGTCCACGACAAGGG
>JBPCQB010000145.1:0-3906 GCA_050998555.1 Thermoleophilaceae bacterium
CACCGTTCACCCCCCCGCTCCCCCTAGCACGAAGCGCAGCGGGCCCGGGGGACGCAGCGCGACCAGCGCGAGCGCCCCCGTCGAGAGGAGCATCCCGGCGATGCCGAGCACGCGTTGGGGGCCGCGAAAGGCCTCCGCGCGCGCAAGCTCGCCTGCGCTGAAGTAGGCTGTGACCTCCACGGCGACGGGCTCGAGGCCCGCGCCGCGGGGCCGAAGGAGGAGCGTGGCCGCTCCGGCGGACACGACCGCCCCGGCGACCGCCGCGGGCACCCTGAAGCGATGGCCCCCCATGACGCGGAGACTCTAAGTGGACCCGATCGGCCCTCGAGCGGCGCGGCGCTCGAGCGCGTCGCGATCATCTCCGACGTCCACGGGAACCTGCCGGCGTTCCGTGCCGTCCTCGAGGACGCCGAGCGCGTGGGCGTCGACGCCCTGTGGTGCCTCGGCGACCTCGTCGGGTACGGCGCGCAACCCGACGAATGCGTGGCTCTGGCCCGCCGGCGCTGCGACCGCTGCCTGCTGGGCAACCACGACCTCGTGGCCCTGGGGCGCCTCGACGTCACCACCTTCTCGCCCAACGCCGCGATCGCCGCGACGTGGACGGCCGAGCGGCTCGGAGTGGAGGCTCGCGACTACCTCTCCGGCCTCGCCACCCACGAGCCCGACCCTCCCATCGGCCTGTTCCACGCCTCGCCGCGCGACCCGGTGTGGGAGTACGTGCTCTCCACCATGCAGGCCGGCGGGTGCATGGACGCAATGGACGCCCGGATGGGAGCGATCGGGCACTCGCACGTGGCCCTGCACTTCTCGCGTCCCGACGGGGGGGCCGCACAGGGCAGCCTCGCGCCGGGCGGGACGGAGGTCGATCTCTCCACGGGCAGGTGGCTCCTCAACCCCGGGGGAGTCGGGCAGCCGCGCGACGGCGACCCGCGCGCCGCGTGGATGCTGCTCGACCTCGGACGGGCAAGGGCCTCCTGGCATCGCGTGGAATACCCCGTCGATGAGGCTGCACGCGCCATCGAGGCGACCGAACTGCCCCGGGCGCTGGCCAAGAGGCTCTACCTTGGACAGTGAACGGGAATGACGGCGCACGCGGGAGATAAGGGGCGCTCGGCCCGCGGGAGGCTCGTCGCGCCGGTGATCGCCGTGACGATGGCCCTCTCGGCCTGCGGGCAGGACGTGGAGCCGCGCGGCATCCCGAGCCGGGACGCGCAGTACCTGGTCGCCCAGCTCGACGAGGCCGAGCGGCGGGTGAGCAACCGCGCCTGCCTCGACGCGCGGCAGGGGAACCTCGTCCGCATCGAGCGCAACGTGGCCAACCTGCCCGACGACGTGAACCAGAACGTGCGCGACGCGCTCTCGGAGTCGGTGGACAACCTCGGCACGCTCGTCGAGGAGAAGTGCCGCGAGCGGCCCAAGCCAGAGCCAGAGCCGACCCCCACCGAGACGACCCCCACCGAGACGACCCCCGAGCCCACGACGCCGGACCCCGGCCCGACGACCACCGAGGAGAAGCCGACCGAGACCCAGGAGAAGCCGGAGCCCGACCCCGACGAGGGGAAGGATCCCCCCTCGAACGATGGCGATGGCGGTGGCGGCGGGAACGGCGATGGCGGCGGGGGGAACGGCGACGGCGGCGGGGGGAACGGCGACGGCGGGGGCAACGGCGGCGCGGGCGCGGGAGGCGGCAGCAACGGCGGCGCGGGCGCGACCGTCATCCCCGGAGCGGATCGGTGACCACTCCGACCGAGGTCGCCGGGCGCTACCGCATCGACTCACGACTCGGGGCCGGCGGCATGTCCACGGTCTTCCAGGCGACCGACACCGTGCTCGAGCGCCCCGTCGCCATCAAGCTCCTCGCCGAGCACCTGGCCGAGGACGATGCGTTCGTCGCCCGCTTCCGCCGCGAGGCCCTCGCGGCCGCCAGGCTCCAGCATCCCAACGTGGTCCAGGTGTTCGACTCCGGGCATGACCTCGAGTCGGGCCGCCACTACATCGTCATGGAGCTCGTGGACGGCCCCTCGTGCGCCGACCTCCTGCGCGACTACGGCACGCTCGACGTCGACAGCGCGGTCTATGCGATCCGCGACGCCTGCCACGGGCTCGACTACGCACATCGGTCCGGCCTGGTCCATCGTGACGTCAAGCCCGGGAACCTCCTGGTGTCGAACGAGACGGGGGCCACGAAGCTCGCGGACTTCGGCATCGCCAAGGCGGCCGAGCAGAGCCGGATCACCCAGGTCGGCTCCGTGCTCGGCACCGCGGCCTACCTCTCCCCCGAGCAGGCGCGCGGCGAGGAGGCGGGACCTCTCTCGGACGTCTACTCGCTCGGCGTGTGCGCTTACCAGTTCCTCACCGGTCGCCTACCACACGAGTACAGCTCCCTCACGGAGCTGGCGCTGAAGCAGCAGAACGACGCGGTCGAGCCGGTGTCCGCGGTGCGCCCCGACGTGCCCGAGGCGCTCGACCGCGCGATCCTCGTCTGCCTCTCGCGCGAGCAGGAGGCGCGCTACCCCTCCGCCCTCGACATGGCCGAGGCCTTCGACGCCGGGCTCTACAACGAGGCCACCGACGCGACGGTACGGCTCGAGGACACCACGCAGGGCCTGGACGAGCACCCCGACGTCGACGCGACGCAGGCACTCAGCACGACTGGTGCCACCCAGGCGCTCACCCGCCGGACCGCCACCGGCGCGAACGCGCCCGCGAGCGCGCCTCGGCGCGCCGCCGAGCCCAGCGCTCCGGCGCGCACGTCGACGCCCGCGGAGCGTCGTCGCAAGCGGGTGCGACTGATCGCCCTGGCGCTCATCGTGCTGCTGATCGGTGTGGGCGTGGCCCTCGCGACGACGCTCGGAGGGTCGGACCCCGGGCCGGCGGTCCCCGCCTTCGAGGAGACCGAGATCGATCGACAGGTACAGGGTCTCCGGGACCTGATCGAGGAGAACGTGGAGCGGCCGGGTCAGTAGGGCCGGACGCCCTGGTACGGCGCGGCGCCGCGCGCGAGGGCCTCCCCGTAGGCCTCGAGCCGACCCTCGGCCACCGCCGCCCGCAGACCCTCCATCAGCTTGGCCATGAACGTGAGGTTGTGGAGGGAGAGCAGCCGCACGGCGGTGAGCTCCTTCGCCCGGGCCAGGTAGTGCAGATACCCGCGGGTGTGGCGCTCGCACGCGGGACACCGGCAGCCGGCGACGAGCGGGTCGCGGCGCTCGCGCTCGGACGACCGCGTGACGTCGAGGCGCCAGCGCCGATCCGGTTCGGGCACCAAAGCCGTGCCGTGGCGGGCGAGGCGGGTGGGCGTGGCGCAGTCGAAGGTGTCGATGCCGACCGCGACCCCGGCCAGAAGGTCGTCGGGATCGCCGATCCCCAGGCCGTGGCGCGGCAGCTCCTCGGGGAGCGACCGCGTGGTGAGGTCTAGCACGGCGCGCATCTGCGCCTTCTCCCGTCCGAGCGAGCCGCCGATCGCCACTCCACCGACGCCCGCGTCGGCCACCCGCCGGGCCGAGCGCTCGCGCAGGTCGTCGTAGACGCCGCCCTGGACGATCCCGTACAGGAGCTGGCCCGCCGGCGCGTTGCCCGAGTGCCAGTCCACGCAGCGGTCGAGCCAGCGGTGCGTGCGCTCGGTCGACTCGGCCGTGTACTCGCGGCTCACGTGGAAAGGGGTGCACTCGTCGAAGGCCAGGGCGAGATCCGACCCGAGAGCAGCCTGCACCTCGAGCGAGGTCTCGGGGCCCATGAAGCGCTCCTCGCCATCCAGGTAGGAGCGGAAGCGCACGCCCTCCTCCTCGATGGCCAGCACCCGACCGTCGCTGCGCGGGCCGGACCGGTTGCCCTTCAGCTCCTCGGCCACCGTGCCGTGGCCCATCGAGAACACCTGGAAGCCGCCGGAGTCCGTGATGATCGGGCGTC
>JBPCQB010000108.1:0-2643 GCA_050998555.1 Thermoleophilaceae bacterium
TCGAACGTCTCGCCCGGAGAGCGGGTGGAGACCGTCGAGGACGCGATCAACCGGGGCGACGAGATCGCCGTCCGCGTGGTCGAGGTCGACAAGGAGCGAGGGAGGATCGGCCTCCGTCGCGCAGACGATCCCGACGTCGCCGGCAAGACCGCCGAGGAGCTCGCCCAGGTGGGCACCGGCGGAGGCGGAGGCGGCGGCGGTGATCGGGGCGGTCGCCGGGGCAACGGCGGCGGACCGCGCCGCGAGAGCCGCGGCGGGGACGGCGGGGGTCGCGACCACCGCCGCGAGCGCCGGTAGTGCTCGCCGGTCGGACCCCGCCCGTAGACGCCGGTCCGTGACCGCGGGGGCGACCACGGGCTCAGCGCCCGCCCACGAGGAGCACCGCGTCACCGAGCTCGACTCGGGGGTGCGGGTCGTCACCCAGGCCGTGCCCTCGGTGCGGTCGGTGGCGCTCGGGTTCTACCTGGGCGTCGGCTCGCGGCACGAGACGCCGGCCGAGGCCGGGCTCACGCACTTCCTCGAGCACCTGCTGTTCAAGGGCACGGACCGTTGGTCGAGCACCGAGATCGACGAGATCTTCGACGCGATGGGCGCCGAGATCAACGCGGGCACCGGCAAGGAGACCACCTCCCTCTACGCACGGTTCCTCGACCAGCACCTCGAGCGGGCGTTCGAGGTCATGTCCGACATGGTCCTTCGCCCCACCTACCCGGACGTCGACTCCGAGCGTCAGGTGGTGATCGAGGAGATCGCCATGTACGAGGACGAGCCCTCCGACAAGGTCCACGACGTGATGGCCGACGCGCTGTTCGGCGACCATCCCCTCGGACGACCGGTGATCGGCACGGCCGAGGTGATCGGCTCGGTGCCCATCCCGCAGGTGGCGGCCTACCACGACGCCCGCTACGTGCCCCGCAGCACGGTCGTCGCCGCGGCCGGGAACGTGGACCACGAACGCATCGTCGAGCTCGTGGCCGCGCAGCTCGGCGAGCCGGGCCCGCCCGCCAGTGTCCCGGAGGCCGCACCTCCGGGGAACGGCGCCGTCGTGCGCTTCCACCAGAAGAGCACCGAGCAGTACCACCTGTGCCTCGGCGGCCGTGGGATCCCCCCCCCCGACGAGCGCCGCCACGCCCTGCGAGTGCTCGACACCCTGCTCGGAGGCTCGACCTCCTCGCGGCTCTTCCAGGAGGTGCGGGAGCGCCGCGGCCTGGCCTACTCGGTGTTCTCCTACAGCGGGAGCTTCATGGACGCCGGCCAGGTGGGCGTATACGTGGGCACCCGCCCGGACAACGTGCGAGAGGCCATGGACGTGATAGGCGCCGAGCTCTCACGGCTGCGCTCCGAGCCGATCGGCGAGGAGGAGCTCGCGCGCGCGAAGGAGAACGTCAAGGGGCGCGTGGTGCTCTCCATGGAGTCCACGATGGCCCGCATGAACCGGCTCGGCGGGGCGACGATCCTCGGCGTGCCGCTCCTCACCCTCGACGAGACCATCGCCGCCCTCGACGCGGTCTCGCTCGAGGACGTGACCGCGCTGGCGCAGGAGCTCTTCGATCCGGCGCGGCTGTCGGCCGCGGGGGTGGGCACCGACGAGGACGTCTTCCGCTCGGCCCTCGAGGCCGTCAACCCCGCCCTGGCCGCCGCGTAGTTCGGCTCCCCCCATGCCGAGGAGGCGGACCCTGCCCGCATGGCGGAGACCATCGCGATCTCGCCGGTCGCCCCGGCTGCGGCGTGACAAACGCACGACAAGCGTGACGGGATGACGGCGGATTCGCCCGACGCTCCGATCCGCGTGGCCGTGGCCGGCGCGGCCGGGAAGATGGGGGAGACCACGTGCCGCGCGGTCGAGGGCGCTCCTGACATGGTGCTCTCGGGCTGCGCCGACCCGCTGCTCGACACGACGGTGGCCGAGGTCCTCCCGGACGCCGACGTGATGGTCGACTTCACGCGCCCCGACACCGCCCGTGAGAACGTCCAGGCTGCGCTCGAGGCCGGCGTCCACGTGGTGGTGGGGACGACGGGCGCCGAGCTCGAGTCGCTGGCCGAGCTGGGCGCGGCCGCCGGCCATGAGCGCCAGGCCAACCTCTTCATCGCCCCCAACTTCGCGATCGGCGCGGTGCTGATGATGCAGGCGGCCGTGATGATCGCCGCCCACATGCCGGAGTGCGAGATCGTCGAGCTCCACCACGACCGCAAGCTCGACGCCCCGTCGGGCACCGCCGCCCGGACCGCCGAGCTCATCGGCGCGGCCGGGGGACGGGTCCACGAGCCGATCCACTCCGTCCGCCTACCCGGTCTGGTGGCCCACCAGGAGGTCATATTCGGGGGCGAGGGACAGACCCTGTCTGTGCGCCACGACTCGATCTCGCGCGAGTCGTTCATGCCCGGCGTGCTGCTCGCGGTCCGCCGGGTGGGAGGGCTCGACCGCTCGCCGGTGGTCGGGCTCGAGCACCTGCTGTAGCGCCTCGGACGCTTGGGCCGCTGCGCCTTACGGCGCGCTTAACCCCACCCGTCGCTTGATCGCACCTTCAGAGCGGGCGCGGAGGCTCGACTCGTGCGGACACACAGTCGAAGCGGCTCGCTCGCGAGCGCCCGGCGCTCCGTCCTGAAGGGGGGAGTTCGCCGGTGCGCGTGGCGCGTCCTGCC
>JBPCQB010000012.1:0-13916 GCA_050998555.1 Thermoleophilaceae bacterium
GCGTCCGGATCGCTCGACTTCTGGGCCTCGGCCTGCTGCTCGTTGATCTGCGTGGGCATCGGCTGCGGAGCAACGCCTCGGCGCTCCGGCTCCTGCTCTCTCTGCTCTTCGATGATCGTGAAGCCGAACAGCTCGCGCACCCTTCCGGTCACGCGGACCACCTGGCCCACACCGGGCGTGTAGAAGGCCGTCGGGTCCCGGACGAAGCCGACGAAGATGGCCTCCGAGGTGTTCGGGTCCTCGTCCTGGTCCCTGGCCTCCTCCTGGACGAAGATCCCGCGCTCGTTCTCGAAGATGCGGCCACTCCGGCTCTGGCCGACCTCGTCGTCGACGCCGGTGACGACGCCCTCGATGGTCACGGTCTCACCCGCGCTGCCGGGGGAGGACGAGGAGGCCTGCCCCGTGACGAGCGGCGAGGTCTGGCCGTCACCCTGGATCTTGTTGATCGGGGTGGGCTCGGCCTCGCCCGGGTTGGTCGTGCGGTTCTGCGGATCGCTAGGGGCCTTCGCCTGGAAGTCCGTCGAGTTGTTGTCGGTGTCGAGTGTGCCGCCTATGCGCTCGAACGAGCTCTGGCCGGTGGGGTTCATGGCCGGGGTCAGGATGCCGGTGCCCTCGCGACAGGGGCTCTGCGGCGCGCCCACGCCGTCGACCTTGGTGCCCGCGGTGTCCACCACCTGCGCGCCGCTGAAGTTGATGGGCGAGGTGTCGGTGAAGCCGGTGGTGAAGGTCTTGTCGGGCGCGACCGTGCCCGAGAAGCCGCCGCTCGCGGTGCTGTTCGCGAACAGGAACGACTGGCCGGGGTTCAGCGTGACGCCCTGGTCGATCGTCGCGCGGTCACTTGCGGCCCCGGTCCCGGAGGAGCAGCCCTGGAGCTTGAACCCCGAGACGTCGATCGGGGCGGCAGAGCTGTTGCGCAGCTCCACGAACTCGTCGTTGCCGCCCGAGGGGCCGCGGAACCGGAACTCGGAGATGACGATCCCCGTGCGCGAGGGCGCCTGCGCCGCTGCGACGGCGACCACGGCTCCGAGCGCCACGAGCGCGAGGAGGAAGGTGGCCAAGGTGCGGCGCTTCACGCGCGGCGCTGTGACCCGGGTTACCAGGTTCATCGAGACTCCTTTTGGAGAAGGTGCTGGGCGGGGTCAGGCGAGTACGCGCCGGCGCGGCCGATGCCACGCCGCCGGTCTGCCCGTCCGCCGGACAGACTCGCGCCGGGGAGGGCGGTCGTTGTTAAGGGACCGTGTGCGAGCCGTTATCACTCGGTTATCAAGTCGTGACAGCGCCGCAACGATGGTGTGAACGCGCGGCTCAGAAGACGGAGCGCAAGGACTTGCGTGTCGTCGCTCGCGAGCGAGGCGTGGTCGGTGGCCTATCTGAGATCGAGCTTCGACCGGTAGGCCGCGCACGTGAACGGCGCCTCCGCAGGGGAAAACCTAGAATGGCGATCGGTCGCGGGCCGCGTCGGCCGAGTCGCCGACCAAGCGCGACCGAGCACGCCCCGGCCGAGCTTCCCTAGCTACCCAAGGAGTCCCTTGCCTCTCCCCAAAGACGTCAAGTTCGTCACCTTCGACTGCTACGGCACGCTCATCGACTGGGAGACCGGTGCCTACGACGCCTACCAGAAGGAGGCCGACCGGGACGGCTTCACGGTCGACCGCGACACGATGATCCCGCTCTTCCTCAACACCCAGCGGGAGATCCAGCGCGGCTCCTACGAGCTCTACGCCGAGGTGCTCCGCCGCACCGCGGTCCGCTCGGCCGCCTAGATGGACTGGGAGCTCGAGTCCTCGCGGTCGGGCTTCCTCCCGGCGAGCGTGCCCTACTGGCCGGCCTTCCGTGAGACCAACGCCCAGCTCGAGCGCTTCGCCAAGAAGTACCAGATCGGGATCCTCTCGAACATCGACGACAAGCTGCTCGGCGCCACCCGCCGTCACTTCCGAGTGGACTTCGACCTCGTGGTCACCGCGCAGCAGGTGCGCTCCTACAAGCCCGACCCCGCCCACTTCAAGGAGTGCCAGCGCCGCCTGGAGATGAAGAAGGGGTGGGTGCACATCGCGAGCGGCTACGACACCGACGTCGAGCCCTGCCTCAAGCAGAAGGTGCCGGTGATCTGGGTCAACCGCCACGGCGACGAGCTCGAGTCGGGACAGAAGAAGCCGACCGAGGAGGTCAAGACCCTGCGCGAGGCCGCGAAGCTGCTCGGGGTCCTGTAGGCCGCGGGGGCGCGGAGCGGTGCGTGGGGCGCAGGCTGGCGCAGTGCACGGCGAAAGCGAAGCCACGGCGACTCGCCGACACGCACGACACGACGCACGTCGGCTCGCTGGAGGGGTGAGTCGCGCTCTGCATGCTGCCGGTGCCCGACACGACGCACGCCGCGCCGGGCGGTACGTGGGTCGCGCTCTGCAGGTTCTCGGCGGGCGCTGAGCGGTGCGGGCGGTCGCGGTCCACTGCGACGTGGTCGTAGTCACCAGCCGGCTCTGGCAGACCACCGCCGTGGCCCTGCGCTCGGGCGAGGAGGCGCTCCTCGTGGACTCGCCCTACTTCCCGGACGAGCTGGAGCTCCTGCCCGAGCTGCTGCGCCAAGCCGGCTTCGAACCGCTCGGCCTCTTGGCCACGCACGCCGACTTCGACCACCTTCTGGGGCGACTCGCGTTCCCCGATCTGGCCCTCGGCGTGGCCGAGTCCACCGCCGACCGCCTCCGGGCCCAGCCCGGCACCGCCCAGCGCGAGCTGCGCGCCCAGGACTCCTCGCTGTACGTGACCCGCCCCTCACCGCTCTCGCTCGGGGCGTTTCAGGAGCTACCCGTGCCCGGCCGGCTCGACGTCGGGGAGGAGGAGGTCGAACTGCACCCGGCCGAGGGCCACACCGCCGACGGCATGGCACTGATGGCGCGCGGGGCCGGAGTGCTCGTCGTCGGGGACCACCTCTCCGGAGTGGAGCTTCCGGTGATCTCGCCGGGCGGCTCGCTCGAGGCCTACCGGGCCACGCTGGCCCGGCTGGCGCCGCTGGTGGAGGGCGCCGACGTGGTGGTGCCCGGCCATGGGTCGCCGCTCGACCGCGACGGCGCCCTCCGCGTGCTCGACGAGGACGTGGACTACCTCGACGCGCTCGAGCGAGGAGACGAGCGTCCGAAGCTGCCCGCGGGGAGGGCGAGCGGGCGCCAGCGGGAGATCCACCGGGAGAACCTGGCGGCGGTGTGAGCGGCGTCGGCCGACTAGCCCTCGAGCCCCTCCCGGAACCCCGTCCGCCAGCTCTCCCACCGCGGCGCCCATCCGAGCTCGGTCCGTGCCCTCGCGTTCGAGGCGCCCCGCAGCACGGTGGCCATCTCCACCACGGCGCGGCCAGCGACGAGTCGGGCGAGGACCGCGGGCACACGCAGCGGACGCCGGGCGCCGAGCACTTCCGCGTAGAACGGAAGCCACTCGCGCATGGGCGCGGGGTCGTCGTCCACGACGTTGTACACGCCCGCTGCCCCGCCCTCGACGGCGGCCACCGTCGCGGCGGCGGCGTCGTCCACGTGCACGTAGGAGAACACGCCGTCCCCGCCGCCCACCACGGGAAGGCGGCGTCGCAGGACCTGCCGGGCGATGCTCCCCCCACGCCCGTAGTAGGTCGCCGGTCCGTAGAAGAACCCGTACCGCAGGACGACACCCTCGAGCCCGTCGGCCTCGGTCACCTGGCGCTCGAGCTCGAGGCAGGCCGCCACCGCATCGCCGAACGGCTCCGGCGCGTCGACCCACGGTCGCGCGGACTCGTCCTTCACCGCGCCGCCCTCGGGCGCGTAGATGAAGGCGATGCTCTGGGCCACCACGCGCTTCACGCCGCACGCGCGGGTCGCGGACAGCAGGTTCCGGGTGCCCTCACGGCGAAGCCGGCTGGTACGGGGATAGGCCTTGGCGAGGGCCCGAGGCTCGTAGTCGTCCGGGAGGGCGGTGAGCTGGTGGACCACCACGTCGGGCGCCGCATCGGCCACCGCGCGCTCGACCCCGACGGGGTCGAGCGCGTCGGCCACGACCGCCTCGGCCCCGGCCGACCGCAGCGCCTCTGCCTTGTCCGCGGACCGCGTCAGGCCGATCACCTCGTGCCCGGCGGTTGACAGCAGCGGCACCAGGGGGCGCCCGATCGCCCCGGTCGCTCCGGCCACGAGGACCCTCATCGGCGCCCGGTCCCGCGTGGTCGCCGGGCGCTCGCGACGAGGAGCAGGCCGAGCAGCGCCGCCGCCACGGTGAGCGCGACGAGGTTGAACGGCCCTAGCCAGAACGGCCGGGCCTCGCCCACGTCGAGGAGGTGGTTGAGCGCGTGGAGGCCGCCCTGGAGGAAAGCGACCGCCAGCACGGGGACCCGCCAGCTCGCTCGGCGGGCGGCCACCACCAGGGCGGCGCCGAGCGCCAGCGACCAGGTGGAGAGGTCGCCGATGTAGTGGTCGTTGCGCGTGCCGTACGGGCCGACCGACTCGAAGAACGCTCCCGGGGCGAAGAGCATCACCAGCCCGGCGAGGATGTTGAGGGCCCCAAAGGCGAGCAGCGCCGCTCCCACCGCGTCCAAGCGGCGGTGACGGCCGGGCTCGGGGCTCGCGGTCACCTCTGCCTGTGGCTCGGGATCGTCATGGGGACGAAGGGGCCGGACGCCGCCCCGGCGCGGTGGGGGAGGGAGTCACCGCTGCCTTGGAGCGGGGAGTGGGGCGGCATCCGGTGAAGCGAACATAGGGCGCGCCGAAGCGTCCGCCTAGCCCCCGACCTGCTTGGTCAGTCGCAACCGTCGGTTATGACCGGCGAGGCCACCGCGGCGCGCAGGTGGTCGAGCAGGGCGTGACTCCCGGACCCCATCGTCTCCTCGGCGCCGAGCACGACGACGAACGAGCGCTCGAAGCGCACCCCGGCCACGCGCCGCGTGACCAGTTGCTCACCGTCGCCGGTGAGGCCGAGGCGCGAGAGCACGAGCGGCGCGCACTCGGCCAGGGCGGCCGCCTTGGCGGCGCTGGTGCTGCCGACCTCGGCCAAAGGGGGCGCCAGCGAGAGGCCACGCTCGGCCAGCGTGCCCTCGACCACGCGGCGGGTGCTCGCTCCCGGGTCGCGCATGACCATCGGCGTGGAGAGGAAGTCCTCCATGGCGATCTCCTCGCCGGCGGCCCATGCGTGGTCGGGCGGCACGGCCACGACCACCTCGTCGTCCACGAAGGGGATCTCCCTCAGCACGCCGACCGATGCACCCCGCTCCTTGGCCGCGATCCCGAAGTCGGCGCGCCCGTCGCGAACCACCTCGTGCACCATCAGAGAGTTGGCGATCACGAGCTCCACGGACAGGTGCCGGTCGCGCCGGGCCTCGAAGTCGACGAGCGGCGCGGGGAGCACGAACTCGGCGATCGTGTGGCTCGCGGCCAGGCGGACCGGCGTCTCCTCGTCGTGGAGGCCGGCCATGAGCCCGTCGACCGCCTCCGCCTGCGCCAGCAGCTTGCGCGCCTCGGCGTACAGCCGCCGACCGGCCGGAGTCGGCGTGACCCCTCGCGGTGAGCGATCGAGCAGCCGCGCGCCGGCGAGGGCCTCGAGGGTGTGGAGGCGCTTCGACAGCGCGGGCTGGCTCACGCGCACGAGCCGGGCGGCGCGGCCAAGGCTGCCCAGGTCGATGGCCGCGCACAGGGCGCGGAGCTCGGCGATCTCGGGCGTTCGGACCGGACCGGACATAACCGAAAGGTAGGACGGCTACCGGGGCCCTCGGCCGCTCGGGTCGGGACAGCCCCCGCCGCGAACGCCGTGGCCTTCGACCACGGCGCGCCGGGTCACCGACCGGCGGGTCTCTGCGGGCGCCGGAGGAGGAGGAACCCGGTCGCGACGAGCACGGCGCCGCCCACCACCGCGAGCACCTGCTTCCAGCCGAAGACCGGCGACTCGCTCTCGGTACCCACCGGGTCCGTGCTCACCCCGATCCCGAGCGAGTCCGCGAACAGGCCCACCAGCAGAAGGACCACGCCCAGGGCCATGAGGAGGATCGCCACCGACCTGCCGCCCATGAAGACCACCTCCGTCGCTCGACTGCCCGGCCGCGGCGAGGCTAGCTCCTCGGCGCGGCCGCCGCGACGCCACCTCGCTGTCTGCTAACCCGTGCGGCGTGTCGAGCCCCGTCGAGCCACCAGCCCCCTCCGCGCGCGGGGCCGCCGTCGCGGCGGCGGTGGCCGGCCTCGCGGCCGGAGTCCTCGCTCTCCTGGTGGGCTTCCTGGCGGCTGCGGTGTTCGGCGACGAGTCGCTCGTCGGCGGGGTGGGCGAGGACGTCGGCGTCGCGGTCGAGGCGTTCCGCCAGGTGGTCCAGTTCCTCCTCGTCGAGGTGTTCGAGGCCTCGCTTCCCGGTGACCCGGCACGGACCGCCCCTGCGCTGCTTCTCACGGTGCCGGTCGGCTCGTGCGCGATCGCCGCCGCCGCCGCTGCCTCGCGGACGCGCGGGATGGCTGGATGGCAGCGGACCCTGTGGGGAGCCGCCGTCGGCCTGCCGTTCGCGCTGATGGTGCTGATCTGCGTGCTGCTCGCGGGGAGCGACGACGACTTCATGCCCTCGACACGCAGCGCGGTCGGCACCGGGCTGCTCTGGGGTGCGCTGGGCGGAGCAGTGGGCGCCGCGCTGATCGCACGCGGCGATCGGCGGGTCGGAGCCCCGGTTGGCGCCGAGGCCCCGGGACCGGAGGGCTCCAGCGTCCCGCACGCGCTCGGGGCCGCGGCCGACGTCCTGCGGCGCGCGCTCCGTCCGCTCGCCGTCCTGCTCGCCGTCGCCGCCGTGATCGGCGCGGCCGCGTGGGTAGTGCGCACGTTCTCCGAGACCGAAAGCTTCGCCGAGGACCGCTCCACGGCGGTCGCCGCCCTCGAGAGCGCCATGTACGCCGTGGAGCACGGCGTGCACCTCGTCGAGCTCGGCCTGTTCGTGGAGTTCGAGCCGCCGGCCGTCGACCTCGAGTTCCTCGGGTTTCCGGTACCGCCCAGCGATCCCGAGGACGTGGCCGCCTCGCTCGAGCGATACCGCATCACCGCCTACCGCGAGGCGCTGCCGGGCTACCTGTTCGTCGCGCTGCTGGTGACCGCGGTCGGGCTGCCGCTCGTGTTCGCCCTGTTCGCCGGGTTCGACGTCGCCCGTGGCCGGCGCACCGCGTCGCGGGGCCTGGGCGCGGCGTGGGGCGCAGTGGTGGGTCCGGCGTGGGCCCTCGTCATGACCCTCCTCGACGGGCTGATCGACAAGCCGGTGTTCGGCCAGCCGGTGCCCGGCTCGGTCTTCGCCACGTTCCTGCTCGTCGGGACCGTGGTTGGCGCGCTCGGAGGGTTCCTGGCCGCGCCGCGCCGCTCGGGACCGCCCGCTACCTGATGACCGCGATCGTGTCGCCGGTGGCCACCGAGCCGCCCTCCGACACCGAGAGCTCCTCGACGGTCCCGTCGCGGTGGGCGTTGATCTCGTTCTCCATCTTCATGGCCTCGATCACGCAGATCAGGGCGCCCTCCTCCACCTCGGCGCCCGGGTCGACGGCCACCCGCAGCACGGTTCCCTGGATCGGCGACGAGAGCTCCTCGGCGCTGCCCCCTCCACCCGATCCCGAGCGCTCGCGGCGACGCGGAGCCTGGCGCCGGCCCGCCCCGTCGGCCGCGGCGCCGTTGCCGGCGCCGCCGAGCGCCGCCCCGATGACCTTGACGTCGAAGCGCCGGCCCGAGACCTCCACCGCGTAGGAGCGCTCCTCCTTCTCCTCCTCGTCCTCGAGCCCCGCCTCGGGCGGCGCGCCCCCGGGGGGCGCGGCCGTGGACTTCAGCCACTCCTGGTCGGCGATCAGGTCGGCGCAGGTCTCGGCGTCGCGCCACTGGTCGGTGCCGAGCAGTGCGTCGTGGAAGGGGATGAGCGTGGTGAGCCCGCCGACCTCGAACTCTCGCAGCGCCCGGCGCATCCGCACGGTGGCGCGCTCGCGGTCAGCGTCCCAGACGATCAGCTTCGCGACCATCGAGTCGTAGAACGGGAGGATCTCGGCGCCGGCCTCGAGCCCGGAGTCCACCCTCACGCCCGGTCCCGAGGGCTCGCGGTAGGAGCCGATGCGCCCGGGGGCGGGGGTGAAGTTCTGGGCCGCGTCCTCGGCGTTCACCCGGCATTCGATGGCGTGACCGGAGATCCGCACGTCGTCCTGGCTCACCGAGAGCTTCTCGCCCGCGGCCACGAGGAGCTGCTCGCGGACGATGTCGATGCCGGTGACCATCTCGGTGACGGAGTGCTCGACCTGCACCCGGGTGTTCATCTCCAGGAAGAAGTACTCGTCGTCCTGAAGGAGGCCCTCGACGGTCCCCGCCGAGCGGTAGCCGACCGCGCGGGCCGCCTCCACGCCGATGCGGCCGATGCGTTCCCGGAGGTCGTCGTCCACGAGCGGCGCGGGAGCCTCCTCGATCAGCTTCTGGTGGCGGCGCTGCACCGAGCAGTCTCGCTCGCCGAGGTGGACGACGTTGCCGTGGGCGTCGGCCAGCACCTGGACCTCGACGTGCCTCGGGTTATCGAGGTAGCGCTCGAGGTAGACCGTGGGATCGGAGAAGAACCGCTCGCCCTCGCCCGAGGCGCCCTCGAAGGCCGACTCGAGCTCGTCCTCGGACTGCGCCACGCGGAATCCGCGCCCCCCGCCCCCGCCCGCCGCCTTGACCGCCACGGGATAGCCGATCTCCTCGTCGATGATCCTCCGGGCGTCCTCCACGGACTCGACCGGGTCGGTGGTGCCGGGCACGATCGGCACGCCGGCGTCGCGCATGAGCTCGCGCGCGCGGGTCTTCGTGCCCATGGACTCGATGGCCTCGGCCGGGGGGCCGACGAAGGCGATCCCCGCGTTGTCGCACGCGCGTGCGAAGGGTGTGTTCTCGGCCAGGAACCCGTAGCCGGGGTGGATGGCCTCGGCTCCGGACTGCCGGGCGACCTCGAGGATCTTCTCCGCGTTCAGGTAGCTCTCGGCCGGCGCCCCGCCGCCCAGGAGGTAGGCCTCGTCGGCGCGGCGGGCGTGCGGGGAGGCGCGATCGGGCTCCGAGTACACGCCGACGGTGCCCACCCCGAGCTCCTCGCAGGCGCGCATGATCCGCACCGCGATCTCGCCGCGATTGGCGATCAGGACCTTGCCGAACACGGCGCGGAAGACTAGTGCCGGCGCGATCGGCCGGGCCGGCGGCGCGTCACCGGCGCCCATGCATCACAATGCCGGCGGTGCGACGGCTGCTCATGCCCGTGATGGCGCTCGCCGTCGCGCTGGTGGCGGCCGCGCCCGCCTCCGCGGCCACCTTCCGGCCCTGCCGCGAGGCGGGGGTCATCGAGTGCGCCCGCATCCCGGTGCCACTCGACCGCTCCGGCGAGCTCCCCGGCGAGGTACCACTGCACGTTGAGCGGGTACGCGCCCTCGGGGGCCGGAGCACGGGCGCGGTCTTCGCGCTCGCGGGGGGCCCGGGCCAGGCCGCCTCGCCGCTCACCGAGGGGTTCGGCTTCACGCTCGAGTCGGCCCTCGACACCCGCGACCTCGTGGTCTTCGACCAGCGCGGCACCGGCCGCTCCGGCGCGCTGAGCTGCCTGACCCTCGACGGCCCCGACGAGGGGCTCGACGTCGGGAGCGCGGTGGCCGGCTGCGCCCAGGAGCTCGGCCCCCGCCGCGCCTTCTACACGACCCAGGACTCCGCCGACGACATCGAGTCGGTGCGACGCGAGCTCGGCGTGGAGAAGATCGCCCTCTACGGCACCTCCTACGGGACCAAGGTGGCGCTGGCCTACGCCGACCGCTACCCGGAGCACGTCGAGCGGATGGTGCTCGACTCGGTGGTGGAGCCGGAGGGGCCCGACCCGCTCTCCCGCGAGGCCATCGAGGCCGTGCCCCGGGTACTGCGCGAGCTCTGCCGCCGCGGCTGCGAAGGGGTCACCGACGATCCCGCGCGCGACGTCGCGACGCTCGTCGCCCGCCTCTCCGCGGGGCCCCTCAACGGCTACCGGGTGGATCCGCGGGGCCGGCGCGAGCCCGCCGAGCTCCGGCGTGAGGAGTTGCTCGCCTTTCTGATCGCCGCCGACTTCCTGCCCCAGGTCAGGACGGTGTTCCCGGGGGCCGTCCGCGGGGCGCTGGCCGGGGACCTCGCGCCGCTGCTCCGCCTCGTGGGCGCCGCCCGCGCCCAGGCCCCGGAGCCCGAGCCGCCCGAGGCGTTCAGCCAGGCGCTCTACCTGGCGACGATCTGCGAGGACGTCTCGTTCCCCTACGACCGCGACGCGCTGCCCGAGGAGCGAGCTAAGCAGGCTCGCCGCGCGGTGGAGAGGATGCCCGACGACGCGTTCTTCCCGTTCGACCGGGAGACCGCGCTGCGGATCGGCCTGGTCGAGCTCTGTGCGAGCTGGCCGAGCTCGGGCCGCGAGCTGGACGAGGTCTCGACCGACGACGCGATCTCCGAGGCCCCAACGCTCCTGCTCAGCGGTGAGGAGGATCTCCGCACGCCGCTCGAGGCCGCCCAGCGCACCGCGTCGCGGCTGCCCGGGGCGTCGACGCTGAGCGTGCCGAGCGTGGGCCACTCGGTGCTCGGGGTGGCCTTTGATCTCTGCCCGGGCCGCCAGCTCGAGCGCTTCTTCACCGGCGGGCAGACCGGTGGGCGCTGTCCCGACGAGCTGCCGTTCGGCCGGGTGCGTCCCCCCGCCCCGCTGTCCCTCGCCCAGGTCGAGACCCCGCGCGGGGCTCCCGGCCGCGCCGGGCGCACGCTCACCGCCACCGCGTTGACGCTTGACGACACGCTGCTCGCCGGCATCCTCACCGCCGTCGCCACCGACGATCCGACCGTGATCGTGGGCGGCGGCCTGCGCAGCGGGCGGTTCCGCCTGTCGATCGCCCGACCGCGGGACGCGGCGTTCGGCGAGCCGGCCCAGGTCACGCTTGCGCTCGACCGGGTCGGCTACGTACCGGGCGTGCGGGTGAGTGGTCGGCTGCGACTGGCACCGAACTTCGGGCTGAACGGCCGGGTGAGGGTCACCGGCTCGGCCGCCTCGCCGGCTCGTCTCTCGGTCAGCCCGATCCGCGACGGTTACCGATTGAGCGGGCGGGTGAACGGCCGGGCGGTCAGCGCCCGGGTGCGTACGGGAGGGATCTGAGCCCCCGGTAGGGGCGCCTCAAGCGCCCCACGGGCTCGGGTCACCCCACGGCGAGGGCCCTGGCGGACCGAGCCCGACCCCCGCGAGCAGGCCGGCGCGCAGCCACGGGCTCTCGCGTGGACCGCTCCGGGCGGGCGGCGGCGCCGTGTCGCGCAGGAACTGCTCGATGGCGGCGGCGATGGCCGCGGCCTCCTCGGGGCTCGCGGTCGCGCCCTGGAGCTCCATGCGGGGTCGCGGCGGGCGCTGCCGGCCGTTGGTGCTCATACGGAGGGCCGCTCGAGGAGCATCCGGGCGCAGGGTATCGTCGCGCCCGGCATGCCCCAGGTACCGGTCTTCGACCACGACATGGTGCTCGCGGCCGTCTCGCCGGAGGACGCGATCGAGCGGGTGCGCGAGGCCTTCGTCTCTTACGCGAGCGGAGAGTGGGAGATGCCGCCGAAGGTCTACCTCGACGCCGCGCCGAACGGGGACTTCCGGGCCATGCCGGCCAAGGGCGGCGGCCTGGCCATCCTCAAGTGGGTCACCTCCTTCCCGGGCAACGGCGCTCGCGGCCTGCCCGCGGTCGCCGGGGTGATCTGCGCCTCGAGCGCCGAGGACGGCACGCCGCTGGCCCTGATCGACGCGCGTGCGGTCACCGCGCTCCGTACCGGAGCGGTGGCCGCGGTGGCGGCCCAGGAGCTCGGGCGCGAGGACGCTCGCACCGCCGGCATCCTTGGCTGCGGCGTGAACGGCTCCTGGGCCGCACGGTGCCTGGCCGCGGCGGAGTACGGGCCGGGCGTGTGCTTCGACCCCGATCCCGAGGCAGCCGGGCGGCTGGCCGGGGAGCTCGGCTGGGAGGCCGGGAGTTGTGAGGACGCCCTGGCCTGCGACGTGGTGACGTGCGTGACCCCCGGCCACGAGCCGGTGGTGCACGCCGGCGACCTCCGTCCGGGCCTCCATCTCTCGATGCTCGGCGCCGACGGTCCCGGCAAGGCCGAGGCCGAGGTCGAGGCGGTGGTGGCCTGCACGCTCTTCTGCGACGAGTGGGCCCAGGCGAGCCACGGCGGCGAGCTGACCGGTGCGGTGGCGGTGGGCCGGATCGACCGCGACGACGTGACCGACCTCGGCGCCGTGCTCACCGGGAGGCGCCCCGGGCGCCCAGGGCCGGACGCGACGACCCTCTTCGACTCCACGGGGCTCGCGATCCAGGACCTCGCGCTGGTCCACGCGGTGCTCGATGCGCATCGTCGGGGGATGGCGGGAGCGCAGAGCGTCCGGCTGTGAGCCAAGACGTCGACGCCCAGCGAGTGCTCGCCCTGTGTCTGGCCGGACAGCACCTGGCCGCGCCCGTGGCCGACCCCACCCACGCGCTGGAGGGATGGGCGGTGCAGGACTCGCCCCCGGGCGCGGCGGCCGCGGCCGTGCTCGCGCGCGTCGAGTCCCTCGCGCCGGGATGGGTGGACACGGGCGTGTACGAGGAGCGCTCCCTCGTCGCCCTCTACAACCCGCGGACCGCCGTCGCGGTGGTTCCCGCGAGCGAGGCCGCGGCGTACGCCACCTCGATGCTCCCCGTCGACGACGCCGGCCTGCGCACGATCGTCGGCCCCGCGCTGCCGGATCGGAGCGCGGACTTCGTCGAGCCCGTCGAGCCCGTCGAGCCCGTCGAGCTCGCCGTCGAGGCGGTGGCCGATGCTCTCGACGGCGCCGTGCTGAGTCGCGACGACCTGCACGAGGCCCTTCGCCGCCGCCTCCCCGAGGAGCTGTTGCCGTGGTGCCGCGGATGCGAGAGCCACCACGCGCGGCGCGGCCTCCTGGTCATGGCCTCGCTGCACGGCCGGCTGTGCAGCGCGGGCCGGGTGGGCCGCCAGCCCGCCTTTGCGCGCACCGACCAGTTGATCGGCTGGCGACCACCCACCCGAGCGTCCGCCGGCGCCGAGCTCGTGCGCCGGTACCTGTCGGGCTATGGGCCATCCACGCCCGCCCACCTCGCGGAGTGGGCCGGGCTCGCGCGCGTCCACGCGGACGCGCTGTGGGCGCTCGTGGAGGACGAGCTGGCCGAGGTGCGGATCGGCGGAGGCCGCGCACGCACCTGGCTGCTCGACCACGACCTATCTCTCCTCGAGGACCCGCCTCCGTCGCGCGGCGTCCGCCTGCTGAGCCCCGGTGATCCCCTGCTCCTCGGCCGCGACCGCAGAAACGGCCGTCGAGACGACGACGACTCCGGTGATGACCCTCCTGTCGCGCCCGGAACCCCGGCCGAGCTCTGGCCAGCGTGGAGTGCGCCGCCCACCTCGCCAACTTCGGCTTCGGCAAGCCGCTCGGCTGCGGGCATGCACGCTCGCCGGCGCGGCCGTCATGACCCAGGCCTCGAGCCGCAGGCCGCGCGCGCAGCGCAGCGGCTGCGCTCGCGGCCGAGTCGCGGGCAGCGGCTGAGCGACCTTCGCGCGTGCGTTGCGGCCGCCGCCTCCGCTCGCGTCACGGCCGCTCGGCTCGGGCTCTAGCGAGGCCCCCCGTCCGCCTGCTTGCTCCGACCGATGGTCTTGTCGCCCTTGCCCATGGGGCTCCTCTCCTCGTAGGGGCCCGCGGGGTACCCGGCTACAGCGGGATGTTCCCGTGCTTTCGCTTCGGGCCGTCCACGCGCTTGGTCCGCAGGGTGCGCAGCGCCCTGATCAGCCGCGGGCGGGTCTGGTGCGGGACGATCACGTCGTCGATGTAGCCGCGCTCAGCCGCCGAGTAGGGGTTCGCGAAGCGCGCCTTGTAGTCGGCGACCAGCTTCGTGCGGCGGTCCTCGGGGGTCGGTGAGCCGGCGATGTCGCGGCGGTGGATGATGCTGACCGCGCCG
>JBPCQB010000169.1:0-19177 GCA_050998555.1 Thermoleophilaceae bacterium
TGGACCGGAGGTCCGCTCCTCCCTCCAGCAGATGGGTGGCGAAGGAGTGCCGGAGGGTGTGCGGGGACACTCCGCCCTGGAGGGCGGCGGCGCGGACCCAGCGGCCGAGCCGGCGGCGCACGTCGGAGGTCGAGAGCCGCCGGCCACTGCGCGAGACGAGCAGGGCGGGCTCGTCGCGACGCGCGCCCACCAGGGCCGGTCTCGCCGTCTCGAGGTAGCGCGCCAGCGCGAGGCCCGCGGGCTCGCCGACGGGCACGATGCGCGTGCGAGCGCCCTTGCCGCTCACCCTCACCTCCTCCGCATCGAGGGCGAGGTCGGCCACGTCGAGGAGCACGAGCTCCTCAGCGCGCAGCCCGGCGCCGTAGGCCAGCTCGACCAGCGCCCGGTCCCGCACCTCGAGCGGCTCGCGCGCCGGGATGCGGGCCAGTAGCGCCTCGGCCTCGACGGGCTTGAGCACCCGGGGCAGGTGATCGTCGCGGCGCGGGCTCGGCACGAGGTCG
The DNA here is from genome assembly GCA_050998555.1 of Thermoleophilaceae bacterium. GTDB lineage: Bacteria > Actinomycetota > Thermoleophilia > Solirubrobacterales > Thermoleophilaceae > JACCZP01. Next base: position 501 of record JBPCQB010000169.1, read on the forward strand.
GCGGGATTGGCGGCCAGCTCGCCGCGCGAGACGAGGTGGCGGTGAAACGAGCGCACGGCTGCGAGCTTGCGGGCCACGGTCCCGCGCGAGAGCCCGCGCTCGGACAGGGTGCCCGCGTAGCGGCGGACGTCGCCGTGGGCGAGGCCGCGCGGGCCGAGGCTCCTCGAGCCGGCCCATCGCGCCAGCTGTACGAGGTCGACGCCGTAGGCACGGCGCGTCTTCTGCGCCATGCCCCGTGCGTGCAGGGCGGCGTCGTAGGTCCGTAGCGCCTCCGACCACTCGCGGGTCTTAGGCTCGGACGGCGTGTCCGCGTTCTTCGTCAACTACGAGGACGGGCGGGTGGCGACCCGGGTCCAGCTGATCGAGGCCGACCTCGCTCCGCCCACCGCGGCGCCCCCGCCTCGCCCCTGGCACCCGATCCGGGGAACGGGCGACGCCACGACGCTGTGGTACGCGGTGATGGTCAAGCGCGAGCGCGGGGTCTTCATCGGCACGCTCTCCTTTCGACACGGCGACGGCCATGCCCTGCTGCTTCGGCGTGGATGGCGCGAGGTGCCGGTGGCCGAGATCGGCGTGGACGGGCCCGTAGCGCAGGTGGAGTGAGGGGCCCGGTCGCGCGAGCCTGTGGACCGATGCCGTCCCCTGCCGCCCCGCCCTGAGCCGCGAGAGACAAGCGGTCCGGTGCCCGGCGAGAGCGACGCGTACGACGTACGCGACCGACCGGCGCGCCGTCTATCGCGGCTCAGCCGATGTAGACGGGGGTGTTGACGGGTACGCGCTTGTACAGCTGGATGACCTCTGGGATCGACATGCGGATGCAGCCGTGGGAGGCGTTGGTGCCGAGCGACCCCGTCTGGTCGGTCCCGTGGATGCCGGCGCCGTCGAAGATCCCCATCCAGCGCGCCTTGAGCGGGTTCTCGGCGGTGCCGCCGGGGATGATCTGCCCGGCCTTCTCCCCCGCCCAGTCCGAGTTGGGCACGTGCCAGGCCGGGTTCTCGGCCTTGTTCTGGATCGAGTACTTGCCGGCCGGCGTGTCGAGGCCGGCCTGGCCGACGGCGATCGTGTGGGAGCTCTTCATCTCGAGGTTGCGGTAGTAGCGCAGGGTGTGGCCGCCGCGGTCCACCGTGATGTAGTGGGGGTAGCGCTTCGCGAGCTCCCTGGTGAGCACCTTGGGCTTCGTGACGTCGGCACGGACCTTGACCTTGCGCACCTCGGGCCGGCGGATCGCGCTACGAAGGCGGTTCGCGAGTGCCTCGGTGTGGAGCCGCCGGCCGGTCTGGGCGCTGACCCGGTTCAGTCCGGCGCCCGAGGGCCTGACCGTCGCGTCGCGGGGCGGGCGGTTGACGTCGCGCTCGACGCGACGCACGAGGTTCGCCACCGCACGCCTCGAGTAGGAGACCCGGGCGCGCAGGTCCACGCCCGCGCGAGACCCGCTGAGGTCCCGGATCGCGCGGGTGACGAAGAAGCCGTCGCGGCTGGCCGCCAGCGCGGCGGCCGCGGAGCCCTCGACGTCGGTGCGCAGGCGGGCTCGCTTGGCGGTCAGGACATGGTCACGACCGGGGGCGGAGATGCGGATCGGCTCCTCGAGCGGGGCGGCCACCTGCCCCTGGATCATGACCCGAGCCTTCTCGACGCTCATGCCGCCCACGTCCACGCCGGCGACGTTCACGCCCTCGGCCACCGTGTCGGCACGCGAGCGGTCGTACAGGTACAGGGCGACGAGACCGGCGAGAACCACGGCCAGAAGCGCCACGATCGGTGTAGAGAGCCTCCGCATCGAGCCTTCATCCTACTTGTGTCGCCCGCGGAGCGGTGCAGACCCCGCGAGGCAGAGTCGAGCCGGGCGGGAAAACGCTCAGGAGCGCCGCTCGAGCGCCGCCTCGATGGCGGACACCACCTCGGGGCGGGCGCGGTGGGAGCGCTCGTGCTGGCCGAGCACGGCGAGGTCCGCGGTCTCGAGCGCACCGAGCATGCCGACGATCTCGCGGGCCTCGAGGTCCTCGTAGCGCTCGAGGTCCGCGTCCTCGGGCTCGGCTCCGGCGCGCCCCTCACCGACCGCGGAGGGGCCGCCGTTCTCCCCCCGCTCGCCCAGCAGCCGGCGCAGGGCAGCGAGCTCCTCCCCCGAGAGCGCGGACTCCGCCGCGTGTTGGCGCCGGACGTTCGGGCTCCGACGCAGGAAGTCCTCCACCTCCTGCTCGAAGTGGAACGGCTCCTCGGCGCCCCGCAGGATCGGCGCGAGGCGCATTCGCTCGGCGAAGTCCACCACCGTCTCCCGCGTCGTGTAGCGGTACCGGAACCCGGTGGCCTTGAGCGGCCGGTTGTCGAGTCCCCGCCCGAACAGGAGCTGGTGCTGCATCTCCGGCGGTATGGGGACCCCGAGCGCGGCCAGCGCTCCGAGGGCCACGCGGGTGCCCACCGGGGGGAGCACAGGCAGCGGGCGCTTGCCGAGCAGGGCGACCACCTCCGACAGGGCGAGGACCCCGTCGGCGGCCACGTTGTATATGCCGGGGAGCTCGTGCTCCACCGCGTGGGCGAGGGCGCCGACGACATCGTCCTCGTGCACGTACTGGCATCGGGGGTCGAAGCCGAGCACCATGGGGACGGCCGGAAGGCCGAAGAGCCGGGTGTGCGAGGTCCTCACGTCCGGCCCGAGCACGTTCGAGAAGCGCTCCACGGTCACGCAGACCTCCGGGTTTCGCTCCGCGAACTCCGACACGGCGGCCTCGGCCTCGACCAGGTCGTGCTCGATCGGCGTCCGCGGCGGGTGCGGTCGGCCCATCGACTCGGTGAAGAAGGCGGGATCGTCCTGCTCGCAGCCGTAGAAGTGCGCCGAGGACTTGAAGACCAGCTTGCGCACGGGCGAGTCACGTCCCGAGCACGCCGCGGTGATGTTCACGGTGCCGATCACGTTGTTCTCGTGGGCCCGCCGCGACGACGCCGCCGCGGAGTCCACGATCAACCGGGAGTCGACCACGGTGTCGATCTCGGCGGCCAGCACTATGCGGCGCAGGAGCGCGTGCTCGGTGCCCACGCGGACGAACTCGGTGCGGCGCAGCTCGCGCGTCGGGTCCTCGGAGTCCACGCCCACGATGGCCTCGATCTCCGGGCGACCCTCGAGCGCCTCCGCGAGGCGCCCGCCCCAGTAGGAGGAGACCCCCGTGATGAGCACCCGGCGCGAGCTCACGTACGTCCGCTCTCGCTCCGCGCGAGCAGCGGCTCGACGCGCCGGCGCAGCTCGACCCAGTCGCCCGCGCCCACAACCCCGGGGTCGTCGGCCACGAGGTGGCGGTTCCAGGGATGGACGATCGTGGCCCCGAGCATCCCGCTCTCGCGCGCCGCGGCCAGGTTCACGGGCGAGTCGTCCACCAGGACGTCGATACCGAGCTCGACGCAGCGCGAGACCTTGTCGTAGGAGCAGCGCAGGTCGTCGTAGGGCAGGCCGATCGAGCGCAGCCAGCGCGCGGTGGCCTCCTCGGTCCACAGCGCCCGGTGGCTCGTGACGTGGACGAAGTGGCCGGCGGCGTGCCACGCGCGCACCGCGTCCACCGCACCCGGGTAGGGCTCGGCCCCGAGGATGTTGCGCTCGGAGTGCGTCTCCTCGACGCAGGCGCGCAGCTGGTCGGGCTCGAGCTCCGGGATACCCCACTCGTGCTGGCGCTCGTAGGGCAGCGAGATGCCGAAGCGCCGCTCGGCGACGGACTCGAGGAGGTCCCAGTAGTGGTGCAGGGTCGAGTCGATGTCGAGTCCGATCCGGCTCATCCTTGTACGGTACGCGCCCATGTCGAAGGGGCTGATCTCCTCGGGGCTCGAACGGGCGACCGAGTTCAACCGCGCGCTGATGGCCTTCCCGGGCGCATGAGCGCCTCCGGCGAGAGACGGCGCTTCCTGCGCTCCTTCCTGGCCCACCCGCGCCAGGTGGGCGCCGTGCTTCCCACCTCGAGACGCGCGGTACGCGACCTCCTCGACATGACGAGCTTCGACGGCGTGCGCTGCGTGGCCGAGCTGGGAGCCGGAACGGGCGTGTACACCCGGGAGATCGTGCCCCGGCTCCCCGCCGACGCCCGGCTGCTCGCCATCGAGGTCGACCCCGGGCTGGCCTCCGGCCTTCGCGACGAGCTCGACGACCCGCGCGTCACGGTGCTCGCCGAGTCCGCCGAGCGACTGTGCGAGCACCTCGACGGTTCGCGAGCCGACGTGATCGTCTCGGGGCTTCCGTTCACCAGCCTGCCCGGCGGGGTGCGTCAGACCATCCTCGACGAGGCGAGGCGCGCGCTGGCCCCGGGGGGAACCTTCCTCGTCCTTCAGTACTCCCCGCTGGTCGCGGCGGACCTGCGCCGGCGCTTCTCCTCGGTCACCCGGCGCCTCTCGCCGCTGAACGTGCCGCCGGCCGTGCTGTTCGCGTGCCGTGACGGCGCGGACGGCGCGGGGGCGTGAGCTGGCGCGCCCTTCGCGAGTCACGTCGCTACGTGGGCCTCGCGCTCCTCGGGGACCTCGTCCTGCTGGCCGCGGGGCGCCGTGCCGGGTGGCTGGCCGGGACGACCGCGCTGGTGTGCCTCTTCTTCTTCCGCGACCCCGAGCGCCCGCCGAGTGCCGACGAGGACGCGATCTACGCCCCCGCCGACGGCGTGATCACCGACGTCGCCCCGGCCGCCGAGGAGTGGCTGGAGGACGAGGAGGTGACGCGGGTCACCACGTTCCTCTCCGTGCTCGACGTGCACGTGACCCGTAGCCCGGTCTCCGGGCGGATCGCGCTCGAGGAGGACGTGGAGGGGTCGCTCCGTCCCGCGTTCCTCCGGGGGGCGCACGAGAATCGCCGTCGGCGCCTCGCGATCGACGGCCCCGCCGGACGTCTCGTCCTGGTCCAGGTCGCGGGAAGCGTCGCGCGTCGGATTACGCCGTGGAGGCAAATCTCCGATACCGTGGCAGCCGGTGAGCGGGTCGGCTTGATCCACTTCGGTTCGAGAGCTGATGTCCTCGTGCCTCGCGCGCGGGTCGAGGTGATCGCCCGGCGCGGCGAGCGAGTGCGCGCCGGGGTCACCGTCCTCGCGCGGTATCTACGAGAGGAGCAGGAGTGAGAAGTGCCTTCATCAGCCCGGCCAACGCCCTCACGAGCGGAAACCTCGTGTGCGGCTTCCTGGGTCTGATCCTCGCCTCCCAGGGCGAGTTCGGCTGGGCGGCCGGCCTCGTGGGCCTCGGCGCCGGGCTCGACGCGGTCGACGGGATCGCCGCCCGGCACAGTGACCGCGACGACCAGGGCTTCGGCGCGGACCTCGACTCCCTCGCCGACATGCTCACCTTCGGAGCGGCGCCCGCGATGATGCTCTACCTGTCCCTGCTGCACGAGATCCACATCGCGGGGATCGCGGTGTGCCTTGGCTTCGTCCTGTGCGGCGCGTGGCGCCTGGCCCGCTTCCCGCTGGTCGCGAGTCCCCGCAGCTACGTGGGGATGCCCATACCGCCGGCCGGAGTGACCGCCGCGATCGTCGCCGCGGTCGCGCCCCCCGCCGACCTCGCCCTCGTGATCGCCACCTTCCTCACCATGCTGATGATCAGCGAGGTCCCCTTCCCCACGCTCTTCCCCAATCGCCGCGCGCGTCAGGAGGCCGGCGAGGTGGACCTGGAAGAGCCGCGGCTGGCGCAGAAGTAGCGGGCTGGACGGGGCCTCGCCCCGTCCCTGCTACTCGCGATCGACGCCGCGGCTCGTGGCGAGGGCGGCTCCCACCGCCGGCGTCCCCACCAGCGCGGCCGCTCCTCCGGCCACGACCGCGATCGACGTGGCGAGCGCCACTCCGTTCAGCGGCGTGGCCCCCCAGCTCTCGACGCCCAGCACCGGCATCAGCAGCACGGCCACCAGCATCTGGATGACGAGCATGACCGGGAAGACGTGGGTGACCGCCCCGTGCTGGAACGCCGTCATCTCACTGACCAGGCCGATGAGCGCGGCGGCGATCGTCACGCCGAGCCAGAAGAGGATCACCAGCCACTGGGCGTCCGGTAGCGCGTCTCCGGCGAAGGAGGTGGACAGGCCGCATACCGCGTAGGCCAGCCCGCCGCTGGCGATGATCAGGCCGCCGAGCGGGCGCCCGGTCGAGCGCAGCAGGTAAGGAGTGAGGGCCACCAGTGCGAGGCCGGCCATGACGATGGCCAGCACCTGCGGGTCGGCCCGTTCGGTCGAGGGCAGCGGGGCGCTGGCCGCCAGGCCGGCGACGCCCACGAAGATGGCCAGCACGGCGAGCACCTCGCGGCGCCCGACCGGCTCCCCGAGCACGCGGGCGCCGATGGCGAGCAGGATCACGAGCCCCGCGGCCAGGGTCGGCTGCACCACGGTGACGGGTGCGAGGAGGAGCGCGCCGGCCTGGAGCGCCCATCCCACGAGCACGGCGGCCGTGCCGAGGAGCCAGCGCGGCCGTGAGGCCAGATCCCGCAGGAGCGAGGCGTGCAGGGCCTCGCGATCGGACGTGGTGCGGGCCTCGAGGGCCTGCAGCGCCGCCCCCGAGGAATACAGCGCGGCGGAGCCCAGCGCCACGAGCAAACCCAGCAGGAGGGGGGCGCTCAGGTTCATCGAGGCTCTCCGCTAGGAGGTGACCGCGCCCTCGGCGGCGGAGCTCACGTGGCGTGAGTACTTGGCGAGCACGCCGGAACGGTAGCTCGGGGGCGGTGACGTGTAGGCGTCGACGCGCGCCTGCAGCTCGTCCTCGGAGAGCTCGACGCGGAGCTCGCGGCCGGTGATGTCGAAGACGATCGTGTCCCCGTCGCGCACCCCGGCGATCGGCCCACCGCGCAGCGCCTCGGGAGCCACGTGCCCGGCCATCAGCCCGCGGGTGGCGCCCGAGAAGCGACCGTCGGTGAGGAGCGCCACCGACTCGCCGAGCCCCTCCCCCACGAGTGCCGCGGTCACCCCGAGCATCTCGCGCATCCCCGGGCCGCCGGCCGGTCCCTCGTTGCGGATGACCACCACGTCCCCCTCGGAGATCGACCGCGCCTTGACCGCGGCGAAGGCCTCCTCCTCGGACTCGAAGACCCGCGCCGGGCCGCGGTGGTCGAGACGCTCGTGGCCGGCCACCTTCACCACGCATCCATCGGGGGCGAGGTTGCCGCGGAGCACGGCCAGCCCACCGGTGGCCTTCAGCGGGCGCTCGAGTGGACGGATCACCTCCTGGCCCTCGGGCTCCTCGGCGCTCGCGGCCTCCTCGCCGATGGTGCGGCCGGTGACGGTCATCTCCTCCGCGTGCAGGATGCCGGCGTCCAGCAGCCGCTTGGCGATCAGCCGCACCCCTCCCGCCCGGTAGAGGTCGGTGGCCACGAAGCGCCCGCCCGGCTTCAAGTCGGCCAGCAGCGGCACGCCCGAGCTCACCCGGTCGAAGTCGTCGATGGACAGCGGCACCTCCGCCTCTCGGGCGAGCGCGAGCAGGTGCAGGACGGCGTTGGTGGAGCCGCCGGAGGCGGCCACCGAGGCGATCGCGTTCTCGAGCGATCCGCGGGTGATGACCGCGCTCGGACGCAGGTCGCGTCCGAGCATCTCGACCACGAGCCGCCCACAGTCCTCGGCCACCTGCCCTTTCCTCCCGTCCTCGGCCGGCACCATGGCGCTGCCCATCGGGGAGATCCCGAGCACCTCGAAGGCGGTGGCCATGGTGTTGGCCGTGAACTGACCGCCGCACGCCCCGGCGCCGGGCGAGGCGTTGTCCTCGAGCTCGAGCAGGTCGGCGTCGGACATGGTCTCGGCGGCGTGCGCGCCGACACCCTCGAAGACGTCCTGAATCGTCACCTCGCGCCCCTTGAAGCGCCCCGGCGCGATCGATCCCCCGTAGAGCATCAGGCTCGGCACGTCGAGCCGGGCGAGCGCCATCACGCAGCCCGGCAGCGTCTTGTCGCACCCCGACAGCGCGACCACGGCGTCGAAGAGGTGGCCGCGGGCCACGAGCTCGATCGAGTCGGCGATCACCTCGCGCGAGACCAGCGAGGCCTTCATCCCCTCGGTCCCCATCGTGATGCCGTCGGAGACCGCGATCGTGTTGTACTCCATAGGCGTGGCGCCCGCGGCGCGGACGCCGTCCTTCACCCGCTCGGCCAGCCGGCGCAGGTGGAAGTTGCACGGCATGGTCTCCGTCCAGGTGTTCGCGATGCCGACGATCGGGCGCTCGAGCGCCTCCTCGTCGAATCCGATCCCCTTCAGATAGGCGCGGGCGGGAGCGCGGTCGGGGCCCTCGAGGATGGTCCGGCTGCGGCGGCGGGTGTCGGTGCTCACCGCGGGGCGTCCGCGTCGGTGCTCACCGCGAGGAGAGCTCGGCGGAGTCGGGGCCGCCCCGCTGGCGCTCCCACTCCGCGAGGCGCCATAGGTCGCGCCGGATCCGTGTGGGGTCCACCTGTCGGCCGGGCAGGTGCATGTTCGCGTTGCGCAGCAGGCGCGACTCGTCGCCGGTGACCGCCATCCACTTGGCGAGGACGTCGTCCGAGTCCGGCAGACGGGTGTCGGAGATGGCGCCGGTCAGGTCGGGGAACTCCACGCAGTACTCGCTCAGGAGGCGGCGGGTCTGGGGCACGTAGGCGACGATCGGCTTGTGCGGGTAGATGAGATACGCGTAGGGGGGCTCGCTCCCGCGCCGTTCGGGGCGAGAGGGCTCACCGTCGAGCGCGCGGGTGCCGGCGAGCCGGCCCGGCACGCTGATGAACCCCAGGTCGCGGTACATGGCCCATTCCTCGTCGTTGACGCAGGAGCGCAGCAACTCGCGGGCCCGCTGCTCGGCCCGGCGCTCGCGGCCGGGATCACCCGGCTCGAACCCGGGGCGCCCACGCCGGCGATGGCGCGACTGCGCGCGCCGCGCCTTGCCCCGCGCACCGGCGTGAAGGAGGACGGAAAGGAGGAGCGCGGTGGCTACCAGACCGAGGGCCAGAAGGGCGAGCACCACGGGCGGTCGGGCCTAACCTCCGGCGGCGCGGGGGAAGAAGATCACCCGGTCGGCCTGGTCGGGGATCTCCGCGTACTCGCGCACGAGCTGGGCCTCACGCCGACCGGTGTCCGGATCGACCGTCGGTGCGGCGGCCCACATCCCGTGGTCGAGCTGGCGGCGGAACTCCTCGACGAGGCGCTCCTCGTCCTCGAGCACGGAGGGATCGCCCTCCGCGAGGAGGACCTCACCGTGTCCCGGCTTCATCCGAAGGAACTTGATGGCTGGCTCCCTGTGCTCGGTTGCGCGGCCCATCGTCCGACGACGGCCTCGCGCGAATGGACGGCGATTATGCCAGACGCGGCACGCGCCCCCGCGCCCATTCGAGCACGCCGAGGGCATCGACCGGCCCCGCCCCCCGTCCGAGGCCCCGGAGGCCGTCCCGGACCGCATCGGAGGCCACCGACCTTGCCGCCCGCGCCGCATCGAGCGGGTCGTGCCCGCGGGCGAGGAAGGTAGCGAGCGCGGACGAGTGAGTGCACCCCGAGCCGTGCGCCGCCCCAGCGGGGTGGCGCTCACCGGTGATCGACTCGAGGCGCACGCCGTCGAAGAAGACGTCCGTCACCTCGTCCCGATGTCCGCCCGTGACCACGACCGATCCTGGGCCGAGGCGATGCACCGCCCGGGCCAGGGTCTCGGCATCGTCGCCCGCGACCGCCCCGGTGCGCTCGGCCAGCGCGCGCGCCTCCTCGAGGTTCGGGGTGAGCACGGTCGCCCGGGGAAGGAGGAGCTCGCGAAGCGCACCCTCGGCCTCCGGGTCGAGGAGTCGCGCCCCGCTCTCGGCGACCATGACCGGATCGAGCACGACCGGCGCCCCGGCGGTCAGGTCGAGCGCTCGGCCCACCACCGCGATGGTCTCGGCGCTGCCCAGCATGCCGATCTTGACCGCGTCGACCCCGATGTCCTCCACGACCGCTCGCACCTGATCGAGCACGGTCTCGGCGGGCACGCCGAAGACCGAGCGCACGCCGACGGTGTTCTGCGCGGTGAGCGCGGTGATCGCGGTCATCCCGTGGCCGCCGCAACGGGCGATCGCCTTCAGGTCGGCCTGTATACCGGCTCCGCCGCCGGAGTCCGACCCCGCTATGGAGAGGACGCGCGGCGGTGTCGTGTCGGGCGGCTGGGTCATGCGGCGCAGGGTGCCCGGGCCGACGCCGTGAAGGGCCGCGGCCGGCGCGGGCAGGGCGGAGCATACGAGTCCGATGCCACGCGGCGGAGACCGGCCGACCCCGTGGCGAGAGGCGGGCAGCTCCCCCGCGACGAGGAACGTCGTGCTCGTCATCGCGCCGTCCGCTCGTAGGCGCCGAGCGCTCCGCGGACCACGAGGCCGACCGCCTCCAGCCGGCCGAGGGCGGCGCGGATCGCCGCCGCCGAGAGCCGCAGCTCCAGACCGAGTGCGTCCGGGCCGCCACGCCCGGCCTCGACCTGCTCGAGCACGCTCAGCTCGCTGGGCCCGAGGCCCTCGAGCGCCGCGTCGGCCCCCGCGGGAGCCGTGGCTCCGGGCCCGAGCAGCTCGTCGAGTAGGTCCTCGGTGCCACGCGTGAGCACCGCGCCCTCCTTGAGGAGGCGGTTGCTGCCCGCGGTACCGCGATGGGTGATGCGCCCGGGCACTGCGGCCACGCTCCGCCCGAGCTCACTGGCGAGGTCGGCGGTGATCAACGAGCCTGAATGGTCGGCGGCCTCGACCACCACCACCAACTCGACCAGCGCGGCCATGATCCGGTTGCGGGCTGGAAAGCTCCACCTCAGGGCACGCTGGCCCGGCGGCTGCTCGGAGACCACGGCTCCGGTGGCGACCAGCCGACCGTGAAGCCCACGGTTCACCCGCGGGTAGGCGAGCTCGGGACCGCAGGCGAGCACCGCGAGCGCCGGTCCCCCGGCGTCGAGTGCGCCCCGGTGAGCGGCGGCGTCCACCCCCAGGGCCATTCCGCTGACCACCGTAATGCCCGCCGCTCCGAGGCCTCGGCCCAGCGAGTAGCCGACCTCGAGCCCGTACTGCGAGGCCCGCCGCGCGCCGACCACCGCGACGGCGGGCTCCCGGGTGAGGGACGCGAGTCGATCGCGGGAGCCGACCCAGAAGAGCGTCGCGGGCGGATCGCCCAGGTCCCGCAGCCGTGCGGGATACGCGGACCCGTGAGCACAGGCCGCGTGGACGCCAATGCGCTCGAGCGCGCGACGCGCGGCGGTGGCGTCGAAGGTCTGAAGGAACCGGCGAGCCTCTGCCCCGTGAGCTCCCGCGACGGCCGCGATGAGCTCCTCGTCGGCGAGCCCGAGCATCCCGGGCACGACTCGCCCCCGCTTCCTGGTCAGCAGGTCGGCGATCCTCGGAGCGAGGTGGGCGAGGAGGTGGCTCCGCCTCAGGCAGTTCGCACACGGATCGGTCACGCCGCCGCCCGGGTCGACGAACCCAACCGGTAGCCGAAGGCCTCGTCCATGTGCTCGCCCTCGACTCGAGATGATGCAGCCAGGTCCGCGATCGTGCGGGCGAGGCGCAGCACCCGGTCGTGACCGCGCCCGTTCAGGCTTCCGGTGGCCTGAGCCTGGGAGAGCACCGATCGCGCGTCGGGGCTCAGGCGGAGGTGCGTGCGGCCGAGGCGGGCGTCCATGGCCGCGTTGCAGGCCGCGCCGGTCCCCTCGAGGCGGCGTCCTTGACGCTCGCGGGCGTCACTCACCCGTGCACGGACGGGCGCCGAGGCCTCACCGACCGGGGCGGTCGCGGCCGCGCCGGCCCTCGACTCCGACCAGTCCGGAGCGTCCAGCTCGCAGACAATGTCGATGCGGTCCAGGAGCGGTGCACTGAGACGCCGGGCGTAGCGAGCACGGTCTGCATCCGTGCACTGGCAGTGCGGGGTCGGCCGGCCGCAGGGACAGTCGTTGCACGCCCCCACCAGCATCACGTCCGCGGGGTAGGTGATGGCCCGCTGCCCACGCATGATCTCGACCTGCCCGGCCTCGAGCGGCGCACGCAGCGCTTCGAGCGCCGTCCGGGAGAACTCGGCGAGCTCGTCGAGGAAGAGGACGCCGTGGTGGGCCAGGGAGATCTCACCGGGACGGGGGGTCGCCCCGCCACCGATGAGACCGGAGGGCGAGATCGTGTGGTGGGGCGCTCGAAACGGACGCCGCTCGGCGAGGCCACCCGCGCCCAAGCCCGCGACGCTTCGGACGCGCGTTATCTCGACCGCCTGGTCGAAGGTCGGCGGCGGAAGTACACCGGGCAGGCGACGGGCGAGCATCGTCTTGCCGACCCCGGGCGCCCCGGTCATCAGGAGGTTGTGCCCGCCCGCGGCGGCGATCTCGAGCGCCCGCCGCGCATCGAGCTGCCCCCGCACGTCGGCGAGGTCGAGCTCCGGCTCCTTCGCGGTCGGGCGCGGTGAGGCCCGACCGATCGCGTTCGGGCGCCATCGCCCGCAGAGCAGGTCGACGAGCCGGTCGAGGCTCGGCACTCCGAGCACCTCGAGTCCGTCGACGAGAGCCGCCTCACCGGCGTCCTCGACGGCGACCACGAGCCGGGCGTACCCGGCACGATGAGCGCCGAGGGCCATCGCGAGGCTCCCGAGCACCGGACGTAGCGCACCGCCCAACGAGAGCTCGCCGCACACCGCGTAGCGGCTCAGCTCCTCTCGCGGCACCTGCTCGCTGGCCGCGAGGACCCCGAGGGCGAGCGCGAGATCGAAAGACGGGCCGGCCTTTCGAATGTGCGCGGGCGCGAGGTTCGCGGTGACCCGCTTGAGCGGGAACTCGCAACCGGAGTTGAGGAGTGCGGCGCGGACGCGCTCGCGAGCCTCTCGCACGGCGGCGTCGGGCAGTCCAACCACCGTAAAGGCCGGCAGGCCCCGCCGCAGGTCGACCTCGACGGTCACCTCGTGGCTGTCCACGCCCTCGAGGGCGAAGGTGGCGACGCTCGCGAACACGAGGGCGGAAGCTACGCCCGGCCGCCTTTCGCATGGGGGCGGAAATGCGACCCGGAACGCACGGTTCGGTAACAAGACCGCGTCGCTCAGGTCGATCGAGGCGCTACCCACCCAGAGCCGCGTCGAGGGCGCCCTCGGCTTCGCCAGGCGGGAAGCCGAGCGGGCCCGAGAATCGGGCCCGAGAATGACCGCCCCGTCCGCCACGAAGATGGTCGGGGGTGTCGAGGGCCGTGGCGCCGGGGAGGTCGGGGACCGCCTCCGCTCGCTGGCTCGCCGACCTGTCGGCCGCCTGGGGCCGCAGGCTAGGCGCGCTCAAGCGGGCGGCCGAGGCGGGGGAACCGGCCTGAGGCATTCCCGCCCGCGTATCGTCTGGCCCGGTGGCCGCGGAGCGCGCACGATCGAGGCCGTCCGCCGATACCGAGGAGCCGCGCCGCCAGCTCGCCACCGTGCGGCGCCTGGCCCTCGTGGACGCCATCCTGCTCGCGGTGCTCGTGGCCTGCTCGCTCGCCGACCTGGAGGTGCCCGTCTCGATCGTCGGGGCGCTCCACGGCGGACTCTTCCTCACGCTCGTCACGGTGGTCGGGGCGGGTGCCGCCGAACGCCTCTGGAGCTGGTGGTTTCCGGTGGCCATCGTCGTGAGCGGCGGAGCGGTGGGCGCCTTCGTGGGCGAGCGGGTGGTCGCACGCCGGCTCGGGCCCGGCGGCTAGCGCGGTGGCCACCGCCTACGGGCTGTTGCTCGTCGTCCACATCGCCTCGATCGCGCTTGCCTTCGGCGCCATGGCGGCCTATCCCTGGATCCTGAGGTCGGTCCGGCGTGAGGCTCCCGGGTCTACGGCGGCTCTCGTCAGAGCGGGGCGCAGGTTCGGAGACGCCGTCGTCGCGCCGGCCGCCACGCTGACCCTCGTCACCGGCGCCCTCCTGGCCACGATCGGCGGCTACTGGAGTGAGATCTGGGTTAGCCCTCACTCTCCTTGCTCGTGTACGTGCTCACTCTGCACGGAGCGTTCGTCGTCCCCGCGCAGCGGCGGCTCGAGGGACTGGCCGTCGGCCTCCACGACCCGATGTCTGCCGACCGACCCGGTTCGTCCGCCGAGTACGACGTCGTGGCGAGGAGGCTCACCATCGCGAGCCATCTGTCGAGCACGGGCATCCTGATCGCTTTGGCGCTCATGGTGCTGAAGCCCTCGTAGGCGACCACGTCCGCGGCGTCGCGGGCGTCGGCCGGGATCGGGCCTAACCGGGAGGGTCCGCGCCCGATCGTGCGCGGAGGTGCTCGATCAGGCGGGGATCTGCCGACTCGAGACGGTCCACGGGCTCGCCGGTGCAGGTGAGGAGCGCCACCACCGCCCAGCGCTCAGAGAGATGCAGCACGCGGTAGTCGGCGCCGTGGTGGCACCAACGCTCGAGAACCTCTACGGGATCGTCCTCCCCGGCCACGAAAGCAGATTCAATCACCGATCCGGCGTCGGAGCAGGAGCAACGCGACGACCGAGGCGACCGCGGAGCCGGCGAGCACGGCGGCGCCCGCGCTCTCCTGGGCGGCCACATCCGGGAGCGAGAGCCTGACGATGAGGAGGCTCACCGTGTAGCCGATTCCCCCGAGGACCGCGACCGGGAGGAGGTCTCCCCATCGGACGTCGTCCGGCAAGGTGCCGAGCCCGAGCCGCAGGCTGAGACCCGCTCCTCCGAGTATCCCGATCGTCTTGCCGACTACGAGACCGGCGAAGATCCCGATCGCGAGCAGTTCGGTGACCGCGCTGCTCGCAGCGGCGAGCGGGATGCCGGCGGCGGCGAGCGCGAACAGCGGCACCACCACGCCCGCGGAGACCGGGTGCAGCCGGTGCTCGAGGCGCTCGACCGGCGACTCGTCCTCGCCCGCCCGGGGCCGCACCGGGGTCAGCAGGCCGAGCAGGATCCCCGTGACGGTGGCGTGGACCCCGCTCGCGTGGACGCATACCCACGCTAAGAGGGCGAGCGCCCAGAGGAGCCAGGCGCGGTCGAACCGGTAGGCGTGCGAGAGCCAGTAGAGCGCGCACACCGCGACCCCCGCCGCGAGCCAGCCGAGTGCGAGGTCCTGGGTGAAGAGCACCGCGATCAGCCCGATGGCCGCGAGGTCGTCGATGACCGCGGTCGACAGCAGCACCACCCGCACGCCCGAGGGCAGCGCCGACCCGACCAGCGCAAGCACGCCGAGGGCGAAAGCGATGTCGGTGGCCACCGGGATGGCCCATGCACCGCTCGAGGCGGCCGCCCCACCGGTCACGGCGAGGACGACCAGCGCCGGTACCACCATTCCCCCTGCGGCCGCGAAGAGGGGCAGCGCCGCGGCGCGGCGGTCGGCCAGCTCACCGACGGTCAGCTCCCGCTTGACCTCCATACCCGCGACGAAGAAGAAGATCGCAAGGAAGCCGTCCTGGACCCAGTCCCCCAGGGTGAGGTCGAGGTGGAGCCAGCCGGGGCCGACGGCGAGCTCGGTCTCCCATACCGAGCGGTAGGAGTCGCCCGCGAGGTTGGCCCAGACGAGCGCAAGCGCGGTCGCACCGAGGAGGATCGTCCCCCCGGTGGCCTCCTCGCGCAGGAAGTCCCCGAGGGCGCCCGGACGCACTCAGCCTCAGGCGGCTCTGTCGCCGGTCGGGGCGACGGCGCGCTGGCTGAAGACCTCCGCCGACCCCTTGGCGTCGACGGCCTCTCCGATGCGCCGGAGGGCGTGGACGTACGCCGCCACCCGAACGGAGGTGCCGAGCTCCTCGGCGAGGTCCCACACCGCCCCGGTCTCGGTGAGCATGCGCTCGCGCAGCCGACCCGCGACCTCCTCGGCCGACCAGTAGAGGCCCGAGCGGTTCTGCACCCACTCGAAGTACGAGACCGTGACCCCGCCCGCGTTGGCCAGGATGTCGGGGATGACCGGGACGCCCCGCTCGGCCAGCGCGTCGTCGGCTTCGGGGGACACCGGGCCGTTGGCGACCTCGAAGATCGAGGCGGCGCGCACGCGGTCGACGTTGTCCTCGGTGATCGCGTCCTCGAGGGCGGCGGGCACGAGCACGTCGACCTCGAGCTCGAGCAGCTCCTCGGCGTCGAGCTCATCGGCGTCGTCGTCGGCCCCCGCACGCAGCTCGCCGTCCTCACGCTTTGCGCGGCGCACCTCGGCCACGTCGAGACCCGCGGGAGCGTGGAGCGCCGTGGGCGAGTCCGATACGGCCACCACGCGGTAGCCCTCGCGGTCCAGCTGCTCGGCCAGCTCCCCGCCCGCGTTGCCGAAGCCCTGGACGGCCACCGAGGTCTCCTCGGTCGGCTTGTCCTCGAGCGCTCCGGATTCCCGTAGGCGGGGAACGAGCTCGCCGATCACGTGGAAGGCGCCGTCGGCGGTCGCGGTCGCACGACCGACGCTCCCGCCCATGGAGAGCGGCTTGCCGGTGATGACGCCCGGGGTGATCGCGCGGTTGATGACCGAGTACTGGTCCATATCCAGCCCATCACCAGCTCGTTGGTGTAGACGTCGGGCGCCGGGATGTCGATCTCCGGGCCGATGAAGTCGGCGATCCGGTCGATGTAGCCCCGCGAAAGCCGCTCGAGCTCGAGCTGGGAGAGCTCCTTGGGGTCGACCGCGATACCGCCCTTGCCGCCACCGAACGGGAGGCCGAGCACGGCGCACTTGAAGGTCATCCAGAAGGCGAGCGACTGCACCTCGTCGACGCTGACGCTCGGGTGGTAGCGGATCCCGCCCTTCGTCGGCCCGCGCGAGTCGTCGTAGCGCACTCGGTACCCCGGATAGGTGCGCAAGCTCCCGTCGTCCATGCGCAGGGGGATGGAGACCTTGAGCACGGACTTCGGCAACCGCAGGCGCGACGGTGTCCGCGGACACGCCGGCGTGCTCGACGGCGCGCTCGAGCACCGCGCTCGTGCCGCTGAACAGCGAGCGCCGCTCGGTCTCCGCCTCGGTCGCCATCGGGGGGTGACCCTAACGGCGCCGCGGCGGAGTGGAACGACTCGCGCCGCGGCCCCGGCGTCCGACCATGCTGGCACGTCCTGAGCGTCCGTCAGCGCTGCGGGTCGTCGGTGACCTCCCCGTCGCGCGAGCCCGACGTGTACCACATGATCACCTTCTGGCCCTCGGAGATCTCCTGGCCCCCGATCTCGGTGTCGGTCGTGGCCGTCCGGGCGAAGTAGTTGACCACCGAGGTGAGGCGCAGGATCTCCTCGACCGCGTTGGGGATGAGCTCCTCGTGGCCGGCGCCGGCCAGCTCCGCCTCCGGACCGGGCGGTGTCCGTCCTCCCCCACCTCGAGCACGACCTTCCCGGTGGCCCCGCGCCCGTCGAGGAGCGCCAGCGCCTCGCCGGCGCGCTCGAGCGGGAAGCGGGCGCCGACCGTGGGACGCACGAAGCCCTCGTTCACGAGCCGGCCGATCTCCCCACCGATCTCGCGGGTGAGGTCGGGCTTCCCGTACACGTAGTGGCCCCAGCCCGCGCCGATGACCTCGGTGTTGCCCAGCAGCAGGCGGTTGACCTTGACCTCGGGTATCGCTCCCTCGGTGAAGCCGATGACCACGAGCCGGCCGTCCTCACGCAGGGCACGGAGGCTGTCGGTGAAGCGATCGCCGCCCACCGGGTCGATCACCACGTCGACCCCGCCGTCGGTGAGCTCGCGGGCCTCGTCCTTCCAGGCGCCGTCGGAGCGCACCACCTCGTCCGCTCCGGCAGCACGGGCCACGCGCTCCTTCTCGTCGCTCGAGACCACCCCGATGACCCGCGCCCCGGCCCCCCTTGCCACCTGGATCGTCGCGGTGCCCACTCCACCGGCGGCGCCGTGCACCAGCACGGTCTCGCCCTCGGCCAGACGGGCGCGGAGCATGAGCGCGAACCACGCGGTGTGGTAGTTGAGGATGAGACCGGCGCCCTGGGCGAAGTCGAGCTCGTCGGAGAGGGGAAAGGCGAAGAACGGGGGTGCCACCGCGACCTCGGCGAAGCCTCCGAGCACGCAGAACGCGGCCACGCGGTCACCCGCGGAGACCTCGGCGTCGTCGGGGGCGCTGCGCACGATCCCGGCCACCTCGCTCCCGGGCACGAACGGAAGCTCGGGGGCGATCTGGTACTCGCCACGCGTCTGCAGGACCTCGGGGAAGGAGACCCCTGCGGCCCGGACGTCGACGATCACGCCGGGGCTCTCGGGTGCGAACGGGTGGGAGGACTCGGGCTCGGGCACGTCGCCCAGCTCGAACGCCGACTCGGGACCGGTGAGCTCCGTTATCTGCATGGCCTGCACAGCGGCGCGGGACCGTAGCGCAGTCGGGGGCGCTCAGCGCCGGTGCGGCTCCACGGCAGCGAGGAGCGCTCGCACCGGCACGCGGTCGCCGGCGGCAACCTCGACCCTCTCGACCACGCCGTCGAACGGCGCGGCGACCGACAGCTCCATCTTCATGGCCTCGAGCACCACGAGCCTCTGGCCCTCGGAGACCTCCTCGCCGGCCTCGACCTCCACCCGCAGCACGGTGCCCGGCATGCTCGCGAGGAGGGTCCCCTCCCCCGCCTCGCTTCGGTGCTGCTCGGCCAGCAGCTCGGGGTCCAGGAAGGCGTGGCTCTCGCCGCGGTGCACGACCTCGACGGCCCCGGGGCGCTCGTGGAGGTGGAACACCTCGCTGCGGCCGTCGAGCTCGAGCACCAGACGCTCGCCGTCGTAGGAGAGCTCGCGTACCGATGCCGCGCCCTCCGCGTCCTCCACGGTGCCCGCTTCGGGGGAAACCGTGACATCGCGGCGTTCGCCCTCGCAGACGAGCGGGATGCGTAGCGGCGCGGGCGGGCCGGTCAGCCGCCAGCCGTCCCG
>JBPCQB010000004.1:0-6859 GCA_050998555.1 Thermoleophilaceae bacterium
CGGGCGCCGGGGCGACGATGATCCGCGAGAGGGCGCACGCGAAGGTCAATCTCCTGCTGCACGTCGGGCGCCCTCGCGACGACGGACTGCACGCGATCTGCTCGCTCTTCGCCTCCGTCGACCTGGCTGACGAGTTGAGGATCGAGGAGGCTCGGGCTCCGCGCCACGAGGGAGGCGACGTCGTGGTGTGTCCGGATGTGCCGGAGCCGAACCTCGTGCATCGGGCGCTCGAGGCGTTTCGCACGGCGGCCGCCCTCGACCTCCCCCCTCTCCGGGTGGAGATCGACAAGCGCATCCCGGTGGCCGGCGGGCTCGGCGGCGGCAGCGCGGACGCCGCGGCCGCCCTGCGGGCGGCCAACGAGCTGGCCGGTCGGCCTCTCGACGCCGCCGGGCTGAGGGCGCTCGGCGCCCGGGTGGGCGCGGACGTCCCGAGCCAGGTCGTGCCCGGCCATGCGGTGGTCAGCGGCGCGGGCGAGCAGGTCGAGCCGGTCGCGCTCGCGCCGATGTGGCTGGTCCTCCGTCCGCAGCCGTTCGGCCTCTCGACGGCCGAGGTCTCCCGGGAGGCCGACCGGATCGATAGCACCCGGTCGCAGCTCGACGTGGATGCGGTGCGCACCGCCGCGGGCGCCCCGGCGGACGAGCTCGCGGGCGTGCTCGAGAACGACCTCGAGCCCGCAGCCCTCTCCCTTCGACCCGAGCTCAGGGCCGTGCTCGACGAGCTGGCCGATCGCGGCGCGCTCGCCGCGCACGTCACCGGGTCGGGGCCGACGGCCTTCGGCCTGTTCGCGGACCGGCCCGGCGCCGAGCGGGCCGCCGCCGCCATTCCCGGCGCGCTCGTGACCGCCGTGCGGGAGACGGATCGGGGGCACCGCGAGGCGTGGGCCGCGCGGGTGACGGAGGCCTCCGGGCGGTGACTCCCGGGCGCGTCGCCGCCGCGCTGATCGCGCTGGCGGTCCTCGCGAGGGCGCTCGCGCGGTACCAGCGGGCGCGCATCGGCAGGCGCAAGGTGGCCGCGTGGACCGCGCTCGCCGCGGCGCTCGTCGTGTACGCGGCCGGCGTGCTGCCACCCCTGCCGAGCCCCGAGCGGATCCTCGGAGGCGTGGCCGGTGCGATCGGCCCATACGCGTACGTGCTCGTGGGAGCGATCGCCTACCTCGAGACCGCGGCGTTCCTCGGGCTCATCACGCCCGGAGAGCTCAGCATGCTCATCGGGGGCGTGGTGGCGGCGCGCGGCGACGTGTCCATCGTCCCCCTCATCGGGCTGGTGTGGCTGTGCTCGGTGCTCGGAGACTCGACCGGATACCTGCTGGGGCGGCGGCTCGGGCGTTCCTTCCTCGTACGTCACGGCGATCGCTTCCATCTCGGCCCGGAGAGGCTCGAGCGCGTCGAGGGCTTCTTCGACCGCCGCGGGGGAGCCGCCGTCGTCATCGCCCGGTTCGTCGGCCCGGTGCGCACCATCGCCCCATTCGTGGCCGGATCCTCGCGCATGCGCTACCGGCGCTTCCTGCCCTACACCCTGCTCGGCACGGGTCTGTGGTCGACCACGTTCCTCCTCCTCGGCTACTTCTTCTACGCCTCGTTCGCCCGCGTGGCGGAGCTCGCGGGGCGGACCGGAGGGGTCCTGGCCGCGGTGCTCATGGTGATCGGCGGGAGCGTCTACGCCTACCGGCGCCTGCGCCACCCCGATGAGCGCCGACGGCTGCGCGACTGGTGGGCGACCCAGTCCCGCCGGCCCGTCCTGCGGCCCGTCGCGCGGGTCGCGGGGTGGCTCGGCCGGACCGTCGTCGGTCCACTCGCGCGAGCCCTCGCCGGTCCCGCCCGCTTCGTCGTGGAGCGGCTCACACCGGGAGGGCTCGGCATCGAGCTGACCTCCACGCTGGCCGCCGCGGGGGTCGGCCTCTACGTCTTCGGCCTCTACGTCTCTTTGATAGCTCCCGACCCCGAGCTCCTCACGCCGCTGGACCGCCTGGCCCGGAGCGTGGTGGGCGTCCTGCCCAGAGGAGTCCTCGTCGAGGTTGCGGCCGTCGTCACCGAGGCCGGGTCCTCGTCGGTGACCGCCGCCGTCGTTCTCGTCGCGGCGCTATGGCTCGCCCTCCGGCGCCGGTGGCCAGAGGCCGCCGCCCTCGCCGGCGGCTTCGCGCTGGTCTTGGCATCGGTGAACGTGGCCAAGGTGGTGGTCGACAGGCCCCGTCCCGCGGAAGCGCTGCTCGGGGGAGAGTTTCCCTCCTACCCGAGCGGCCACGCGGCGTATGCGGTCACGTTCGTGGCCCTCTCGCTCGTGATCGCCCGCCGCGCGTCCGGGGCTGCCCGCCCGGCCGCGATCGTCCTCTTCGGGGTGGCCGTCGCCGCGCTCGTCGGCCTCACCCGCGTGTACCTGGGCGCGCACCACTTGTCGGACGTGTCCGGAGGCTGGGGCCTCGCCGCCGGCGTGTACGGGGTGTGCGGGGCGATGGCGATAGTGATCGGACATCTCACGCCGACCGAGGCGCCGTCCGCCGGAGCGCCGGGCGCGCCTGATGACGCGACGCCATCCGCCGTCCCGCCCGAGGCCGGGGCTACCCTCCCCGCGCGGGGTACCCAGGGATGAGCTCGATCGAGATAGCGCTGCTCCTCGGCGGCCTGGTGGTGCTGGCCGGCTACGGGGGGCTGATCCTCGCGCCGGCCTGGACCTCGTACGGCCGCGTCTGGGAGAAGCTTGCGGCGAGCTTCCTGAGCCTGTTCATGCTCGTCACTTTGGTCGCGCTGGGCGTGGCCGTCGGGCTCGTCGTCTTCTGGTCGTACGCCCGCCTGGCGTAGGAGCGCCCGCTCGGGTTCGTCGGGTAGGCGAGGCATTCGCGGGGCGTAGTGAGGCGCCCCGACCGACGCCTTCCCGCCCGAGCGCCGGACCTACAATCCGCCCATGTCCGCCGCGCCCAGCGGCGCCGCCCGAGCGGCGCCGCTCGAGGTCCTCGACCAGCTCGAAGGGGTCTCCGACGCGGTCGAGTCGGGGGCCGGGCTACCCGAGGTGGCACGTGCCACCGGCCGTGCCCTCGACGCGAGCGTGGCCATCGTCGACTCCTCGAGCAGCGTGCTTGCCGTGGCGTGCGCCTCGCCCGCCGACGAGCGCGCCGTCCTGTCGGGGGCGTCGGGCAGCGAGCGGGTCGAGCTGCGCGTGGCCGACGTCGTGGTGGGCCATCTTCTCCTTCGCACCCGCGGTGAGCCGCCCCCGCCCACGCTCCTGCGCATGATGGGCGCGCTCATCGCGCTCGAGGTGGAGCGGGCTCGGGCACCCGAGCGGGCGAGCGAGGAGGCGGTCGGGGGCTTCGTCGCCGATCTGTTGCACCGGCGCCTGAGCGACCCCGAGGAGATCGTGCGCCGGGGTGAGGAGCTCGGGACCGACCTGAGCCCCGGCGCGACCGTGATCGTCGCGCGCGCCCATCCGCACCAGCCCGAGGAGGGCGACTGGCGAGCCCGGGTACTGGGCGCCGCCGAACGTGGGGCTCGGGCGGTGGAGCGGAGCTCGCTCGCCGCCGCCATCGACCTGGCGCCCGAGCTCCGGCTCGGAGCCTCCGGAGTCGGCGGCGAGGAGGCCGATCGCGTAGCGACGACGCAGTCCGCAGGTCGGAGCGGCCCGGGCGAGGTCGCGGTCCTCGTCCCCGGAGCCGATCCGGAGACCGGGCGGCGCGCCGCCGCCGCCGTGCTCCGCGAGCTCGAGTCCGCCCTCCACCACTTCTCCTCGCGGGTGGCGCACTCGCGCCCGGCCGAGGACCCGGGGCTGATCCACCGCGCGGGGTCGGAGGCGCTGCTCGCCGCCAACGTGGCCGAGGCCCAGCGGGTCCCGCTGATGGCCTTCGAGGAGACCGGCTCCTACCGCCTCCTCCTTCCCTTCATGAGCGAGGATCGCGCCGAGCTCCAGCGCTTCCACGAGGAGACCGTCGCGCCGCTCGTGAGCTACGACGAGCAGTACGAGACCACCCTCGTGCACACGCTCGAGTCCTTCCTCGAGGCCGACGGGAACGTGGCCCGGACCGCCCAGCGGCTCTTCACCCATCGCCACACCATCCGCTACCGCCTGGAGCGCGTCAAGGAGCTGTCGGGCCTCGACGTCGGCTCGAGCGACGGCCGCGAGCGGCTGTCGCTCGGCCTCAAGGCCATGTGCGTGCTGGGGATCACCTCGCCCGGCGGACCGGCCACCGAGCGGGGAACCGGCGCCGGCCGCGTGCCCCGCGAGGGCAAGGACCGGCACTGATGGCGCGGAGAGCGCCCCGTGCGCCGGGGCGCGGTCTACCGACGCGCCGCATCTGAGCGATGCTCACGGCCGGGCTCTGGGGGTTACTGGGCGGGTCGTCGCTGCTGCTGGGTGCGGTGGTCGGGCTGTGGCTCGACGTCTCGCAGCGGGTGATCGGCCTGGTGATGGCGTTCGGCGCCGGAGTGCTGATCAGCGCCGTGGCCTTCGAGCTCACCTCGGAGTCCTACCGGACCGGAGGTGCGGCGGCGGTGATCGGCGGGCTGGCCGCCGGCGCGGTGGCCTTCTACCTGGCCGACCTCGTGATCGACCGCCGGGGCGGACACGCGCGAAAGCGCTCGGGAGGGCAACAGGCCGAGGGCTCGGCCCCGGCCATCGTGGTCGGGGCGCTGATGGACGGCATCCCCGAGTCGGTGGCCATCGGCGCCTCCCTGCTCGGCGGCGGCCAGGTGGGAGTGGCCGTCGTGGCGGCGGTGTTCCTCTCCAACATGCCGGAGTCCATGTCCGCGGCCACCGGGATGCGCCGGGCCGGCGCCCGGCGCTCGCACGTCCTCTGGCTCTGGGTAGGAGTGACGCTGATCACGGGCGTGGCCGCCGCCGTGGGCTACGGCGTGCTCGGCGAGGCGTCCCCGGTTCTACTCGCCGGCATGCAGGCCTTCGCCGCCGGCGCGATCCTCACCATGCTGGCCGACACGATGATGCCGGAGGCGTTCGAGCACGGTGGGAGCACGGCTGGGCTCGTCACGGTGCTGGGATTCACCTCGGCGTTCATGCTGTCGACCTTGGAGTGAGGAAGTCCCGACGGAGGGCGAACGTCTCGCGCCGATGCCCATGCCTTAACGCCTAGCTCGTGCCTCTTGGCGTTCGTAGAGGCGCACCCACTTGCGGATCGCGTTGTCGGTTACGCCGTACAGCCGCCCCGTCCCCGCCCAGCCGAGTGACTCGACCTCCGAGCGGAGCTGATCGAATGGCGGACGCGCCACCCTACGCGCTCCTGGTATAGGCCGGTTGCGGCGGTCCCAGCGGCTCCCGCAGGCGCGCGAGCAGTAGCGCTGCCGTCGATCGCGAACCCGGAAGAGCTGGCCGCATCGCTGACAAGGGCGCTGCGCTGGGTGCATCCGGGCGTTCCGGCCACAGTGGGTGTCGAGGGTTGCGTTGCAGTTTGGGCACACGATGCGGAGGTTGTCGAGACGGTTGTCGGTTCCGACGCCGTTGATGTGATCGAGGATGAGAGCCATCCTCCGGCCGCGCCACTCCTCGCCTTGCCCGCAGAGCTCGCACGCCGGCTGCTTGAGGCCCGCCCGGTAGAGGCGTTCCTTGAGATGCGCGGACCGGACGGGGGTGTCGGCGGTCAGGAGCTCGTCGAGCGGTCGCTGACCACGCCGGCTCGCTTCCCGTAGACCGGCCGTGCGGTCGAAGTGCTCCGTCGACACGTCCCAGGCCACGAGATGCTTTTTCAGGAGGGCGGGAGCTGCGCCCCGGTCACACAGGCCGAGGCGACGCAGGGTCTCCGCAACGCTCATCGATGCTGCAACTGCGTCGCGCGCCTCGGCTTCTCCGTAACTCAAACCCACGAACGCATGTTCGCTTTCGAGCCGGACGGAATGAGAGGCTGGGGAGCGCGGATTCGAACCGCGACCGCCGTTTCCAAAGAACGGAGGGCTGCCTTTACCCCACTCCCCAGCGAGTAGCGCCGAGCTGCGTCTAGAGCGCGACGCCGTTGGACGACCCCAACGAAGGCGGAGCATAGACTCGGCGCGCACGGCACGTTCGATCCGAGCAGGACCACCAGACAGACATGGGAAAGCAAGGTGGCCGAACGGATCGAGCTCGCGTCCACTCCCCCGTGACCAGCCCCCCTCCCACCGTCCTCATCATGGCCGCGGGCCACGGCACCCGGATGCGCTCGGAGCTGCCCAAGGTCCTCCACCCGGTGTGCGGGCGGCCGATGCTCGAGTGGGTGGTGCGTGCCGCACGCGACGCCGGGGCCAGTCGGGTGGTGTGCATCACCCGTCCCAGCGAGGGAGTGTCCGAGCGCGTTCCCGACGGCGCGGAGGTGGCCGAGCAGGTGGGGGGCGAGGGGACGGGCAGCGCGTTTCTCGCCGCGCGCGCGGCGATCGACCCCGACGCGACGGTCGTGGTGCTCTCCGGCGACGTGCCGCTCGTCCGCGGCGAGCTCGTGGCCGGTCTGATCGCGGCCCACGAGGGCGCGGGCGCGCTAGCGACGCTGCTCACCACCGAGGAGCTCGATCCCGCCGGCTACGGGCGCGTGGTGCGCGGCGTGGACGGGGAGGTCGAGCGCATCGTCGAGACCAAGCACACCGACGGGGTGTCCGCCGAGGAGCTGGCCATCCGCGAGATCAACGTCGGGGTCTACGCCTTCGCCGGCGCGGCGCTCGTCTCCGCCCTCGACGCAGTCTCGATCACGGCAGGGGAGCGCTACCTCACCGGCGTGTTCCCCGAGCTCCGCGCCCGGGGAGGCGCGATCGCCGCCCACCTGACCTCCGACACCTCGAGCGCGATGGGGGTGAACACCCGCGTCGACCTGATGGCCGTGGAGGCGCTCGCGCGCCGGAGGCTGATCGAGGGCCACGCCCTCGGCGGCGTCTCGTTCCCGGTCCCCGAGTCGGTCCA
>JBPCQB010000187.1:0-7560 GCA_050998555.1 Thermoleophilaceae bacterium
CGCCGCCGACCAGGAAGCGCTCGAGCGCGAACGCGAGCTCCACGCGGCGCTGCACCGCGCGGCGGTCGCGCTCGTCGGCGCACAGGGCGGCCAGCAGCCCGGCGAGGGCCCGCGGCGCGCCTCGCACCGCGCCGGCCTCAGATCGGCGCGGACCAGGCCGAGGCGTCGTCGGCCGCCCACTCCTCCGAAGGAGTGACGCCGTCCTCGTCCGAGGCCTCGTCGAGGCGGGTCTGATGTCCATGCCCGTACCGTAGGAAGCGCGCGTCGCCGGCGTGCTCGTCCGCAAGCGGCCCGGGCTCCGGCGGCTCCTCGCGAACCCGTAGGTCGCGCGCCCGGATCTCGATCGGCTCGCTGCTCTCGAGCAGCACGTCGTCGGCCGCCGAGCGCAGGTCGGTGTCGAGGTAGCCGCAGATCACGTCGCGAAGGATGGCTCGAAGGTGCTCCTCGATCTCGAGCACGACGGTCCGCGGGGAGTCCGAGCCCACCTCCTCGAGGTAGGCCTCGCCGTTGCCGCCGCCGACCAGGAAGCGCTCGAGCGCGAACGCGAGCTCCACGCGGCGCTGCACCGCGCGGCGGTCGCGCTCGTCGGCGCAGAGGGCGGCCATGCGCAGGGACAGCGTCGCCCGCCCGAGGTCGCTTCCGCCGTCGAGCAGCGCCTCGAGGGCCAGGAGGTAGTCGGAGAGCGCCTCCCCGTCGCCGGCGCGCTCACAGCCCATCTCGAACCGCGCCACCGCCCAGGCCACCGCACCCCCGGGCCGGGAATGGGCGAGCGCATCGAGCAGCGCACCGAGCTCCTCACCCTCCCCCGCGTCGAGGGTGAGCGCGCCGCCCCGCCCCGTTCCCGACGGCGGCAGCGGGAACGACCGCCACGTCCCGCCGTTCACCCTGGCCCAGCCCACCGGCCCGAGGTACAGCGCGCCCGCGCCCCACAGACGAAGGACCGTGGCGATGCGGCTAAAGCGCAAGCGGGCCTCGTCCAGCGGCAGGTCCGCGCCGGCGCTCAGGTCGCGCTCGAGGACGCACAGCACGCTCGGATCGCCGCCCCGGCGCTCGAGCGCGTGCGGCCACAGGGCCTCGAGCGGGGCGTCCGCGCCCTCGCCGCGGCGCAGGGACAGGCCCCCGCCGAGGTCGATCCGATGCTCAGCGAGCCGAAGCCCCGGCAGGGGCGCGACAATCTCGGCGCACATCGCCGACCGGTAGAGCGTGCTCTCGACCTCGGCGTAGACGCGCTCGAAGCGCTCCTCGGGGAACGCGAAGCTCGTGGACTCCTCCCAGAGGCGCTCGAGCATCGCTCGCAGCGCAGGCTCGGCGTCGTCGGCGTATGCGCCGCGGGTGCGCAGGTAGCCCTCGGCGCCGGCGCCGAGGGCCCGCTCGGCCGGCTCGCGGGTCGCCAGCGCGCGCAGCCGCGGCCAGCGCTCGTCGATGAAGCGGCCGGTGAGGGGCCGGTAGCTGTAGAGGACCGGGGCACGGCGGCCGGGCTCCTCGTCGACCTCGAACTCGAGGTCGGCGCCACTGTCGAGGTCCTCGGATAGAAGCGACGCGGCCTCGAGCGCGAAGTCGCGTAGCGCGTCGTGCAGGGCGCGGTTGCGCCTGCGGCGGGGTTCGGCGCCGGCGGGCGCGATCCTGCCGGCGCGTGTGGCGCGCGCTACCGCTCAGGCCAGCGCCACGTCGCGGCCGGCCGGTCCGGAGCGCTCTGCCAGCGCGGGGCTCTCCTCGCACAGCCACTCACGTCCGTAGCGGCGCATGTCCTCCACGAGCGGCAGCAGGGCGTGGCCCTTCTCGGTCAGCTCGTACTCGACGCGAGCTGCGCCGTCGGCTCGGGTGCTCCGAACGAGGATGCCCTCGTCCTCGAGGGCCCGCAGGCGCAGCGACAGCGTCCGCGGACTGATCCCGGCCAGCGAGCGCTCGAGCTCGCAGAAACGCTGCGGCCCCTCGCCGAGATCGCGGATCACGAGCAGCGTCCACTTGCCGCCCACGAGCTCGGCGGTGGCGCTCACCGGGCAGTTGGATTCCTCGGGCGGCGGCATGGTCGCTGGCCCATTCTAGCTCCGCTCGCTTCAGAAAGTGAAGCTCGCGGAGCGGGACGCGACCCGCGCCGCCCCTACGCCATCACCTGCTCGACCGACGTCGAGCGCTGACCGCCCGCGGAGACGAGCAGCTTGAAGTCGTGGGGCTGAGTGGCGGCCTTCATCGCCTCCTCCATCGTCACCCGTCCCTCCTGGAGGTGCTGGAGGAGCGCCTGGTCGAAGGTCTGCATCCCGTAGTAGCCGCCCTCGGCGATGACCTCGCCGAGCTTGCCCGTCTCCATCGGGTTCATGATCATGTCGCGCACGCGGCCGGTCATCCGCAGCACCTCGCAGGTGGCCACGCGGCCCTGGCCGTCAGGGGTCTTCACGAGGCGCTGGGAGATCACGCCCTTGAGCGTGCCGGCGATCATGGCCCGCACCTGCTGGTGCATGTGCGGCGGGAAGAACTCGACGATGCGGTTGATGGTCTCGGGGGCGTCGGCGGTGTGCAACGTCGAGAGGACGAGGTGGCCGGTCTCCGCCGCCGAGAGCGCGGTGCTGACGGTCTCCTCGTCGCGCATCTCCCCGATGAGGATCACGTCCGGGTCCTGGCGGAGCACCCGGCGCAGGGCCTGCTTGAACGAGGCGGTGTCCGCCCCCACCTCGCGCTGGTTGATCACCGAGCGCTTGTCCTTGTGGAGGAACTCGATCGGGTCCTCGATCGTGACGATGTGCTTGGGCTCGGTGGTGTTCATCTGGTCGATCATCGCCGCGAGGGTGGTGGACTTGCCCGAGCCCGTGGTGCCGGTGAGCAGGATGATCCCGCGCTCCTCGCGGGCCAGCTCGGTGATCACCGGGGGGAGGCCGAGCTCGGCGATGGTCTTGATCTCCGTGGGAATCGCGCGACAGACCAGCGAGATCGACCCTCGCTGGCGGAACGCGTTCACCCGGAAGCGGGCCATGTCGCCGAGGGCGTAGGAGAAGTCGACCTCCCCGTGCTTGTGGAAGTCGTCGAGACGCTCCGCATCGGTGAGCATCGTGCGCAGGACGGTCTCGGTGTCCGACGCCTCGAGCGGCTCCGAGCCCTCGAGCGGCTCGAGCGATCCGTGGCGGCGCATGAGCGGCCGCGACGGCACCTTCAGGTGAAGGTCCGATCCGCCGCCCGTGGCCACGTGGAACAAGGCGGCGTCCAGGTCGAACATTGCCCTTCTATCGGACGCTGCGCCCGCGGCTTGAGTGGCGCGAGGTCGGCGCGCGGCCCACGAGCCGCGACTACGCTCGAGGCGTGATCGACCGCGCCGCCTTCCTGCGCGCCGCCGGAGCGGGCGCCCTGGTCTTCCTCGTCCTCTCCCTCATCGTCGCCGGCGTGCTCGGCTTCCTCCTCGAGCCGGAGCCGCTCGCCATCTCCACCGACGCGGACGTCGAGGAGTACCGCCGTCTCACCGGCTTTCCCTCGATCATCGCCGGGTTCCTCGGTGCGCTGGCGGCCGGTGCGACGTCGTATCTGGTGACCGAGCGCGACGGGCTGGCGCTCAAGGACAGGCCGTGGGCGATCCTCGCCGCACCGGTGATCCTCGGCGCCCTCTGGCTGCTCTACCTCGCGCCAAGCGTCCTGGTCTTCCTGGCCGGCCTGGTGCTCTACGCGCTGGGCGCCGGCCTCGCGGCCATGGTGGCCGGCCTCCTGCGTGGCCGGCCGGAGGAACCCCCCTCCCGCGTGTCCTGAGCCGGCGCGGGCCTACGCGACGTCGCGGAGCTTCTGGGCCTCGGCGAGCGACTGGAGCTTCTTCAGCGACTGGTTCTCGATCTGGCGGATGCGCTCGCGGGTGACGTTGAACGTGCGTCCCACCTCGTCGAGGGTGCGGGGGTGCTCCCCACCCAGGCCGTAGCGCAGCTCGAGCACCCGCCGCTCGCGGTAGGAGAGGTTCTCGAGCGCCTCGCGGAGCGCCTCCTTGGTGAGAATCTCCGCGGCGCGCTCGTAGGGGGACTCGGCGCGCTCGTCGGCGATGAACTGGCCGAACTCGGACTCCTCCTCGTCGCCGACCGGCTTCTCGAGCGAGATCGGCGCCTGGGCGGAGCGCTTGATCGAGTCGACCTCCTCGGGGTCGATGCCGGTGACCTCGGCGATCTCGTCCGGGGTGGGCTCGCGGCCTAGCTCGGTGACGAGCTTGCGCTCCGCGCGACCGATCTTGTTGAGCTTCTCGACCACGTGGACGGGGATGCGCACGGTTCGGGCCTTGTCGGCCAGGGCGCGGGCGATGGCCTGGCGGATCCACCACGTCGCGTAGGTCGAGAACTTGAAGCCCTTGCGGTAGTCGAACTTCTCGGCGGCACGGACGAGGCCGAGTGTGCCCTCCTGGATGAGGTCGAGGAAGGGAAGTCCCTGGTTGCGGTAGTTCTTGGCGATCGAGACCACGAGCCGCAGGTTCGACTCCACCATCTTCTGCTTGGCGTCGAGGTCGCCACGCTCGATGCGCTTGGCGAGGTCGACCTCCTCCTGGGCGGTGAGCAGCCGGACCTTGCCGATGTCCTTCAGGAACAGCTGAAGGGAGTCGGTGGTCATGTCCGGCTTCAGGTCGAGGAGGGCCTTCGTCCGGCGGCGGCGACTCTTGGCGTCGACCGCCCGCTCCTCGTTCGCGCCGCTCTGGGCGATCGCCGGGTCGACGTCCTCGACCAGCTCGATCTCCGCCTTCTCCAGGTAGGCGTGAAGGTCCTCGACGTCGGACTCGTCGAACTCGACCTCCGCGAGGGCGACCGAGACCTCGGTGTAGGTGAGCACGCCGGTCTGCTGGCCCCTCGCGACGAGGACCTTGACCTCCTCGAGCTCCTGTAGCTCGACCACCGACATCGTCAGCCGATCTCCGATGACCGACGGGGCGCAGGCTTGGCGCAGTTAAGCATGAGGTAAAAAGAGTACCGCGCGATGCAGACTTTGGGCCGGCGCGCCCGGTTGCCGCCCGGTCGGGTCCCGGAGCGGTTTCGCGAGCGTGTCGGGACGACCCTAATGCGGGCGCCTTAGACTCAGGTGTCGCATGCCCGGTGGCCTCGTCTTCTTCACCGGCTTCCCGGGCTTCATCGGCCGGCGTCTGGTCCGCCGCCTGCTCGACGACGACCCCCACGTGCGGATCGCGGCGCTGGCCGAGCCCCGCATGGCCGAGCGGGCCCGCGCGAGCGCCGCGGAGCTCGACGCCGAGCGGATCGAGATCGTGACCGGGGACATCGGCGAGCGGCGCCTCGGGCTCTCCGACGAGCAGTACGGGCGCCTGGTGGCCGAGATGACCTCGGCCTTCCACCTCGCCGCCGCCTACGACCTCGCCGTCCCGCTCGACACCGCCCACCGCGTGAACGTGGAAGGGACCGGCAACGTGCTCGACCTGTGCATCGACGCCGAGCGCCTCGAGCGGCTGAACTACGTGAGCACCGCGTACGTGGCGGGCGACCGCCGCGGCGTGGTCTACGAGCACGAGCTGTCCCTCGGCCAGTCGTTCGGGAACCACTACGAGTCCACGAAGTTCCAGGCCGAGCTGTGGGTGGAAGCGGTGAGCGACCGCGTGCCGGTCACCATCTTCCGTCCGGGCATCGTCGTCGGCGACTCCCGCACCGGCGAGACCCAGAAGTTCGACGGTCCCTACTACGTGCTGAGGGTGGTCTCGCGCTCGCTCTCCTCTCACCTGCCGCCCCCCCAGTTCGGGCGCGAGGAGTCGCCGTTCAACCTCGTGCCGATCGACTTCGTGGTGGATGCGCTGGCCGTGGCCTCGAGCGATCCGCGCGCGCTGGGAGAGACCCTCCACCTCGTGGACCCCGAGCCCAGCACCGCCGCCGAGGTGATCGCCCTGCTCGCCCGCGAGTACGCCGGCCGCGACCCGAAGCTGAGACTGCCGGCGGGGCTCGTCTCCCAGGGGCTGCGCCTAGCCCCGGTGCGGGCGCTGTTCGAGGGGGTGCCGCGCGAGAGCCTGCGCTACCTCAACCACCCGGTGCGCTTCGACACCCGGCGCGCCGAGGCCGTGCTCGAGCCCCACGGCCTGCGCTGCCCCACGCTGCGCGACTATGTTGGACCGATGGTCGCGTTCTTCCGCGCCCACGAGCAGGACCCCGAGCTCAAACCGAAGGCGGCGGCATGACCCGCGAGGACGACGAGGTGCTCGGCAATCTCCCGCGGTCGCGACCCGGACGGCGAAGCTCCCTGCGCTCCGACGAATCGCCCGACCCGGAAGGTCCGGGCGGTGCCCGCACGCCCCCCGAGGAACACGGCCCGCCGCTGGCCACTGACGCCGACGTGGAGGCGACCGCCGGCGGCGACCCGCTGAGCGGGGCGGTGCGTGCCGCGGCCAACGTCGCCCGCACCGGCGTCCGCGCCGCCGGCCGGATCACCGGCGGCGTGCTGCGGCGACTGCCCCGACGCTGAGCGCCCGGATGTCCGCCCCGCCGGAGTCCGGCCGAGCGACCAGCCCGCCCCCCGTGAACGGGACCGCGGGAGTCGGGCCCGAGCCCCCGGCCGCCGGCGCCCCGGCGTCCCCAGGCGCCACGGCGTCCGCCGCCGCGCCAGCACCCGTGTCATCCGACCCCGAGCACGTCCCCGCAGGGCACGCGGAGCGCCATCCCCGCCGCACGCCCCCCGGCTGGTGGGCGGCCCGCGAGTTCTTCCGCAAGGCCTGGTGCGAGAACTTCACCGGGTCCTCGGCGATGGTCGCGTACAACCTCCTGCTGGCGATCTTCCCCCTCGGCTTGCTCGCGCTGTTCGTGTTCGGTCAGGTGCTCGAGAGCCCCCGGCTCGAGGCGATCGCGGTGCGCGACCTACGCGACGTCTTCCCCGCGGTGGCCGACTCGACGATCCGCGACACACTCGACGGCGTGCGCCGCTCGTCGACGTCCTTCGGGATCTTCGCGCTGGTCACCTCCCTGTGGATCGGCTCGTCCTTCTGGGGCGCACTCGACACCGCGTTCTCCCAGATCTACCACGTGAGGCCACGCTCCTGGCTCGAGCAGAAGCGCTTCGGCGTGGCGATGATCGTGGTGGTGCTGCTCTTCATGGCGGCCACGGTCTTCGTGCCCACCGTCCAGTCGCTCTTCGTCTCGGGGGCGAAGGATCTTCCCTTCGGCCTGGCCGAGATCCAGGGCCTGATCTTCGTCCTCACGCTCGGTGGCGGGCTGATCGTCCTGTTCGCGCTCTACTGCCTCGTGTTCTGGACGGTCCCGAACCGGCGGGTTCCGTGGCGCGCGGCGTGGCCCGGGGCCTTCGGAGCCACGGTGGCCACGGGCGTCGTCGACTACGGCTTCCCCCTGTACCTGACCAAAGTCTCGACGCTGGCCGAGGCCAGCTCCACCTTCGTGTTCATCCTCGTGGTGCTGATCTGGTTCTACGTGCTGGCCGCCATCCTGCTCGGCGGCGCGATCGTCAACGCGATCCGGCTGGGCACGTACGCCGAGCCACCCGTCGCCGCCGCACCCGCGACCGAGGCACCCGTCGCGTGGGGCCAGGGAGAAGCAAAGGCGAACCCCTCCCCCCCCGCCCGCGCCCGGTGACCATACGGATCGGCGAGGGCAAAAAGGGGGTCGA
>JBPCQB010000138.1:0-10795 GCA_050998555.1 Thermoleophilaceae bacterium
GAGCGCCGCTTAGAGGAGACGCTGCGGCCCGTCGAGCTCCTCCTGCCCTACCGCGAGGGAGCGCGCCGGCCCGAGCTGCACGACCTGGCCGACACCGCGCTCGAGCGCGAGGACACCGCGGACGGCGTGCGCGTGCGAGCTCGCCTGCCCGTGGGGGCCATCGCGCGGTTCCGTGACTTCGCGGTACCGGGCACGGCGGTGGGTGGGTCCGCCGTCGACGACGCCGTGCCCGCGACCGAGCCCACCGTCGCGGACGAGCCGACCACCGACCCACTCGAGCCCACCGCCGACGAGCAACCGCGAGCCGCCGGCGCCGGCGGGCGGTGAGGCTCCGCTACTCGCTGGTACGCGAGGGCGCCCGCGTGCCCACCCGGGCTCACGCCGGAGACGCCGGCCTCGATCTCTACGCCGCCGAGGGGGCGGACGTCCCCCCCGGCGGGCGGGTCAGCGTTCCCACCGGGGTGGCGTTGGCGCTGGAGGAGGGCCAGGCGGGCCTGGTGCTCCCGCGCTCCGGCCTCGCCGCCCGGCACGGGGTGACCCTCGCCAACGCGCCGGGCCTGATCGACTCGGGGTACCGGGGCGAGGTGAGGGTGCTGCTGCTCAACACCGACCGGAGCACGGCGTTCGCCGTCGCGCCCGGCGACCGCATCGCCCAGCTCGTGCTGGTCCGCCACGAGGAGCCCCTGCTCGAGGAGAGCGAGGAGCTCGGGGCGAGCGCCCGGGGCGCGGGCGGCTTCGGCTCCACGGGGCGGTAGGGATTGGTCGACGTCGACGTGGCGGTAGTGGGCGCCGGGCTCGCGGGACTCACCGCCGCCCGCGAGCTCCAGGCCGCCGGGCGCTCGGTGGTGGTGCTCGACGCGCGCGACCGCGCCGGCGGCCGGGTGTTGAGCGAGCCCGGTCCCGACGGGGCGGTGTTCGAGCTCGGCGCCCAGTTCGTGGGCCCCGGCCAGCACCGCATCGCAGCACTGGCACGGTCGCTCGGCGTCGACACCTTCCCCACCCACAGCGCCGGCCTCAACGTGTTCGAGTACCGGGGAGCGCTCCACCGCTTCCGCGGTCTGGCGCCCCGGGTGAGCCCGGCGGTGCTGCTCGACACCGCTCGAGCGCAGGCCAAGCTCGAGCGCATGGCGAGGCGGGTGCCGATCGAGGCCCCGTGGGAGGCTCGGCGGGCCGAGGAGTGGGACGGGCAGACCTTCGGCACCTGGGTCGAGCAGAACACGTCGACGGCGGGCGCGCGTACGTTCTTCGCGCTCGCCGCCCAGGCGGTCTTCTCGGTCGAGCCCGAGGAGCTGTCGCTGCTCCACGTCCTCTTCTACGCGCACTCCGCCGGTGGGCTCGCGACGCTGCTCGACACCGAGCGCGGCGCCCAGGAGGAGCACTTCGACGGAGGAGCCGCCCTCGTACCCGCCCTGCTGGCCGAGAGCCTTGGCGAGCGGGTGGTTCTCGAAGCTCCCGTGCGGCGCGTGGGCGCGGCCGAGGGCGGGGTGACCGTGTCGGCCGACGGACTCGAGGTCCGCGCCGTACGGGTCGTGGTGGCGGTGCCTCCTGCGCTGTGCGAGCGGATCGCGTTCGATCCGTCGCTGCCCGGCCGCCGGGCCCAGCTCCATCAGCGCATGGCCCACGGCGCGGTGGCCAAGTGCGTCGCCCTCTACCCGGAGCCTTTCTGGCGCGACGAGGGCCTCACCGGCCAGGCCGCGAGCGACCGTGGGCCCGTGGGCGCGACCTTCGACGTCTCTCCGCGCTCGGGGCGACCCGGGATGCTCCTCGGGTTCGTGGAAGGGCGCCACGCGCGCGGTATGGAGCTGCTCCCCTCGGAGGAGCGCCGGAGGCTCGCCCTCGAGTCGTTCGCCCGGCTCTTCGGCGAGCGCGCCCTCCGTCCCGAGGCCTACGCCGAGCGCTTCTGGGCCGAGGAGGAGTGGAGCCGCGGCTGCTACGGGGGATTCTTCGGACCCGGCGGGTGGACGGCGTACGGGCCGGCCCTGCGCGAGCCGGTCGGTCGCGTGCACTGGGCGGGGACGGAGACCTCCCCGGTGTGGATGGGATACATGGACGGCGCGGTGCGGTCGGGGGAGCGAGCGGCGCGCGAGGTGCTGCGGGCGCTCGGCTGAGGGGGCCGGAGTCGGTGCTCGAGCGCCGAGGCCCTAGCCGCGCCCGCCGCCGCGAATCCAGTCGCTCAGCCGGTCTCCGGCCGAGCTCACGGTCTCGCCGGCGTCCCCGAGGATGGTGCGGAAGCGCTCGGTGTAGTAGTCCACCGCGTCGCCGGCCTCGGCGCGGACGTTCACGTCCTGGTCGCGGGTGCGGTAGTCCCCGCCGATGATGCGGTCGTAGTCGCCGCCCCGCACCCACTCCATGACCTCCTGAAC
Organism: Thermoleophilaceae bacterium; assembly: GCA_050998555.1. GTDB lineage: Bacteria > Actinomycetota > Thermoleophilia > Solirubrobacterales > Thermoleophilaceae > JACCZP01. Next base: position 2,364 of record JBPCQB010000138.1, read on the forward strand.
GCGGCGTACCGGCAGCGCGTGGGTGAGCTCGAGGTTGCGGAAGAAGCGCGACAGCCGGTCGAAGGCATCGCCGTGCTCGCGGTACTCGATCGACTGGCGCATGAACGCGTCGAGCGAGAGGTCCTTCGAGGGCCTCCCGGCGGCCAGGCTCATGAGGGTGCGGCACACGACCAGAGGGTCGCGGACCACGAGGGCGGCGGCGCGGTCGGAGGAGAGCTCGGCCGCCCGGGACCACTCGAGCAGCGCCGAGCGCACCGCCATCAGCGGCAGGCTGCCGAGCAGCGGGAGCCTCACCGCCTCCCCGACGCTCATGAGGATCATCAGCGCCGTCCGGTAGAGCACGTGGTCGGAGAGGATGTGGCCCACCTCGTGGGCGAGCACGGTCTTCAGCTCGTCGGCGTCGAGCAGGGCCACGAGCCCGGAGTTGACCACCACCACCGGCTTTCCCGCCCCGATCGCCCCAGCGTTCGCGAACGGCATCTGCGTGACGTAGAGGTCGTAGCGCTCGGGCATGTCGAGCGTGCGCTGGGCCTCCTCGAACGTCTCGAAGACCTCGGGGAGCTGGTCGGGGCCGATCTTGATCGCGTTGCCGAGGAGGCTGTCGCGGAGGGCGCGCTCGTAGCCGAGCTCGATCAGCTTGCGAACGACGGCGTCCATCATCGGGATCGAGGCGAGGGCGGCGGTGGCCGCACGATCGGCCGGGTGCTCGTAGGCTTTGGGCGAGATCCCGACCAGCGAATGACGGATCGGGGCGGTCTCGGTCACGGCCTGAGTTCTAGCGGTATCGGCACCCTCTACACCCCGGCCGCCCGCCGCGCGCTCTGGTGCGCCGCGTCCTCGAGGCGGTCGTCGAGCGGCGCGAGCTCGATCCCGAGCGCCAGCTCGATCAGGTGGTCGGCGAGCCAGGCGTTCTTCGGCAGCAGCGGCCCGTGGAGGTAGGTGCCGAACGCGTTGGCCACGCGCGCGCCCTCGGTGCCGTCGACGCCGTTGTTTCCGTGGCCCCGCAGCACGCGGCCGAGCGGCTCGACCCCCGGGCCGAGATGGGTGCGCCCGCCGTGGTTCTCGAACCCGGCCACGATGCGCGACCCGCCGCCGAGGTCGGCCTCGATCGCGCAGTTTCCGATCAGCCGCGGCCCGTCCTCGCGCACGGTCCGGAGGTCCACGAGTCCGACGCCCGGGAGCTCCTCCTCGCCGAGGGCGTAGCTCGTGCCGAGGAGCTGGTAGCCGCCGCAGACGGCGAGCAGAGCGGCGCCGCGGTCGACCGCGCGGTGGATCGCGTCCCGCTTGGTGGCCACCATGTCGCGGGCCACGGCCACCTGGTCGCGGTCCTGTCCACCGCCGATGTAGAACAGATCGTGGGCGGCCTCCTCGAGCGGCTCGCCGAGGCCCGACGCGGCGAGCTCGAAGCCGATCCCGCGCCACTCGCACCGGGCCCGCAGCACGGCGATGTTGCCCCGGTCGGCGTAGATGTTCATGAGGTCGGGGTACAGCGCACAGACCCTGAGGACGCCGGTCGGGCTCATCCCTCGGCCTCGAGCATGACCACGGTCGAGCCCACGTAGTCACCGGTCTCCGGGATCCGGCGGGCGGGCAGCACGCGGTATCCGCGGACGGCGGCCAGGGACTCGAGCGCCCGAGGAGGGAAAAGGTCCAGCACGATCGTGAAGAGTGACTCCGACAGCTCGCCCCCGGGCGCGACCGCTTGGCGCAGGCGCTCGATGGCCACCGCCTCGCCCTCGGGGCGCACCGCCACCGGACGGCTGGAGAGCACCCAGCCGCCCTCCTCGCGGATGTCGGGCATCGGGGGTTCCGAGTCGGCGACGGTCGTGCCCTCCCACGGATCGGCCAGGGCCACGGCGAGCAGGCCACCGGGGACGAGGTGGGCGCGGACCCGGTCGAGCATCGCCGCGCGCCCGTCCTCGCCGCCGAGGAGCTGGACCACCTGCATCGGTGCGATCGCGAGCGCAAAGCGCCGCCCGGAGAGATCGATCGAGCGGGCGTCGAGGACGTGCGTCCGCACCGGCAATCCCGCGGCTCGGGCCCGCGTGGACAGGGCGTGGACGAGGTCGGCGTCGGAGTCCACTCCGGTCACCTCGTGGCCCTGGGCGGCGAGGTCGAGGGCCACCCGCCCCGTACCGCAGCCGACGTCGAGCACCGGGCCGCCACGCTCGGCGGCCAGCTCGCGCCACAGCGGGCAGTCGGCCTCGTAGGAGGCGCACTCCACGTCGTGCCAGGCCACGACGTCGTCGAGGCGTGCGGCGGCGGAGCTCACTCCGACCACCGTCGTGCGGCGCCACGCTCGGCGAGGATGTCGCGCAGCTCGAGCAGCGCGGTGTAGGTGGGGAGGGCGTAGAGCGGAGCGCCGTCCCCGTCGGCCAGCGCCAGGTCGAGCGAGCCTCCGAGCTCGCGCTCCACCACCGCCTCGGCGGCCACGCCGGCGTACTTCAGCCGCAGGGCCATCTCCTCCGCACGGGTGCCCGAGCAGGTCACGCGCCGGACGCGGCCGGCGAGCAGCTCGAAGTCGGCGTCCCATATCCAGGAGACGTCGCGGCCGTCGGCGATGCCGTCGTTCAGCGCTATCCACAGGTCGATCCGCTCCTCCTCAAGGAGGAGCGTGCGCAGGACCTCGTTGGCCCCGGCCGGGTTCTTGACGAGGAGGATCGCGAGGTCGCGACCGGAGACGCGGACCCGCTCGGTCCGGCCGAACGCCGCGGTCACGCCTTCGAGCCCGGCCCGGACGTGGTCGAGGGAGGCACCGAGCTCGAGCGCGCAGGCGGCGGCGCCGAGCGCGTTGTAGACGTTGTAGACGCCGGGCAGGGGTAGAAAGGCGCGGAGCTCGCCGGCCGGCGTGTCCACCACCAGGTCGGTGCCCCTCATCCCGCGGAGGTGCACCTCGCGCGCCGCCACGGCGGGCCGCGGGCGCTCGCGTCCGCAGTTCGGGCAGCGGTAGCGACCGAGGTGGGCGAGGTAGGCCACCTCGTAGCGGTAGGCGTGTCCGCACCGGCGGCAGTGCTTCGAGTCGGCGGCGTGCTGCATCCCGGGCAGGGCGATCGAGTCGTCTTCGATCCCGAACCCCGTCACGCGCTCACGGCCACGCCCGAGGTCGGCGATCAGCGGGTCATCGACGCAGAGGACGAGCGCGGTACCGGTCGGAGCGTCGGCCACGACCGACGCCCACCGGTCGGCGATGGTCTCGAGCTCCCCGTAGCGATCGAGCTGGTCGCGGAAGAGGTTGGACAGCAGGAGCGCGCGCGGGTGAAGCGCAGAGGCCACCGCGGGCAGCCACCCCTCGTCGACCTCGAACAGCCCGAGCTCGCGCGGATCGCGACCGGCGTCGAGAAGCGCGGTCGCGACGCCCCAGTGCATGTTCGAGCCGGCGCGGTTGTGCACCACCTGACGGCCGGCGTGACGCAGGATGCCGGCGAGGAGCCCGGACGTGGTGGTCTTACCGTTGGTGGCCGACACGAGCACCGCGCCCTCGGCCAGCCGGCCTCCGAGGCGCTCGATGGCGTCGGGCTCGAGCGCCAGCAGCACGCGGCCCGGAGCGGTCGTGCCCCCGCGTCCGAGGCGCCGGGCGGCCACCCGTGCCGCGCGGGCGAGCGCCACCTTCGCGCGCAGGATCATCGCCCGGCGGGCACGATCGTCCGCAGGCAGCGCGGCTCGACCGCCACCGTCACCGGGAGCTCCCCGATCGGGTCGCCGTCGGCGTAGACCGCGAAGGGGCGGTCTGCGTCGACCTCCACGGTGACGCCCTTCGCCAGCCGGGCCGGGACGTCGCCGTCGAGGTGGGTGCCGCGGAACACCTTCGGAAGCGACGCCAGGTAGCGCAGCTTCGGGTGCGCACCTACGAGCAGTACGTCGAGGCGCCCGTCATCGAGGCGGGCGTGGGGCACCAGGCGCATCCCGCCGCCGTACACGCCGGAGTTGGCGACGGCCAGCGCATACCCGGTCACGCGCAGCACCTCACCGTCGACGCACGCCTCGAAGGTGGCGTGGCGCCAGCCCCGCAGTGCCCTCAGGGCGGCGTACAGGTACACGAGGCTGCCACCGAGGCGCACGCGATTGGCGATGTCCTGGACGTCGGAGTCAAAGCCCACGCTGGCGATCCCGAGGAACGGCCGGCCGTCGACGGTACCGACGTCCAGCAGCCGCTCCTTGCCCACCACGGCCAGACGAGCGGCCGCGCGGGGGTCGCTCGGCACGCCGAGCACGCGCGCGAAGTCGTTCCCCCGACCCGCCGGGACCACGGCGAGGGCGCCGTCGGTGCCGCGCAGCGCCCCGGCCACCGGGCCCGCGAACCCGTCGCCGCCGATGGCGATCACGCTCTCGCCCGCCGCTGCTGCCCGCCCCGCCTCCTCGACGGCGTCCTCGATGCTCGAGCTCACCACCAGGCGGTTCTCCGCCCCCAGCGCGTCGAGCTCCGCCCGCACCATCGGGGCCGCGCGCAGCGCGCGGCCGCGAGCCGCGGCCGGGTTGACGAGCAGCGCGAAGCGCCGCGCGGGCGCGGGCGGGCCCGGCACGGAGCGGGCTACCGCCCGCCGGCGGGCGAGGCCGGTTGCCGGATGGCGACCGGCCGCGGGGCTACGCAGCCGAAGAGGTGGCACATGGGGGCGAGATCCACGCCATCGGGCCTTACGAGTCTAAGAGGCCGAAGGTGGGTGAGACGGCCTCGCAACGCGACGGGAGGGAGGGGTCGATGACGAGGCCGAGGAGGATCTGGTGGGCGCGCCCGCGGAAGCTGTGCGCGCTCGAGCGACCGGGCGGGGGAGGCCGCAGCCACCGAAGCGAACGACGAGCCGCGGAGATCGAGTACCTGACGGCCGGGGGCGTGCGGCTCGTGGTCTCGACCATGCGCACCCGCCACGGGATCGCGGACTACGAGAGCGCGGGGCTCGAGTGGCACCACCTTCCGGTCGCCTCCGCGGCCGCCGGCGCCGAAGCCCTCGAGGAGCTGGTCCCCCTGCTGCGACGCGAGCTGCGTCGCGCCGGGGCGGTGGCCGTGCACGGTGACCTGCGCACCGACTTCGTGGCCGCCGTATGCGCGGCGCACCTCCACGAGGCGCGCGGTATCGACCCCGCCGCGGGCCTGCACGCCGCCGCCGAGGCCGGCCTCGAGGTCACGCCCGACGCGGCGGCGCTCCTCGGCGTCGACTACGAGGACGTCCAGCCCCGCTCGCCCATGGCCGCCGCCACCTCATCGGGGCGGTCGGTGACCACGTAGGCGTCGACGATCGCGCCGTCGGTGTTGATGGTGATCGAGAGCCCCGAATCGACGCGGCGGACCTTTGAGATCTCGGCCACGGGTCGGCCCGAGCCCATCCGCGGCTTCACCCGGCCGGTGGCCACCCGGTGGACCCCGTCGAGGGCCGCCAGATCGTCCAGGAGACGGCGGTATCCCTTCGACGAGGAGTGCTTGTGGTGGGTCTTGCGGGCCACGAGGATCAGGACCGGCTCGGGTCACTCGGCCCGGCGCACGTGACGAGATCGGCGAGCGATTCCGCCACCGCGAGCGGCCGGGGCGCGTCCCCGGTGGCGCCCTCGAGCGCGCGCTCGCCCTCCTCCCGCGTCGTGGCACCGGTGAGCACCAGCGCGGCGTCGAGCCCGGCGGCATGGGCGGCGGTCACGTCGGCGTCGAGGCGATCGCCGACCACGAGCACGCGCCCGGCGCCCAACCGGTCGACCGCCGTGCGGATCAGCCCGGGCTCGGGCTTTCCCACGACCTCCGCCGTCCGGTCGCTCGCGTACTCGAGAGCGACGACGATGGCTCCGGTCCCCGGCCAGAGGCCGTCGGGCATCGGGTAGGTGGAGTCGCGCCCGGCGGCCACGAAGGCGGCACCGCTGCGCAGTGAGAGCGTCGCATGGCGCAGGTCGTCGTAGCAGAGGTCGTCGGTGCCGCCGACCACGACCACCGCCGCGCGCGAGGCGACGTCCGTGCCGTTCACCACCTCGAGGCCCGCGTCGGCGACGTGGCGGCACATGGCCGCGGTGCCGATCACGAAGGCGGTCTCGCCGGAGCGGGTCTCGGCGAGCAGATGCTGAGTCGCCGCGCCGACGGTCACCACGTCGCTCGTCGATGCCCGTACACCGACTCCCCACAGCCGGCGCACGTAGTCCTCCACCACGTGCCGCGGGTCGTTGGTGGCGAAGACGACGCCCTTGCCGGCCTCCCGCAGCGCCCGGATCGCCTCCGGGGCGCCGGGCGTGGCCTCCCCGCCGACGTAGACGCACCCGTCGAGATCGAGCACGAAGCCGTCGTAGCGGCGGGCGATGTCGGACAGCTCCACGCGGTGAGCATGCCAGCCTCCCTGGACGCCCGTGCCAAGCTCGAGGGGTGAGCGCGACGGCTGAGGAGACCTCCCTCCCGGCGGACATCGCTCTCGGCGCGGTCTCGCTCACGGTCTCCGACCTCGACGCGGTCGCGAGCTTCTACGAGCGCGCGGTCGGACTGGGGGCGGTCGAGCGCTCGGAGGGTCGGATGCGTCTCGGGGTCGAGGCCGGCCGGCCGCTCGTCGAGCTCGTCGAGGAGCCAGGCGCCCCCGCCCCCCCGATGGAGCTCGGGGCTCTTCCACCTCGCCCTGCTCGTGCCCTCCCGCGCGGAACTGGCGCGCGCGGTTCGCCGCGTGACCGGCGCGGGAGGCAGGTTCACCGGCGCCTCGGACCATCTGGTCAGCGAGGCGCTCTACCTGAACGACCCGGAGGGAAACGGCATCGAGATATACCGCGACCGTCCCCGGGAGGAGTGGGAGCACACCGGCGGCGAGGTGCGTATGTCCACCCTGGCGCTCGACCTCGACGCCGTGATGGCGGAGCTGCCCGCTGGCGACGGTCCTGACGGCATGCCCCCGGGGACCGTGATGGGCCACGTGCACCTGAGCGTGGCCGACCTCGCGGAGACGGAGTCCTTCTACGCCGACGTGCTCGGGTTCGACGTCACGGTTCGCAGCTATCCCGGTGCGCTCTTCCTGTCGGCCGGGGGCTACCACCATCACGTCGGCGCCAACACGTGGACCAGCGCGGGGGTGCCTGCGCCGGCGCTCGCCTGAGCCGCGCCACCATCGCCCTCGTTACAGTCCCGCGCCGGTGCGCTCACTCCGCCTCATAGCCACGCTCCTCGGCCTCTTCCTGCTCGCGGCGTGCGGAGCGCAGGAGTCGCCCGCGCCCCCGCCGGCGCCCTCCGAGCAGCAGCGGCCGCCGGCCGCCGGCACGGGCGGCTGCCAGAGGGTGCAGGCGCCCGCCCCGCGTGAGGACGCGGATCGCAAGGCCCCCGAGGAGGCCCTCGACGAGGACGCCACCTACACGGCGACCGTGCGCACCAACTGCGGCGACTTCGCGTTCGAGCTCGACACCGAGGCCGCCCCGAAGGCCGCCGCGTCGTTCGCGGCGCTCGCACGGGACGGCTACTTCAAGGACACCGTCTTTCACCGCATCGTCCCGGGCTTCGTGATCCAGGGTGGCGACCCCACGGCCACCGGCTCCGGCGGTCCCGGATACAAGACCAAGGACCGCCCGCCCTCGGACGCGACCTACGGGAAGGGCGTCGTGGCCATGGCCAAGGCCGAGGACGAGGACCCCGGGACGTCCGGGAGCCAGTTCTACGTGGTCACCGCCGACGACGCCGGCCTGCCCCCCGAGTACGCGGTGCTCGGCAAGGTCACGAGTGGGATGGACGTCGTGGAGCGCATCGGCATGCTCGGCGACGCCTCCGAGCAGCCCACCCAGCCGGTGGTCGTCGAGTCCGTGGAGATCGCCGAGTCCTGACCGGAGCCTTCGCGGCCGGGCTTCGGGGCGGTCGCGCTCGCGGCTCGTAAGGACCGGAATATCCTCGGAGGCGTGATCCTCGACGTCACCGAAGCGGACTTCCAGGCGCGCGTCATCGACCGCTCGGCCCAGGTGCCGGTGGTGGTGGACTTCTGGGCCGAGTGGTGCGGTCCCTGCCGCCAGCTCGGCCCCGCGCTCGAGCGGGCGGCCACCGCCCGCGACGGCAAGGTCGACCTCGCCAAGGTCGACGTCGACGGCAACCAGGGCCTCGCGCGCACCTACCACGTGCAGGGGATCCCCGCCGTCAAGGCCTTCCGCGACGGCCAGGTGGCCAGCGAGTTCACCGGCGCCGTCGGCCCCTCCGAGGTCGAGCGCTTCTTCGACGCGCTGGTTCCCTCCGAGGCCGAGGAGCTCACGGCTCGGGCGGTCGGCGAGGGCGACGAGGCGTCGCTACGCCGGGCGCTCGAGCTCGATCCCCGGCAGGCCGAGGCGGCGCGAGCGCTGGCGCTCATCCTGCTCGCCCGCGGAGAGGCCGGCGAGGCGCTCACCGTGGCCGAGGGCTTCCCGGGCGACTTCCTGGCCGCGGGCCTCGCCGCCCGCGCGCGGCTCTCGATGAACGGCGACGAGCACGACGCCGCCTTCGCCGCGTGGGACCGCGGTGACCACGAAGCCGC
>JBPCQB010000168.1:0-5761 GCA_050998555.1 Thermoleophilaceae bacterium
CCGGAGAAGTGCTGGGGGTAGCGGGAGAGGTGCTGGTGCTCGAGGCCGACGAGGCGGATGAGCTCCCGGACGCGCTCCTCGACGCGCTCCCGAGCCACCCCGTGGGTGCGCAGCGGCTCGGCCAGGACGTCGCTCACCGGCAGGCGCGGGTCGAGCGAGGCGAGTGGGTCCTGAAAGACCACCTGCACCTCGCGGCGCAGCGCGCGGCGCTCCCCGGCGTCGAGCTCGGCGGTGTCGCGGCCGAGCACCACCACGCGCCCGCCCTGCGGGCGCGTCAGCTCGAGGACCTCGAGCAGGGCGGTCGTCTTGCCGCAGCCGGACTCGCCGACCAGGCCGAGGGTCTCGCCCTCGCGCACGGTCAGGAATATCCCGTCCACCGCACGGACGGTGCCCACCTGGCGCTTGAACACCGCGCCCCGCAGCAGCGGGTGGTGCTTGACGAGGGCCTCGACGCCCAGCACCTGGGGCCGACCGTTGCGCGCGCCGGCCGCACCCGAGGCCGGGGCGCTCGAAGGCACCGCGTAGACCTCCGCCGGCGCGAGCCCACCCGCCTCGATCTCGCCCGCGCGGTGGCACGCGGCGAGCTGTGGGCGACCACCGACCGCGGCCAACACCGGCTCCTCCTGGTGGCAGCGCTCGAAGACGAGCGGGCAGCGCGGCGCGAACGGGCACCCCGGAGGCAGGTGAGCCGACGAGGGCGGCGCGCCCGCGATGGGCACCAGCGGGCGGCGGCCGGACTCGTCCACCCGCGGGATCGAGCCGAGGAGGCCCATGGTGTAGGGCATCCGCGGGCGCTCGTAGACGTCGTCGACGCCACCCTGCTCCACCAGGCGGCCCGCGTACATCACCGCCACCCGGTCGGCGAACCCGGCCACCACCCCGAGGTCGTGGGTGATCATCACGATCGCCGCCCCGGTGGCCTCCCGGGCGGTGCGCAGCACCTCGAGCACCTGGGCCTGGATGGTCACGTCGAGCGCGGTGGTGGGCTCGTCGGCGATGAGCACGTCGGGGTCGTTGGCGATGGCCATCGCGATCATCACCCGCTGGCGCATGCCGCCCGAGAGCTCGTGGGGAAACGCGCCCATCCGCTGGTGGGCGCCGGGGATGCCCACGAGCTCGAGCAGCTCGACGGCGCGCCGGCGGGCCTCGCCCCGGGCGACGTCGTCGTGGGCGAGCACGGCCTCGGCCACCTGCTGGCCTATCCGGTAGACCGGCGTGAGCGCCGACAGCGGGTCCTGGAACACCATCGCGATCCGTCGACCGCGAAGGCGCGACAGCGCCCGGTCCTCGAGCGCCACCAGCTCCTCGCCGTCGAGGCGCACCGAGCCCTCGACGCGAGCACCGGCCGGCAGCAGGCCCATGACCGCCATCGCGGCGGCCGACTTCCCGGAGCCGGACTCCCCGACGATCCCGAGCACCTCCCCGCGCGCGAGGTCGTAGTCCACTTCGCGCACGGCGCGGACGTCCCCCGCCGCGGCCGGGAACGTCACCGACAGGCCCCGTACGGCGAGCAGCGGGTCGGTCGCCGGGGTCACGCTCCGGAGCTCGGGTCGAGCGCGTCGCGCAGCCCGTCGCCCACCAGGTTCACCGAGAGCACGATGAGCACGAGCAGCCCGGCGGCGAAGCCGAACAGCCACGGAAACGTGGTCGCCGAGTTGGTGCCGTCCGCGATCAGGGTGCCGAGCGACACGTCGGGCGGCTGTACGCCGAAGCCGAAGTAGGAGAGGCCGGTCTCGGCGATGATCGCCGCGCTCACGTTGAGCGTCGCGTCGATGATCAGCAGCGAGGAGATGTTCGGGAGGATGTGCCGGAAGATGATCCGCGGCCCCGACAGGCCCATGTAGCGCGCGGCGAGCACGTACTCGCGCTCGCGCAGGGAGATCGTCATCCCCCGCACGATCCGGGCGGTGACCATCCATAGGAACGCGGCGAGCAGCACCACGAACAGAAGCCACGTGCGCCCGCGGAAGAGCGGCGAGAGGATGGCCACGAGCAAAAAGGACGGAAGCACGAGCAGCAGCTCGACCATCCACATCAGCGTACGGTCCACCCACCCTCCGAAGTAGCCCGCGAACGAACCCACGAGCGCGGCCAGGCCCGTGGAGAAGAGCGCCACCAGCAGCCCGATGATCAGCGACTTCTGCATCCCGCGCACGGTGAGCGCGTAGACGTCACCACCGGTCTGCGTCGTACCGAACCAGTGATCGGTCGACGGACCGCTCAGAAAGGCGGCGTAGTCCTTGTCGGTGTAGGTCCACGGCGTGAGGTAGGGCCCGACGAACGCCAGCACGAAGAGCAGGGCGAGCACCACGAGCCCGGCGAGCGCCAGGCGCCGCCCGAGGAATCGACGCAGCACGACGCCCCACCGGGAGGGTACGCGCGTCTCGTCGAGCGGAGGGCCGCCGCCGGGGCGCTCATCGGCCTGCCCGCGCATGAGCTGCTCGCTGGGTACCGACACCGGTCAGGCCCCCACCCGGATGCGGGGATCGAGCACGGCGTAGGCGAGGTCCGAGAGCAGACCGGCGAAGAGCACGAGCACGGCGGCGAAGCACGACACCGCGGCCACGGCGTTCACGTCGTTGCGCGTCACCGACTCGATGAACCACTCGCCCATCCCGTGCCATCCGAAGATCGTCTCGATGAAGGTGGCCCCGGTGAGCAGCAGGCCGAAGTTGTAGGCGAAGAAGGTGGCCGAGGGGATGAGCGCCGTGCGGAGTGCGTGCTTGAGGAGCGCCGTGCGCCGGCGCAGACCCTTGGCCTGCGCGGTGCGGACGAAGTCGGAGCCGAGCACGTCGAGCATCGCGTTGCGCTGGTAGCGGGAGAAGATCGCGATCTGGGCGAGGACCAGCGTGAGCGTGGGCAGCACGAGGTGTTGCATGCGGTCCACTGCCTGCGTCCAGAACCCGCCCTCGAGACCGGGCGTGAACTCGCCGGTGTACTCGAACACGCTGGCGCCCACCGCCTCGTTCACGCCCACCGCGGCGATCTCGAGCAGCACGGCGAGCACGAACACCGGCGTCGAGAGGATGACGAACGAGGCGAAGGTGACCGCGTGGTCGCTGAAGCGGTGCTGTCGGACCGCCCCCCACGCCCCGACCAGGACGCCGAGGACCGAGCCGAGGATCGTGGCGATGATCAGCAGTCGCAGGCTCACCCCGATCCTACGGGCCATCTCGGCGTTCACCGAGGTCCCGTCCCAGGACTCACCGAAGTCGAGACGCACGAGGGCGGCCGCCCACGTGCCGTAGCGCTCGAGGATCGGCGTCCGGTCGTTCAGGTTGCGGGCGTCGAGCTCGCGCTCGACGACCGCGGCGGGCGGCGGCGGGTTACGCCCCTCGAAGTTCGACCGCGGTGAGAGGCTGGCCGCGGCCAGCACGTAGGCGAGGCTGGCCGCGATGGCCACCAGCACGATGGAGCTCGCCAGCCGGCGCAGGAGGAACTTGGCCATGCGGTGGCAGGGTGGATAGCAGCCGGACGGGCCCGGCGCGGCAGGGGGCCCTCGCCGCCCGCCTCGAACCGCTACATCGCCGTGATCGACGCGAAGCAGTGAGCCTTGCCCCGCGACGTCCAGGCGAAGGACCGGCGCGGAGCAGGCTCCTGTGTACTCAGGCTTCGGCGAGCTCCCGCTCCGAGGCCTCGAGGACCTGCTTGCGACCCTTGTGCCTGCGCTCGTAGTCGCGGATCTCCGAGACCCGCTTCTCCTCGAGCCCGCCCAGGGCCTGCCGGACCTCATCGGCCGTCAGCTCGTCGTAGCCGGGCCACGGCTCATCCCCGCGTAGGGAGTTGACCTTCTCGAGCACGCCCTTGCGACCGGCGTGCTTTCGCTCGTAGGAGTCGACCTTGGCGAGGTCGATCTGCGAGAGCTCCGGAAGCCGCGCGACGATGTCGGCCGCGTTCTGCTTGTCGTAGTCGGCGATGGGGATATCGGCCTCGTCGGCCACCGCCCCCTTGACCTGGCCCTCGACCTGCGCGACGCCCGGCACCTTGCGGGCCTGGCGTGCCGCCTTTCGACCGCTCGCGTCCGCGCGCTTGGCCGTCTCGCGCGCCTTCTTCCCGCCCGCGCGGACGGCGTCGGCCGCGCCCGTGGTCGAGACGTCGTAGCTCGGCTCGCCGCCGATCTCCGACCGCGCCATGGCCTCGGTGAGCTTGGGCAGCTCGGCGCGCAGCTTCGCCAGCATGCGCTCCTCGTCGGCGCGGATGCTCGCCGCGAGCTTGGCGGTCTGCTCGTCGCCCACATAGCGAGCGAGGTGCTCGAGCGCGTCGTAGGTCGCGATCTCGAGGGCCTCGGTCGCGCACTCGTCCTTGGCGTTCTTGAGGAGCTTCTCCTCGCCGGCGTTGCCCCGTACCAGGTCGACCGGGCCCTTCGAGAGGGCGAGCGCCTGCCCTATGAAGCCCTGGGCCAGTCCGACGCCGGTGCGCAGGATGCTCCGGGAGTCACCGAGCTCCGACAGCCTGCGCTCGATCCTGGCCGCGTGGTCGCGCGTCTCGGCCAGGTGCTTGTCGAGGCCCGAGCGGTAGGAGCCATGCGGGGTCATCGCGATGTGCGCCTCGAGCGTTCGCGTCAGCGCGAGCTCGGTGGCGTGCGCCTCGTGGAGGTACTGGAGGAGCTTCTCGTTTGAAGCGGCGGAGTGATTGCTTGGAGTCATGGCCGCGACGATAGCCTCGGCTCGAGCTCTGCGCGTGCGTTCGCTCCGCCCGCCGGCCGACCGACCTAGAACAGGCGGATGACCCCGGTCAGCACGAGCAGGATGAGGGTGCCCACGACCGAGATGAGGATCGACGTGAGGCAGCCGATCCGATTCGAGAAGAACAACATCGCGCTAGGTCCGTCTTCGTGCCGCCGCCAGAGCCCCGACGCCGAACGTAGCGAGCACTCCGAGAGGGATGGGAAGACAGCACCCACCGACCTGGACGTTCGAGCGCCTACGGTGATGGCGGACCGGAGTGAAGAACCGGGCCCGCCGGGGCGAGCCCCAGCGACCGTGCGAACCCCGATGCCGCCGGCCGCGGTCCAGGCGGTGGAGGAGATACTCGCGGGCGATATGGCGCAGGAACCTGATGCCGCGATCATAAGCGGCGGGCGGCCTGCCCGCCGCAGCGACTCTATGTCGCGGAAGGTGCGCAACGGCTCGAGGAGCGGCCCGCCGAAGGCGCTACTACGCCGTACCGCCGAGCAGCTGGTCCACGGGGTCGAGGTACCACGGCGCCTCGGGCCCGTCCACCCCCTCGAGCCATGACGTTGCGTCGCTTCGGCCCATCTCGATCAGCTCGTCGACGAACTCGCGTTCGAAGAACAGATAGGAGAGGAGCTCGCCGTGCGAGTGTCCCTCTCCCCCGAGCAGGCGGGTGAGAAGAGCGAGGTCCGGTGAGCGAAGGCCCTTGAGACCCCCGTAGCGGTCGCGGAACACCTCGGTGGCACGGCGGCCGAGCGCGCCCCGAGAGGACGGCGCGACGAACATGTACGGGATCGGCCGGTAGGGCCGCTTGCCGCGAGCCTCCTGGTAGCGGTCGACGCCCGAGGAGCCGCCGCCGTCCACGGCCAGGAGGTTGATCTTCCCGAGCATCCGCACGTCGTGCATGAGCGGATCCACCAACGTGGCCTGGAGCAGCTCGACCGCTCCCTCCGAGAAGTCGGGCATACCTTCGGGCTCGTCCACGGGCGCGACGCGGCTGCGCTTGATCGAGTCGGTGGCGAGCAGGACGAGTCGATCGGCGTCGAGGTCGAGCACGGGCTTGATCGGCGTGTTCAGCCGCGTACCGC
>JBPCQB010000126.1:0-9012 GCA_050998555.1 Thermoleophilaceae bacterium
CGCTCCTCGGCCTCGGATCGGGTGAGCGTCGGTCCGCCGTCGCGGCGGAGGAGCGCCCTGAGAGGAGCCGCTCCGTGCCGGCCCGGGGCGCGGGCGAGGGCGGCGAGCAGCCGCCGGCGGTCGATCAGCCGCCGCACGAGGGCCTCGTCGAGCGCGCGCTCGAGGTCGCGCATCTCGAGCACCTCGGCGACATCGAGGAGCGTACGTGCCGGGGTGGTGACCGGAAGGTCGTGCCGCCGGGCGACGTCGCACGGATCGAGCGGTCGGGATCGGTGGACGCGTATGCCCGACCGACGGCCACCGTTGCGCCCGGGCACCGTCACGTCGGCGTCACCGCTTGACGCGGCCAGCAGCGACCAGCACCGGGCGGCCGACCGATGGCTGAGGACGGCGCCGTGGCCGCACGCCAGTACGGCCGCCATCTCGGTGGCGAGCGGCGGGGGCACCGGATGTCCGACCAGGTAGACGCCTCGATGGATGGGGTGCAGCCGTCCCGCGCCCAAGCGGTGATCGATGGCACCGCGGCCCAGACCGAGCGCGACCAACTGCTCTCGTGTGACGACGCCGCGCTGGATCGAAGCGAGCCGCGAGATCTCCCGATCCGCACCGACCTGGCTAACTCGACGCACGGGCGGTCGCTCGAGACGTGCGTCGCGCCGTCCATCGCCATCGTGGAGAGCGCGACTGACGTCCTTCGGAAGGCCACGTGGGGCGTGCCGTGCAGGTCCGAGCGGCGCCATGCCCCGCCAATATGCCGCCCGCGGCCGCCGGAGGCTCCCCCGACGAGCGCTCTTTGTGCGAGCGTGCGCGATCCAGTGCGCCTCCGGGGTCGTTTGTCACGTTCCGTGCGTTCTCCCGGCGACTTCGGGCACCCACCACGTTCGGTGCGTCCCACCGGCGACTCCGGGGCCCCGCGGCGCCGGCCGCTCCTCGCCGCCGCCGGCCTCCTCGCCGTCCTCGGGACGGTCGCGCTGGCTGCCGTCTCCTGGGCGGTCTGGACCGAGACCGACGCGCGGAGCGCGCTCGACGAGGCCTTCGAACGGCCGATTCCCTCCGCGCGGGTGGCGCTCGTCCTTGACGCGTGGGCCGAGACGAGCTCGACCCCGACGGGCCGCGAGGCGCTCACCCTCCGCCTCGACGGCCCGATCAGGGCTCGCGGCCGCGACCGACCCCCCGAGCTCGACTGGCGGATACGCGGAGAGGCCCCCGGCCGGACCGTCGACGCTCGCGTGGTCGCCGCCGGACGGCGCGCCGTGGTCACCGTCGACGGCACGAGCTACGACGTGAGCCGGCCTCTCGTCGACGCCGTAGTCGCCGGCCTCCTTGCAACACCGCAGCCCGCGGCCGCCGGCTCGCCGCCGCTCCGTCCTCGGCGCTGGTTCCACGACGTCAGCCGCCGAGGGGAGGGCGTCGCCGCCGGCGCGCCCACCGAGCGCTTCCGTACGTCCCTTCGCCTCGACCTCCTACTCGACGATCTCATCGGGGCGGCGGGCCGCGTTCCCGGCGCGGGCCTGGTGGCGCCCACCGACGTCCTGCCCACGCCCTCCGAGCGTCGCGGCCTCGCGTTCGCCCTCAGGGGAGCGTCCGCCGACGTCCACGTGGCCCGGGAGGACGGGACCCTGCGGGCCATCGACGCCCGGGGGAGCTTCCGCGTCCCCGTCGCCCGCCGTGCGGCGGCTCGCGGCCTCGACGGCGGCGGCTTCACCTTCTCGGTCGCCCTCCACGACGACACCGACCGGCCGATCGAGGAGCCGGCGCCGTCGGACTTGAAGGAGGGCTACGGCCTTTCCCCCTGAGCGCCGGCCGGAGGAGCAGGTAGCGTGCGGCCCGAACCTGTCCGCGACCGGTGAAGGACAGCCCGAGATGGCCCGTAGCTCCGCGCTCCGCGCCGGACGATCCCTCGCCCTCGCCCTCGCCCTCGCCGCGCCCGCCTGCGGACAGGAGCGCGGCGGCGGTGGCGCGGAGCCCTACTCGCCCGCTCAGGAGAAGCGGGCGGTGGAGAGGGCGGCCATCGAGTACGTCGAGGAGACGAGCCGCGACGAGGACGACCCCGAGAGCGCCGGCGCCCTCGACGTGACCGCCGTGATCCTCAAGGGCGACCTGACCGAGCCGAAGGACGCCGAGGCCAGGGCCACCTCGAGCGCGACCGAGAACCGCTACCGGGTCACGCTCACGCGTTCGACGGGCACCTGGCAGGGCACGGGCATCGTCACCGACCGTCCGGAGAAGAAGAAGCCCTTCGGCAGCAGGAACCCGGCCGAGGGACCGGGTCAGGTGGTCTCGACCGACTCCGTCGAGAAGGAGATCCGGCGCAAGCTCCTCAAGCCGCTCAAGCTCACAGGACGCGTGTCGTGTCCGCCCAGGGTGGCCGTCCGCAAGGGCAACAACTTCGAGTGCAGGATCGTCGGGGGAGTGCTGAAGGGCAGCGTCCGGGTGACCCAGCGCAACGACCGGGGAAGGCTGAAGTACAAGCTGGCTCCGACGGGCGCCTGACCGCGTGCCCCCGGCCAGTGCTGGTACAGGTGCGTCGCGAGAAGGTGGAGCTAAGTCGCCGTCCCCGTGCGCGCGGCCCACAGGGCGTCGTCGCCGGCGGCCGTGCGTGAGGCCACTCCCGCCACCACCAGATCGATCAGCCCACCCTCGGCCGCCGCGCGGTCGGGCGCCTCGCCCATGACCGCGGCCACCTCCTGGGTGGTGAGCCCGTCCGGGAAGTGCCCGAGCGCCTCGGCCGCGCTGGACGCGGGCGGGCGCCGCTCGAGACGCGGGTCGAGGTTGGCCAGGAGCACGTCGTAGGCCTCGAGGGGCTGGAAGCCGCCGGCCTCGAGGCACTGGCCGGCGGAGCGGAAGAGGAGCGAGGGCGCCGTATAGCGCACCGGACCGTCGGTGGCCGCGGTCTTGCCCTGGAGCTCGGCGGGCCCGCCGGCCGCGGTACGGGCCTCGGCGCGGTCGCGCTCGTAGGCGTCCGTCACCTCCGCGTCGTCGAGGCGGGCGACCACGGCGGCGGCGTCGAGACCCGGCACCGCGTCGAGGACGTCGGCGATAGAGCGGTCCTCGTCGAGGAGGAGCGTCGTGGTGAACCACGCGCGCTGGAGCGCCCGGAGCGCTGCGGTCTCGCGGTCGGGGAACGAGAGCCGCGTGGCCACGACCGCGCGGCAGGCGCGCCCGGTGGCCGCCACGCGCGGGCGGGGCGCGGTGGAGAACGGCATGCCGTAGCGCCGGAAGGTGACGGCGCTGCGGGCCATCGTCTCGGGCGTGTAGCCGCGCTCGACGTACTGCTCGGAGCGCTCGGTCAGCCCGATGGTCGCGAGGCGCCACTCGAGCTGGTCGGCGTAGCGCCAGCGCAGCACCGCGAGGGCCGGGCTGGCCGAGTAGCCGAACGGGCATCCGGGATCGTTGAAGTGGGTGACCGCGACGGGCATGGGATCAGGCTACGCCGGGCCATCCGGGGTGTGGAGTCCCACGGACCGCCGCGCTACGCCGGGCGCAGCAGAACCGGCGCGCTAGCGCCGCGGCGGCACGATGCGCACGATCCGGTCGTCGCCGGCCCGGGGGCTGCCGCGCCCGTCGCGGTTGCTGGTCAGCGCGTACAGCGTGCCGTCGGGTGCCTCGACCACCGTCCGCACGCGTCCGAGGCGCCCGCGCAGCAGGGCGACGTTGCGCACGGCGCGGCCGCGGTACTCGGCGGGGTCGAGGCGCAGCATCTTGCCGTTCAGCGATCCTCGCCGCTGGGCGAGGCGCGGGCGCCCGGCGTCCCCGGTCGTGAAGTAGAGCCGGCGGTCGGGGCCGAAGTGGAGGCGGCCGGAGTCGTGGATCGCCCCGACCGTTATCCCGCGCGCGACGGTGGCCTGCTCGGAGAGCCCGCCGTCCTCGGTGAGGCGGTAGCGGCCGATCTCGATGTCGTTCGAGGTCGTCCGGTACAGGTAGACGAAGCGGTTCTGCGCGAACTCGGGGTCGACGGCGACGCCGAGCAGCCCGCCCTCGCCGATCTGGCGCACGGGGATGCTCGCAACCGGTCGGTCCTGGAGCCGGCCCTCGGCGGAGAGGAGGCGGACCCTCCCAGCCCGCTCGGTCACCAGCGCACGGCCGTCGGGGAGGAACGCGATGTCCCAGGGGACGTTCAGGCCGGTGGCGACGGTGGTGACCCGTGGGCCGCTCTGAGCGCGCACGAGGCCGGGTGCCTTTGCGCCCACGGCGTACGACCCGGTCTGCACCGGCGGCACCCCGTCCGATCCTCCGCTGCCGCAGCCCGCGAACGCCCCCAGGACGGCGGCGAGGGCGAGGGACGATCGGGACAGCCGGGGCACGGACGACGATGATGGCGGACGCGCCGAGCGCGGCGCGGCGCATGTACGCGCCCGTAACCGAGTCGTCACCCCGGCCGTCGGTACTCTTGGCCCTCCCGACTGTTGGCTCCGGTGGGGCCCCTTATGGCAGACGGACTAGTCGAGAAGCTGCGGGAGGTAACGCCTCC
This sequence comes from Thermoleophilaceae bacterium, assembly GCA_050998555.1. Lineage (GTDB taxonomy): Bacteria > Actinomycetota > Thermoleophilia > Solirubrobacterales > Thermoleophilaceae > JACCZP01. The sequence continues at coordinate 4,472 of JBPCQB010000126.1, forward strand.
CGAGACCGCGGTGCTGCCCGCGCGGGACGTGCGTGCGCGGCGGCCCGGGCTCCTCCACGGCTCGGCGGAGGCCGCACGCCGGCTCGCGCGCGTCGTCGTGCTCCTGGTGCTCGACGCCGTCGGCGTGTTCCTCGCGATCTTCACCGCCCACGCGCTCAAGGAGGCCATCCTCCCGGCCGGCGACTTCACGCTGATGGAGTCGGTGGCCTACGCACGCGACTTCTCGCCGCTCGCCATCCTCGTGACCCTGCTGCTGTTCGCCCGCTCGCGCCTGTACGGCGGACGAGCGGTGCGACCCGGCTCCTCGCGCGTCGTGGCGGGCCTGTTCCAGGTCACGCTGGTCTCGCTGCTCTACGCGCTCGTCGAGGACGAGGGCTTCGGCAGCGAGAACTTCAACACCTACTACATCTTCTGGGGCACGCTGTTCTTCGCGATCCTCTACGTGGGCGGCTTCCGCTGGGTGTTCGAGCGTCTGAGCGGGATGCTCCTGCGCGCAGTAGGGATTCGCCGGCGCGCCCTGCTCGTCGGCACGTCCGCCCAGGTTCAGGCGGTGGCGCACGCGCTCGGCGACTCCGACGTGGGGATCGACCCGGTGGGCTTCGTCTCGCTCACCCCGCAGCCCGACAACGGGCTGCCGTCGCTCGGCTCGCTCGACGCACTCGAGCGTCACTTCGGCTCGATCGACGAGGTGCTGCTCGCCGACCCGGAGTTCCCGCAGGCCCAGGCCGTCGACCTGGTGGAGCGCTGCCACGCCCACGGCGTGAGGGTGCGGGTGGCGCCGTCGACCATGGAGATCCTCATGGACCGGGTCGAGTTCGTGCCCGGCCAGACGCTTCCGCTGTTCGAGCTCAAGCCGCCGGTCTTCGAGGGCGTCGACTTCATCGTCAAGCGCACGTTCGACCTCGCGGTGGCCGCGGGGCTGGTGCTCGTGCTCTCGCCGCTGCTGGCGGGGATCGCGCTCGCGGTCAGGCTCACGTCGCGCGGTCCGGTGGTCTACCGCTCGGTGCGCCCGGGGATCGGCGGACGGCCGTTCGCGTGCCTGAAGTTCCGCACCATGCTCGACGACGCCGAGCGTCGCCAGCCCGGGCTCGAGGCGCTGAACGAGCAGCAGGGGGCGATCTTCAAGATCCGTCACGACCCGCGCGTCACGCGCGTGGGGCGCTTCCTCCGCCGGTGGTCGCTCGACGAGCTGCCCCAACTCTTCAACGTGCTGCGCGGGGACATGTCGCTCATCGGCCCGCGGCCCCTCCCCCAGCGCGACTACGACCGCCTCGAGGACTGGCACCGCAAGCGCTACCTCGTGCTGCCGGGGATCACCGGGCTGTGGCAGGTGTCCGGCCGTTCCGAGCTCGACTTCGACGAGCTCGTGCGGCTCGACTTCCTCTACCTCGAGCGGTGGTCGGTGTTCCTCGACATGTCGATCCTGCTCAAGACCGTCCCGGCCGTCCTGCGCTCACACGGGGCCTGGTAGCCGGTAGGACACGGCCGAGGGCGCAGCGGCGTCCCGACCGGGCTGGCCGGTGCCCCGCCCGCATACCCGTGTCGAGCCGCTACGACGACGAGCTGTGGGAGCTCGTGCCCGAGGACGCCGGGCCGCCACCCGAGCACCTCGCGGCCTTCGTGCGCGGGCTCGGCCGCGTGCAGCGCGCCCTCGACCTCGGCTGCGGTGACGGACGGCTCACGCGTCTGCTCGACGCCGCGGAGATCGTGGCCGCCGACGTGTCCGAGGTGGCTCTGGCCCGCGCGGCGCACCGCGTGCCGGGGGCGGCGCTCGTGTCGCTCGACCCCGACGCGCCGCTGCCGCTCGAGGATGGCGCGTTCGACCTCGTGCTCTGCGCGGAGACGCTCGAGCACGTCCGTGACGTCCAGCTCCTGCTCTCCGAGGCGCGGCGTGTCCTTCGGCCGGGGGGTCGGCTGGCGGTGACCACGCCGGCCCACGGGCGCGCGACCGCGCTGCGAGCGGCGATCGGCGGCTTCGAGCGGACGTTCCCGCCGCTCTCCCCGCACCTGCGGTTCTTCTCCCGCCGTTCGCTGGCGGGGCTGCTGGACGAGGTGGGCTTCGACCTGGAGGGGATGCGCCGCCGCCGCGGGACGCTGCTGGCGGTGGCCCGGCGGTAGCACACTGCGTGCCACTCTCCGCGAGGAGCTTCAGGCGACGGCCGAAGCCGTAACACTTCGCTCGGCCTGCTCGCCGACAGGTGCAGCCTTTCCCCGCATACCGGGGTCTACTGCGATCTCGCCGACGATCCCCGCCCGGGATGTAACGGACGGGTGACGAGCGTTACGAGACCAGCGCCGCGCCGCGACGGCTCCCTACGTGCTCTTGCCGTCGCCCTCGTCGTTCCCGTCCCCGCCGTTCCCGTCCCCGCCGTTCCCATCCCCGCCCGGAGTCGACCGCCCGCGCGCTTCGAGCCAGTAGGAGCGGGCCGCGCGCGACTGGGGATCGAGGTAGATGGCTCCGCTGAGGGTCTCGAGCGCCACCTCGGGGCGGTTCTGCACGTGGAGCTGGAAGTCACCGAGGCGCAGCCAGGGACGCGGGTCGGCCGGATGCTCGCGCACCGCCTGCTGGAGCAGGCGCTCGGCCTGCTCGGGGTTGCCCGAGGCGTCGGCCACCGTGGCGCGGCTGAACAGCGGCTTCGTGGCGAGGGGGTCGACCTGTAGCGCCCGTTCGGCCGTGGCCGCCGCCTCGGGCATCCGCCGGGCCTCGACGAGTGCGAGCGACTCCTCGGCGAGCGCGTCGGCGCGTTGGGGCTGCCAGGCCGACCAGGCGAACAGCGCGGTGGCAAGCACGACGCCGAGCGCAAGGCCGATCCGCCAGCCGTCGCGGCGCAGGAGCAGCTTGATCCGATCGCCGGTCGAGGGCGCCTCGGGCAGCTCGCCGGCCGTTCCGACCACGCCGCCGATCTCGGGCAGAACCGCCGTATGGGCCGTGGACGGCGGGCCGGCCGCCGGCGGAGCGGCGGCTTGAGGCCCGGCGGCCGCCGGAGCGGCGGCCTCCTCGTCCTCCTGCGCGCGCGGCGGACGCAGGCCGGCCACCCAGCCCGCGGCGAACATCGCCATCACGGTGGGGCCGGGGACGAACCAGGTCCAGTCGAGGGCGGAGTGCGTGCCGAAGATGACGGCCACGAGCGCGAGGGCCACGAGCCCCACCCGGTCGGCCGGCCACTCGCGGCCGCGCGCCCGGGGATTGAGGCTCGTGTTGCGCAGCGCGACGTAGAGCCACGACAGCAGCAGCGCGCCGGACAGGACGAGGCCGGCGATCCCGAGGTCGGACATGACCTGGGCGACGTAGCCGTGGGCGTGCTGGGCGGGTACCTGGTCCACCCGGTAGCGCAGGCGCGCGATGCCCCACGTGTCGGCACCGGTGCCGAGTGTCGGGCTCGACTCGAACACCCGCCCGGCCTGACGCCAGTAGCGCGAGCGCGTGGAGGAGACCTGGGTGAGGCGCTCGGGACCGCCGGCGGTCGCGGTCTCCTCACCGGTGAGCTGGGCGACGCGGTAGGAGACGGTGCCCGTCAGGCCACGGTCGCTCGCCGCGAGCGCGGAGACGCCGATCAGGGGCAGCGCGAGCACGCCGAGGGCCAGCGCGATGCCGAGGCGCCGGCGCGCCCTCACCGACGGTGTCCGAGTGCCCTGGCGGAATCCGACGGCCAGGCCGATCAGCAGCAGCAGCGCGAAGCCCACGACCAGCATGAGTCCGAACTCGTTGGCCACGCTCTCGCGCACTATCCCCGGCACCCGGTCGAGCGTGAAGGCCCCCTTCGAGAGCGCCCACGCCGCGATCGCGCCGGCCACCACCGCGGGGATCAGCAGGACCGGCAGCGTCCGCAGCCGCAGCGGCACGAGGGCAAGCCACAGGCCGACGCCGAAGAGGCCCGCGGCCAGCGAGCCGCGCGACTGCGTGAGGAGCATCGTGAGCATGACCAGCCCGAGCAGCGGGAAGGCGAGCGCGCGCCACAGCGGGCTGCCCGATCGCCGCGTGCCGAGCCACAGGATCGGAGGGATCGACATGGCCGCGGTGGCGCCCACCGCGTTCCAGTAGCCGAGCGGCTCGGAGATCCGCGCGAACTGGTCCTCCGCGGAGAGCACCTCTGGCCAGACCCGCGTTATGAGCGCGTACACGGCCACGGCGCCGAGGGCCACGATCAGCGCGTTGAGGAGCACCGCCGAGCTGCGCGGGAACATCCGCGCGGCCACGAGGGCGGCCCCGAACGCCATCAGGTAGGCGAGCGTGCGGTTGGCCTCCGCCCATGAGTCGGCCGGGGCTATCGACCACGCCACCGAGAGCGCGGTGAGGGCGGCGAGGGCGGCGAAGAGGACGAGCGGCAGGGCGCCGCTCAGTGGCCCCCGGCGGCCGTAGAGGACGGCGAGGGCGATGACGAGCCCGCTGAGCACGATGAGCGGGAGCTCGACCCGGGTTATGTCATCGAGCTGGAGGCCGCCCCCGCCCGCGAAGACGAGCGCGACGAACGCCAGGCCTAGTAGCGCGCTAGCGGCGAAGTAGGCCGAGCGTGGCACGGCGGACCTGCGGGAACCGGCGC